>JBCCIR010000121.1:0-17102 GCA_039028175.1 Verrucomicrobiota bacterium
CCACCGAGCCCAAACTGACCTTCTCCCCGACCCCTCCCAAACCGGATTCCACCCCCCGCCCCGAACCGAAAATCGAGCCGACACCAAAACGCGCAACCACGCCCCAAAGCCCCGCCCTCGTCGCCATGATGGGCAACGTCACACCCGCCGACCTCGAACTGCCCGCCATCGACTTCGGCGCCCTCGATCCCGACGGCCATGCCCCCTCCTCCACCCTGCCCAAACAAAAGATCGATATCGCCCCCGGCATGTGGGACACGCCCGCTCCCGACGCCGCCGAATCCTCCCCCGTGGCCGCTCAGCAACCCAAACCCGCTTCCGTTCCCGCGCCGGCCCCAGTGCCCGCTCCCGCACCCGCACCCGACAGTCTTGTCGATGCCGAACCCGTGATTTCAGACGAACCACCCGCCCGAATCCGCAACCGCGCACTCGTCGCCGAATCCACCCCAGCTTCTTCATCCAATGACATGGGGCTCGGCAACGTCAACATCACCGCCGAAGACGAAGTCGACTTCGACCTTGAAGCCGGCACGCTCGTCTTCCGCGGCAACGCCTCCATGGAAAACGACCGTTTCAAACTCAAAAGCGACCGCATCGAAGTCGGCATGCAAAAGGACGGCGAATCCGGGGAAGGCCTTCGCACCGCCGTCGGCGTCGGCAATGTCACCATCGAAATGGTCGTAACCGGCGCCCCCAGTGGATACGTCGGCTACTGCGAACGCGCCATCTACAACCCCGAAGACGGCAGCGTCACCCTCACCGGTTGGCCCGAAATCATCGGCAACGGCGGCCGCCAGGTCGCCGCCACCGCCGAAACCAAAGTCATCCTCTACTCCGACGGCCGCCTCAAAACCTACGGCCGCAACAAAACGTTCCTCACGAACTAAGCGCCCCCCTCGCACACCCGGTGCTCGTTGCCGACGGCCGCCAACTGCGGTAGCGCCTGTCCAAGACTCGAAGCCTCCGAGTCAGCCCCGCCGCCGCCTCAACAACACCAGCCCACTCCCCGCCACCATCAACAACCCCGATCCCGGCTCAGGAATCTGCTCGAGAAAAAAATTGCTGACCGTGCCATTAGCAGCATTGTCCTGGGAAATGGCGATCGTGCGAAACTGGTTCGCCGAGGTGTAACTGAAATCCCCACCCACGAGCGGCGCCCCGTCCACCGAGTAACTCAGGTGCCCAAAATCGGTGATCCCATCGTAAGTCGTCAAATCTAAGGTCACGACAAAATCGTGCGGCCCCGCACCCAGAGCCAAAGTCGGCGCCAAATCGGCGTTTCCCGGTCCCGCATAAAAGAACGCCTGCGATGGCGTCCGGTTGTATCCACCCCACCCCAAGCCGATCGGGTTCGGTAATAAAAACATGTCCGAAGTGCTCGTCGGAAGCACATTCGTAAATCCCAATCCCACCCAGTTTCCTTGCGTCGCTGGAGCGATCGTGAGCCCAAGCCGAAAAAGACCCACCGCCGTCCCCTTCGCATTGTCAATGTAAGAGCCCATGTCGAGATACGCGATCCCATCAAAAGTCGAAAAGGGAGTGATCGATCCATCCGCATTAAACTGCGAAGTGGTCGCCGCAACCCATGTCGAGCTCCCTCCCGCACTCGTGATCCCCGACGCAAATACATCCGCCGTCGTTCCATTGAGCGGATCCGTCGACGAGCCCCCAAAGGACTCCACGACCACATTGGTCGCCCCGGTAACAGGCTGCTGAACAAGAATCATCAGCATCACCGACGAAAACCCGATGATGGGGGCCTTTCGAAACAAACTCTCGAGTTTCGCGCTCATTGACGACAGAGAAAGTCAGCTTCGAGCTATACCGAAACGACCACCCTGAGTCAATCAATAATCAGCCCAGGGCTTCTCGGCCCGTCTCCCCGATGAAACCGGCTCGAATCGCCGTACCAACCGTCCCGCAGTCGAAGAATACCCCCCACAAAACAGCCAGAACCTACCGCGAATACAACTCAACCACGAGCTGCTCATTCACCATCGGATCGATCTCGTCCCGCGTCGGAATCCGCGCAAAGGTCCCCGTCACGTTCTCGCGATCCACCGTGACCCACTCAGGAACCGGTACCGCCTGCGTCAAATCAAGATAACGCATCGCCAATTGCTGCGACCGCGGACTGTCCTTCACGGTGATCACATCACCCGGATTCACCTGGTAAGACGGAATGTCCACCCGCTTCCCATTCACCTTCACATGCCCGTGCCCGACAAACTGCCGCGCCGCAAAACGCGTGTTCGCCATGCCCAGGCGGAAAATCACATTGTCCAAGCGACGCTCCAACAATTGTAGCAATATCTCCCCCGTCACCCCGCGCTGACGCTGCGCTTCCTTGAAGTAACGACGAAACTGCTTCTCCAAAACCCCATACTGAAAACGAAGCTTCTGCTTCTCGGCCAAAGCAATCGCATAATCGGAACGCTTCCGCCGCATGCTGCGCTGACCATGCTGCCCCGGACCATAATTGCGACGCTCCAACTCCTTCGATGCGCCGAATAACGGAATGCCAAAGCGGCGATTGATCTTCTCTCTCGGTCCTGTGTATCTGGCCATGCTCTAAATGCTCCTTCTCGTTCGTCCCTACACGCGACGCGCCTTCGGCGGACGACACCCATTGTGCGGAATCGGCGTCACATCCTTGATCAAAATCACGTCAATCCCGATCGCCTGCACCGCGCGCACCGCGGAATCACGACCCGATCCCGGACCCTTCACCCGAACCTCCGCCTGACGCAAACCATGACTCATCGCCTGGCGACACGCGTCCTGCGACACCAACTGCGCCGCATACGCCGTGCTCTTTCGTGACCCGCGAAAACCAAGCTTCCCGGATGTCGACCACCCGATCACGTTGCCCTTCACATCCGTCACCGTCACGATCGTGTTGTTAAAAGTCGCCTGCACATGCACGATCCCAGCGTGCACGTTCTTGCTGCCCTTCGCCTTGAGAATCTTCGGCTTGCCGGAATCCCCACCCTCAAGCGACATGAAAACTTCATCCACCTTCGACTGCGGCCGCGCATCCTTGGGACGATCACCACCCTCCTCGCTCTTCTCGCTCTTCTCGCCTTCCGCGGCAGGCTTCTCGTCACCACTGCCCTCCGGCTTCTTTTCCTCGCCCCCCTCGGCAGCCGGTGCCTCTTCTTTCGAAGGTGCCTCTTTTTCCGCCGCCGGAGCGGCCTCGGCTTCACCTTCCGCAGCGGCCGCAGGCGCTTCTTCTTCGCTCTTCGCTTCCGCCGCCTCAGGAGCCGCTTCCTCAACAGGCGCCGCCGCCTCTTCCTTAACTTCCTCTTCAGATTTCTCTTCGTCCGCCATCGCTCAATCTAAACCTATACTTTGCCCGCCTTCGCATTCGGATTCCGCACGACACCCACCGTCGACTTCTTGCCACGGCGCGTCCGCGCGTTCGTGTGCGTGCGCTGACCGCGCACCGGCAAGCCACGACGATGACGAATCCCCCGGTAACAATTGATCTGCTGCAACCGCTTCAAATGGCCCTGCAACTCACGACGAAGATCTCCCTCGATCACGATCTTCTCCGTGCCGATCACATGCATGATGTTCGACAATTGATCGTCGCTTAACTCGCCCGTCCGAATATTCGGATCAATGCTCGCCTGCTCCAAAATACGCTTCGCGGTCGTCGGACCGATCCCATACACATAAGTAAGCGACGCCTCAATGCGCTTCTCGTTGGGAATCTCTACTCCTAGTAATCTCGCCATCTTATCTCCTTATCCCTGACGCTGTTTGTGCCGAGGATTCTTGCAAATCACACGCACCACTCCCGCCCGCCGGATGATCCGGCAGTCGGTGCATAATCGTTTAACTGATGGTCTTACCTTCATGGTGTGCTCCCCTCAGGGAATCGACTCTCACCTCGAAAATGAACCCGACCGCCGGGCGAATCACAGACACGCCGCAACCCCAATATCCGAGGGAGGTAGACACTTATCACATTATCCAGTGCTGGCAAGGCAGGAATCCCACTTTTTTGAGGAAAAATAAGGGCTCCCAGCCGATTTTCAGCCCCCCGCAAACCGCGGCCGCGGCGTCAGTATCTCACCCCCCTCACGACCCACCAATACCGTGTGCTCAAAATGCGCCGAGGGCTTCCCATCCAAGGTCACCACCGTCCACCGATCCGCCAAGGTCCGCGTCTTTTCCGTGCCTAAATTCACCATAGGTTCAATAGCAAGTATCATCCCCTCCTGCAAAGCCACCCCCTTGCCGTCCCGGCCAAAATTCCAATGATTCGGCACCTGAGGCTCCTCATGAAGCTTCCGCCCCACCCCATGCCCCACATACTCCCGCACCACCGAAAACCCGTTTCCCAAAACATGCTTCTCCACGGCATGACACAGCTCCCCCAATCGCCCCCCCGCCCGCGCATGCTCAATCGCCACATGCAACGACTCCTCGGTCACCTCCAGCAATCGCCTCACCTCCGGATCAATCTCCCCCACCGGCACCGTCAACGCATTGTCGCCCACCCAACCGTCCTTCACGATCCCCACATCAATCTTCAAAATGTCCCCATACTGAATCACCCGCCGGTCGCTCCCAATCCCATGCACAACTTCCTCATTCAACGAAATACAAATATGCCCGGGAAAATTCCGGTATCCATGAAACGCACTCTCGCACCCCGCCTCCTCAATCAAGCGGATCGCCACCTCCTCGACATCACGAGTCGTCGCCCCAGGCTCCACGGCCTTCGCCGTCGCCTTCAAAATATCACTCGCCACCCGCCCCGCCTCGCGCATCTGCTCAAGGTGGCGCCCCTTTCGAATTGGTATCTTCCCGTGCATCAAGTCGCTCTTTCCTGGTGGGGCCCCCGGCGTCACACCGCCGCCAGACCATCCGAAATCTGTTTGAATACCACGTCCGCCCCGCCTTCGCCACGAATTCGCACCAGTTTTTTCGTTTCCTCGTAATACCCCAATACCGGAACGGTCTTCTCCCGGTATTCCTCCATCCGCTCCCGAAAGACCGCCACCGTATCGTCCTCCCGCTTCACCAGGTCCCCTCCGCACTTCGGGCACGCCCCTCCCGCCGACTCCACATGAACCCCCACCCGCACAATCGCCCCGCAGGATTCACAATGCATCCGCTTCGTCACCCGATCCTCGAGAATAGCCTCCGGGGTATCCAAAAAAATCGCCGCCGTCAGCTCCCACTCCCGTTCTGCCAGTACTTCATCGAAAACTTCCGCCTGCCGCCGCGTCCGCGGAAACCCATCCAGCAAAAAGCCACCCTCGCGCACACCCAACCACCTCTTCACCACCCCCAACATAAGGTCATCCGGCAACAACTGCCCCCGATCCAAATGCCTTGCCGCCTCCATTCCCAATTCCGTCTCCGCCGCCATCTCCGCCCGCAACATCGCCCCCGTCGAAATGGTTTCTACCCCATACGCCTCGCGTAAAAGCACCGCTTGAGTCCCCTTGCCCGATGCCGGCGGACCAATCAATACCAAGCGAATGTCCTCCCCCGATTTCCGCCGCTCACCCGAATCACTCACCACCGTCGCCCTTCCACTGCGAGCCTACTGCAGCTGCTCGTAGATGTAGTAGCTCGCCCCCACGATCACCAAAATGGCGATCAACAGGTAAATATAAAGCATCCCGTTCCCGGCCGAAGACACCGCCGGTGCTCCCGTTCGGCCCGGACGTTCGCTCCGGCCCCGAATCTTGCCCTTCCGCAAGAACCCGTCGTAATGCCGCTGAATCAAGTGGGTCTCCACCTGCCTCATGATGTCCAGTAGCACCCCAACCAAAATCAACAAGCTCGTGCCGCCGAAGAACTGCGCCGCCATCGCCGGCACACCCATCCACGCGGTCATCAAGGCCGGCAAAATCGCCACCGCAGTCAAAAAGATCGCCCCCGCAAAGGTCAAGCGACTCATCGTGTAATCCAAAAATTCCGCTGTCGGCTTGCCCGGTCGCACCCCGGGGATATACCCGCCGTTCTTCTTCAAATCATCCGCAATCTGATTCGGCTGAAACATCGTCGCCACCCAGAAGTAACTGAAGAAGAAAATCATCAAGCCCGAGAGCACGTAATACAGCCAACCGTTCGTCAACATGACCGTCAACTTGTCCGCCCACGGCGCCGTCGGAAACGCCATCCCGATGATCTGGGCCGGGAAAATCAAGATCGCCTGCGCAAAGATAATCGGCATCACCCCGGAATAATTGACCTTCAAAGGCATGTATTGCGTCTGCCCGCCATATACCTTCCGGCCCACAACCCGCTTCGCATATTGAATCGTAATCCGCCGCTGCGCCTGCGTGATCGAAACCACTGCCGCAATCACCAACAACAGGAACGCAATCAAGAACACCAGCTTCATCGGCGCCAAGGTGTTGCCCTCCGCCGCGCCCACCACATACGTGTTCCACACCTGCACCAAGGCCGACGGCAAATCCGAAATAATGTTTACCGTGATGATCAACGAAATACCGTTCCCAATCCCCTTCTCCGTGATCTGATCACCCAACCACATCAACAACATGGTTCCCGCGGTAATCGTCACCATCGCCGTCACGACAAACATCATCCCCGGCTCCGGCACCAACTCCCGCCCGGATCGCTGAATGATCTCGCCCATCCCTCGGAAGAAAATCGCCGACTTCGGATTCATCAATGCCTGCGTCAGCAAATAACCCTGGAACAAACTCAAGACAATCGCCACATAGCGCGTATACATCCCGATCTTCTGCCGACCACCCTCTTCACGGGAAATCTTGTGCAAAGATGGGACCACCGCAGATAACAGCTGCATCATAATCGACGCACTGATGTACGGCATGATCCCCAACGCAAAAATCGCGCAGTTTCGCAAGGCACCGCCGCTGAACACATTAATCAACGCAGCCACCGCCGCCGCTCCGCGGTCCGACTGATCGCTCGTAAACTCCCGGAACCACTCCTGCAACACGGTCGCATCAACCCCCGGCAACGTGATCGCACAACCGATTCGCACAATCACGATCATCGCCAGCGTGAAAAATATCCGCTGCCGAAGCTCAGGAATCTTAAGCGTGTTGGTAAAGGCGGATATCATCGAACGATCTCGTCAAATTTAGCTGATGTCCGGGCAACAATTCTTTTGTGGCTTGAATGTCCCCCCGGATACCTCACCTATTCCTTGCTCTCCTCCTCCTCGGCATTCTCTTCTTCCGCAGCCGCATCATCAGCCGCCGCTTCTTCCGCCGGCGCCTCGGCTTCCGCTGCAGGCACTTCCTCCGGAGCAGCTGCCTCCACCACTTCTTCCGGTGCTTCTTCCTTGGCCGGAGCAGCCTTTTTCTTCGCCTTGGCCTTCGGCTTCGGCGTCGTTTCCGCCTCCGCAGCCGGCGCACTCACCGCAACCGAACCACCCGCCTTCTCAATCTTCTCCCGGGCCGACGCCGTCACCTTGTCCGCTTCCACCGACAACTTCTTCTTCAACTCGCCATCCCCGAGAATCTTGACCCCGTCCCATCGCCCCTTCACCAATCCACGATCCCGCAAAGCCGTCTCGTTGATCGTATCCCCGTCTTCAAAGTGCGTCTCCAACACCCCCACGTTGACCACCGCATACTCCGTCCGGAATTGCGCATTGTTGAACCCTCGCTTCGGCAACTGCCGAATCAATGGCATCTGGCCGCCCTCAAAACCGGGACGAAGCGAAGCACCCGAACGGGACTTCTGACCCTTGTGGCCCTTGCCGCAGGTCTTGCCCTTGCCGGAACTCTCACCATTCCCAAGCCGCTTGCGGCGCTTCCGCGCCCCCGATCCGGGATTCAAACTGTGCAATTTCATTCTCTTCTCTTCTGGTTAAAAACTCAAACCCGGCACCAACCCCTCACAGCGCCGCCTTCTCCGCCACCTTCTTACCACGCAACTTGAACACTTCGTCCTTCGTCCGCAATGATGTCAAAGCCTGCAAGGTCGCCTTCACCACATTCGCGTGATTGTTCGACCCCAGCGATTTGCACAGCACATCCTTGATTCCCGCCGCTTCCACCACCGCGCGCACACCACCACCGGCGATGATTCCCGTCCCCGGAGACGCCGGACGTAACAACACCTTGCCCCCGCCAAATTCACCCGTCACCTCGTGCGGAATCGTGTTCTCCGTGATCGATACCGTCACCAGGTTCTTCTTCGAAGACTCGCTCGCCTTGCGTATGCACTCGGCCACTTCGTTGGCTTTGCCAAAACCAAAACCCACTTGCCCCTTGTGATCGCCCGATACCACGAGCGCACTGAAACTGAATCGACGCCCCCCTTTCACCACCTTCGCACATCGGTTGATGAAAACCACCTTTTCACTGAACTCATCGTCATCCCCACCTTCGCGCTGTCCAAACGGAGGACGCCCGCCGCGCCCGTCCCGACCTCGAAATCCCCTCGCATCGCCGCCCTGAGCCGGCTTGGCAGCCGCTGCCGCCGGTGGTGCTGCCGCCGCTTCCTCGGCCGCCGGAGCATCAGCGCTCGCCGTGTCACCCTCTCCTGTCGCGTTCGCCGACGCGTCTTCCGCCCCGTCACCTTCAGGAGCGGGTTCCGCTTCCTTCGCCTCTTCCTTCGCCTCTTCCCCCTCTGACACAGGTTCCGCCGCTTCCGCCTCAGGCTCAGCCACCTCCTCTGCCGCAGGCGCCTCCTCTGCCGGCGCCGTCTCTTCCGACGCCGCTTCAACAACTGCTTCTTCCGCCTCGGCTTCCGGTGCCGCCGCTTCGTCGTTGCTCTCTGGTTCTTTGCTCGCTTCTTCGCTCATCTCGTTGCTTCCCGTTGCCTGATCCTGGTTCCAAATAATCTAAAATTGCAGCCCTTCCTCGCGCGCCGCATCCGCCAAAGCCTTCACTTTCCCATGATAAATAAATCCGCCACGATCAAAGACCACGTTCGACACCTTCGCCGACTTCGCACGCTTCGCGATCAGCTGACCCACCTTCAACGCAGTTTCCTTGTTCGCCTTCGCCTCCCCCACTTCCTTGTCCCGCGTCGATGCCGCGGCAACCGTCACGCCCTTGTCGTCGTCAATCAACTGCGCATAAATGTTCTTGTTCGAAAAGTTGACCGCCAAACGCGGACGCTCCGCCGAACCACGCACCTTCTTGCGAATGCGCCGATGCACCCGGTGCCGTAACTTTCTGCGATTAATCGTTCTCATGGCCTGTTTTCCGTAATGACTGTTTCGTAATGCTATACCCCTACTGCACGGTCTTGCCCGCCTTCCGGCGCACATACTCGTCCTTGTATCGGACCCCCTTGCCCTTGTAAGGCTCCGGCGGATAATACGCCCGCACATCCGAGGCAAATTGCCCAACCAATTGTTTGTCGATCCCCTCCACCTTGATGTTCGTGTTCTCTTCCACCGTCACTTTGATCCCCTCCGGAATCGGGTGAAGCAAGGGATGAGAAAAACCCAGGTTCAAATCAAGATTCGAGCCCTTGACCGCCGCCCGGAAACCCACTCCCTGAATCTCCAGCTCTTTCACAAACCCTTCGCCCACCCCTTGGACCATGTTCGCAATCAAACTGCGCGCCGTCCCATGCATCGCGCGATCCACCCGCTCAGAGGAACCACAGGCCACCGTAATCGTTCCCTCGTTCTCCTCAACCTTGATCGCCGAAGGAATGTCCCACTCCAGCTTGCCCTTCGGCCCTTCCACCGTGATATGCCCGTCGCCAGACACATTCACGCTCACCTTCTCGGGAAGCTCGATTGCTTTGTTACCTATTCTCGACATCGCTCTCTATCTTTCTCTCGAATCTAAATCCCGTCGCCTCTACCAAACCATCGCCAACACTTCTCCACCCACGTTCTCCTTGCGCGCCTTGTGCCCCGTCATCACCCCGCGGGAAGTCGAAAGAATCGATATCCCCATGCCTCCCAAAACCTTCGGAATCTCATCGCAAGGCACATACCGCCGCAATCCCGGCTTGCTGACCCGCTTCACATCCGTAAGCGCCGGGGTGTCATCCACAAACTTGGGCTTCACCACCAGTTCCGGAAAAGTTCCCTCCGTCACCACCTCATAATTCCAAATATAACCCTCCTCCTGCAAAATACGGGCGATCTCCGCCTTCATCTTCGAATACGGAGCCGAAAATTCTTCGTTGCGAGCGCGTGTCGCGTTCTTCAAACGAATCAAAAAATCTGAAATGGGATCGGTAAGTGCACTCATGAATCGGTTCCTGTCGTTCTCAATAAATTAATCTTCACTCCGTCTCTCTATGCCGCCTCCGAACTCTGCGCCGGTTTCCGGAAAGGCATTCCCAGCTCCTTCAACAATTCCAACGCCGCCTCATCCGTCGTCGCCGACGTGCAGATCGTGACGTCAAACCCCAGATTGCGCTTCACTTTGTCCAACTCAACCTCCGGAAAAATCGTCTGGTCCGTCACCCCAAGGGTGTAATTCCCGTTTCCATCAAAACTCTTCAAGGGCACCCCGCGAAAATCCCGAATCTTCGGAATCGCCGTCTTGATGAAACGTAAAAGAAAGTCATGCATCTTCACCCCACGCAAAGTCACCTTCGCCCCAATCACTTCCCCAGCACGCAACTTGAAGTTCGATACACTGTTCTTCGCCTTGGTGATCACCGGGCGCTGCCCCGTAATCCGCGCAAGTTCATCGGCCGCGTCCTCGGCTGCCTGCTTCCGGTCCGCTTCCTTGCCGATACAACAGTTGATCACCACCTTCTCAATACGCGGCACCTCGTGTACATTCGCCACCCCGAGCTTCTCCTTCAATGCCGGAGCCACTCGCTCTTTGTATTCGGTCAATAATGTCGCTTCCATGACTGCTTCCTTCACACCCGCCGCGGCGGGCGACTAACTTGATCTAGTTTTCTGCTTTCTCAATCAGTTTCACGTTCGAGATGTGGATCGGCCCTTCCTTCTCCACAATGCCCCCCTCGGGACGATCCTGTGACTTGCGCTCATGCTTCTTGATCATGCGCACCCCCTCAATGATCACCTGCTCCTTCGCCGGGTAAACCTGCAAAATCGTCCCCGTGGCCCCCTTGTGGTTGCCCGAGATCACTTCCACCCGATCTCCCTTGCTTACATGCGTCTTAATCTTGCTCATAACACTTCCGGCGCCAGGGATACGATTTTCATAAAATTCTGCTCGCGTAACTCGCGCGCCACAGGTCCAAAAATACGCGTGCCACGGGGATTCTTGTCCTTGTCAATCAACACGATCGCGTTCCGGTCAAAACGCAATACCGATCCGTCCGTCCGGCGGATCGGAGCAGCCGTCCGCACCACCACCCCTTGCACGACCTCGCCCTTCTTGACGTTGGCCGTCGGCGTCGACTCCCGAACGTGCACCGTGACTATATCCCCCACACCGGCGCTCTTCGTGCGCTTGCCAAGCACGCCGATCATCTTCGCAACACGGGCACCCGTGTTGTCGGCCACTTGCACTTTGGATTCCATCTGAATCATAACTTCGTTCCTTCGCTCGTTGTCTCGTCTCTGGTCTTCGCTTGCTTCTCCGTGACTGTTCTCTTTTTCCTAGTGCGCCAACACTTCCACCAGACGCCAGCGCTTTTTCTTGCTGATTGGACGCATTTCCATCACGCGCACCTTGTCTCCCACCTTCGCTGCACCTTCTTCGTCGTGCGCGTAAAGCTTGGAGCTGCGCTTCACAATCTTCTTGAATTTCGGATGCTGCACCCGGCGCACCACGTCCACCACGATGGTCTTCTCCATCCCGTCGGAAATCACCACTCCCACGCGCGTCTTGCGCAAACCACGACCCTGCTCCGCCGGCGATGCAGATGCCGCCTTCTTCTTCGGGGCCGCCGCCGCCGCCGGTGCCGGTGCCTCCTCTACTACCGCCGTCGCCGTGCTTTCCTCGGCAGGAGCCGCCTCTTCTGCCGGGGCGCCCTCCGCTTCCGCTTCTTCTGGATTGTTCGTTTCGTCGCTCATTGGAATATCTTCGTCTCGCTCCTTGCTTATTCAGTTGTCGCCGCTGCCGGGGATGACGCCGCCGCCGCCTCGGTTGCACCCGCAGGCGCCTGCTCCTGCAGCCGCCGCTCGGACAAAATCGTCTCGATCCGCGCCACCTCGCGGCGCACCACCCGCATCCGGGCCGGATTCTCCAACTGACCACTCTCCTGCTGCACTCGCAGATTCAGCACCTCATGCTTCAAGTCACGACGCCGCGTATACAGCTCGTCGTTTGTCAGCTCTTTCAATTCCGTCGTCTTCATCCTTTATCTCAATCTAAATTCGTCTCTTCCTGAACCGGTCCCTAACTCCCCCCCGTGTTCCGCGTCACAAACCGAGTCCGAACACCCAGCTTGTTCGCCGCCAATCGCATCGCGCTCTTCGCCAATGACTCCGGCACCCCGGACATCTCAAATAACATCGTCCCCGGTCGCACCACCGCCACCCAGGCCGCCGGCGCTCCCTTGCCTTTACCCATCCGCGTTTCCGGCGGACGAGAAGTGATGGGCTTGTGAGGAAAAATTCGAATCCAAACCTTCCCCTTACGTTTCATGTGACGCGTGATCGCCACACGACAAGCTTCAATCTGCTGAGCCGTCACCCAGCCTCGGCCCAACGATTGCAAACCGTAATCGCCAAAACTGACATTCGTCCCACGCTGCGCCGTTCCGCCGCGATTCCCTCGCTGCGATTTCCGATACTTGACTCTTTTCGGCAACATTGCCATCGCTCTACTTTCCCTTCCTTGTCTCTCTGGTTAAACCGTTTCTCTAATCTCAATTAACGCGAAGTCACCTGCCCCACCGGGGTCTGCTGCCCCTGCTTTGCGTCCTTCTCCACTTCTTCCTTCTTGTTGATCCAGCACTTCACCCCAATCGTCCCATACACCGTCCGCGCCTCCGTAAAGCCATAGTCAATCGGCACCCGCAAAGTCTGTAATGGCACTTTGCCCTCGCGATACCACTCCGCCCGCGCAATGTCCGCACCGCCAAGACGGCCCGCCGCCCGGATACGAATCCCCTCCGCTCCAAAATCCATCGTGGTCTGCAGCGCCCGCTTCATCGCGCGACGAAACGAAATCCGGCGCTCCAACTGCAACGCCACATTCTCCGCCACCAATTGCGCATCCAGTTCCGGCTGCTTGATCTCAATAATGTCCACCTTCACCTGCTTCCCGCCACACATCTGGGACACTTCGTTCGTCATCCGCTCGATCTCGGACCCCTTCCGGCCAATCACCAGACCCGGCCGCGCCGTGAACAAGGTCACCCGCACACTGTTCCAAGCCCGCTCAATTACGATCTTGGATACCGCCGCAAACGACAGCTTCTCCTTCAGGTGATTGCGAATCTTCAAATCACTGTGCAAATAATCCGCAAACTCCTCCTCAGGAGCATACCACTTCGATCGCCAGTCGCGACTGACGCAAAGCCGATAACCAATTGGATTTACTTTCTGTCCCATATCTCTTCGCTCCTGCTCGTCTTATGATTCCTTTTCTTCCTCTTCCACTTCGTCGTCGCCACCGGCCTCTTCAGCCTCGGCAGCCGGTGCCGCTTCTTCTTCCGCCGCCGACGCTTCCGCCTCGGCCGGCGCTTCCTCAACAACTTCGTCTTCCACCGCCGCAACTTCCTCTGCGACCGCTTCTTCCGCCGCGGGCTCCTCCACGGCCGCCGGCGCCTCTTCTTGAACCGCTTCCGCCGCGTCAGCCTCAGCTTCAACCTCAGGCGTCTCCGCTTCCTCGACCGCTTCCGCCTTGGCCACCGCAGCCGCCCCCTTCGCCCGCTCCTTCTCCATCTGCTCAATCAGCTTCCCCGTCGCCGTCGCCCGCGCCATGCGCTGCTTCTTCTTCGTCTTGCCAGACTTCTTCGTCGACTCCGGCTGCTCAATCTCGTCCGATACCGTAATGAAAATATGACTCGTCCGCTTCTTGATCGGCGCCGCGCCACCCCGCGCCCGCGGTTTCCAGCGCTTGATCGTCGGCCCGTCACCAATCACGGCCTCCTTGATCACCAGGCTGTCCACCGCCAGATCATGATTGTTCTCCGCGTTCGCAATGGCAGACTTTAATGTCTTGCCCACCAAATACGCCGCCTTGCGCGGGGTATAGGTCAACATGTCCAAAGCCTGCGATACCGGCAGCCCTTGAATGTTCCGAGCCACATCACGCGCCTTGAGCGGCGAGATGCGAACGAATTTAGTGATGGCTTTAACCTCCATGGAAACGATTGCGTTGTGTCGTTGATTCTACTGTTTGATTCTCTAAAAAGTTCCTCCCGTCCGAACCCTCACTCGATCCCCCACCTGCACCGGCACTTCCTCGGATTGCAACCGCTGCATCATTAATCCCGAAATCTCGTCCCGCACCGAGATCACCAGCCCCGCACCAATCGTCTCGTTCCCCCGCACCACCTCCAACGGCATTCCCACACGCGCGCCACTCGACTGCCCCGCGTTCAATACCACCAAACCATACTCGTCGGCAATCTCCACCACCGAGGCCGATGCAATCCCGTCCGCGCCCGCCGGGGCGGCCGCGACGTCTTCCGCCAAACGGCGCTCCACCGACTGCACCTCCGCCTGCAAAAGCTTCAATCGCTCCGGATCGGAACTCACCGCCGTCTGCGCAAAGGTCAATGCCACCCCCGCCAACCGCAATAGCTGCTCCGTCAATTCCCTGTTCTCCTCCTCCAATAACTGCGTGTCCCGCACGGCTTTCAATAACCGCTGCTCAATCCCCTCCGAATTCGGCGTCACCGCCTCCACCCCCAAAGCTTCCATCTGCAATCGCACCTCGCGATACGCATCACGATACTGATCCGCCTCCGCGTTCGCCGCCGCTAAACTCTCACCCAAGGCCGCATTCGCCGAGCGCAAGGCGTCCACCTTCTCCTCCATCGCGGTCATCCGCGCCAAAGCCGCCTCCAACGCCGTCTTCGACTCGTCCGGCGTCAAATCCACACCACCCGCCTGCGCACACAACTCCCCTCCCGGAAGGAGCATTGCCCCCGCCAGAATCAGTGCCGCTAGTTTGTCGCGCAGTGTGTTCATCTCAAATTCAATGCCGTCCGTTCACTCGTCCCTACTTCTTGCCCAGGCCGCCGTGAGCCATGAACTTCCGCGTCGGCGAAAACTCACCCAGCTTGTGCCCCACCATGTTCTCCGACACAAAAACCGACGTAAAATCCTTGCCGTTGTGCACCAAAAACGTGTGCCCGACAAAATCCGGCGTGATCATCGAACGCCGCGACCACGTCTTGATCGGCTTCTTGCTTCCGCTCTCGTTCATCGAATCAATCTTGAACAAAAGCTTCTGATCGACGAACGGCCCCTTTTTAAGTGATCTGCCCATAGTATTGAATTGCTTGGTGTTAAGTTTCTAGCGGCCCCATCAGGACCTGACGCTTTTCTAGCCCCGTTTCTTCTTCTTGCGCCGCTCGATAATAAATCGATCGCTCGGGTTGTGCTTCTTGCGAGTCTTCTGCCCCTTCACGTGCCCCCAGGGACTCTTCAAATGCTGTCGACCACCGCCACTCTTGCTCTTGCCTTCACCACCGCCGTTCGGATGGTCCACCGGGTTCATGCACATCCCTCGCACCGTCGGGCGAGTCCCCTGCCAGCGAGTCCGCCCCGCCTTGCCACTGCTCTGATTCATATGATCAAGATTGCCCACCTGCCCAATCGTCGCGTAACACTCGGCGTGGATGCGGCGAATCTCGCCCGAGGGCATCTTCACCATCGCATAATCGCCGTCCACGTTCGCCAAAACCGCCGCCTGACCCGCACTTCGCGCCACCTGGCCACCCTTCCCGGGAACCATTTCCAGGTTGTGAATCGAAGTCGTCACCGGAATGTTGCGCAATGGCAAGGCATTGCCCACCTTGATCGGCGCCTTCTCTCCAGCCATCACCTGCGCTCCCACTTCCAACTTGTTCGGCGCCAAAATGTAACTCCGTTGCCCGTCCGGATACTCAATCAAAGCAATCCGCGACGAACGATTTGGATCATACTCGATCGCAATCACCTTCGCCGCCTCGTCACGACGCTTCCGCTTGAAATCAATCAAACGATACTTGCGCTTGTGCCCGCCGCCAATATGACGACAGGTAATACGCCCCTGATTGTTGCGGCCGCCCGACTTGTGGAGAGCCTCCGTTAAATTCTTCTCAGGCTCCGACTTGGTGACCTCCTCAAATGAGGAGTGCGCCTTGTATCGATTCGACGGAGTAACCGGCTTGTATCTCTTGAGTGCCATATCAAAAGTGTCTTGTTAAAATTCAATCGCGCCCTACACGAGGTCGATCTTGTCGCCCTCCTTCAACTTCACCACTGCCTTCTTCCAGCGAGCCGTCCGGCCGAAATCCGCCCGCCGCTCGCGCTTCTTCTTCCCTTGATAATTGAGCGTATTCACCGAGAGAACCTTCTTCCCAAAAAGACTCTCGATCGCCTGCTTGATCTCCAACTTCGTCGCGCGGGGATCAACCTTGAAGACATATTCATTGTTCATCTCCCCGAGAAACATCGCCTTCTCGCTGAGCTGAATCGTTTTGATAACCTGGTAAATGTCCTGCATGAATTCTGTGCTCCCTTCTTCGTTCGCTACTTCGCCGTCCGCTGCGCCAAGCTCTCCAGCGCACCCTTCCCGACTCCTCTGGGGGCGGGGTGCCTCGGCGCTGACGTTGAGCTTCACTCTCCGTCTCCGAGGGGGCGCTGGTCCTCGGCGCCGACGCGCCCGAACATGCAACGGATGCGGTGCGCGCGTAGCGGGTCGGGTTTTGGCGGGATGAGGGGGCGAGCCGGGGACGCGTTAGGCATCACGGCCGTGTCGCCCCGGTAGGGCTAGCCCTGGCAGCCTGAATTGAGTCTTACCTGATCGCGCATCGAGACGCGGCGCTGGATGGAGAGGCGAGGCGCGATGGGGTTAGCGTTCGATGCGCGCGACCGGATCGCGGAGGCGCCGCTGCCCAGCACCCCCTCGGAGTGAAGGAGGTCCCCCTCTCTTTGGAGAAGAACGGGCACGTCGCGGGCCGCGCTGCGCGCGACCCACGCCATGCTGACCCGCCGTGGACTGATCGTTCTCGGCAACAGACGGAAGCCTGGTTGCCGAAGTCCGGGGCTCGAGTCGTGGAGAACGCAACCG
>JBCCIR010000122.1:0-16667 GCA_039028175.1 Verrucomicrobiota bacterium
CATGCCCTCCAAATGGCGTGAAATCAAAAGTCGAATCACTATCCGGCGTCGTGTCCATGATGCCCGAGTCGTTGTTTCCTTCCAGCCGAGGATCAAACGTCTGCCAGCCAATCGCATGCAACAACGTGTTCCCCCCATTACTGGGCGCAATCACCACCGCCGAAGCCGAACAAACCAATAGGGCGGTCAACAATACCGAATAAAACGCCGCAAAACGCTGCTCGTGGGAGTGTCTCATGTGTCGGAGGAACTAAAATAGGGATTCATTAATGATACGCGACGCCTCCCGCATCGTGAAAAAGTTTTTCTCTCACTTCCTGGGGATGGATGCGAAAAAGCCCCCTCTTCCGAGGAGGCTCTCTCTATCCACTTGTAAATTCTATCGCTTCCGGCGCAACCCGACCGCCGCAAACCCAAACAACACCAGCATCGCCCGGCTCGGCTCCGGAATCTGCGTAAACGTCACCGGATCAATCGAAGCAAAGCCGTTGTTCTGATCCTGAAACGTCCCCGATACCGCAAGATTGTCGATCTGCGCCTCCCCAAAATTCGTGGCAGCGTTCGTCCACCGGAACCGGAACGACGCGGTCTCACCCGGCCCGAGCCTGACCGCTGTCGGAACACCAAAAGAAGCCGCCACACTCTGAGTCACATTCTGCACGCTCGGCGCCGAGGCAAAATTGATGGCAGAAAACACATGCAAATCGGGAACTTCCGTCCCCGTGCTCACCCGGATCAGGTTGCTCGAACCACTCGCCAGGTAAATCAAATCCAAATCAGTCGGAGAATTCGCACCACCCCTACGGGCATCATAGTGGAGCCGCTCCAAGCGGAACTCAAAATCACTGTGATTCGTGATCGAAAAATCACCAAACTCCTGATCGCCATTGAGCCGGAATTTCCAGGCACTCGTACCCGCTTGCCCAAACGGCCCCACCCGCGTGCCCGGAAGACTCCCGTCCGCCGCGTTCGGCACATCCTCGATGAACAAACCTTGGTTGCCGCCCGGCGTTTGACCAAAGGTGTCTCCGTTCAGGAACCCATTGCTCGCATTCTGGCCAAACCCGTCATGTCCCAAAATCGAAGCGCCCGCGCCGATGATTCCCGTTAAATAAACACCGCCTCCGCCCACCACGGCATGACCGCCAACCGGCGAGGAATCAAACGTCGAGTTGCTCTCAGGCGTATTATCCGAAATACCCGAATTGTTGTTCGCACCGGCATTCTCAAACGTCTGCCAACCAATCGCATGTAGGAACGGGTTGCCGCTTTGACTGCCGGTGTCCACCACCGCCAACGCAATCGTGGGTACAAAGAGGGCGCTCGCAGATGCGAGTGCCATGAGTTTCGTGGGGAGGCTCATCTTGGTGTTGAGGGGGAGGTTTTTCGACCGAGTCTCGTGGGGGAGGCTCGTGAGTCTCGTGGGAGAGGCTCGTTTTTGTGTTTTTGAGGTAGTATCTCGACCTCGCGAGACGACCGCTTTCACGGACCGTGAATGAATTTCACCGGATTTATCAGTAAATTGATTGTGTTTTGCGGGCAAATATTGTTGAAAATGGGCAGTTTTCGACTGATTTTGCCACCGCGCCCACATTTTTCTCCGATTCTCAACACTGACTTTCCCACCCGCCTCCTCGCCTCACCCCACGGCTCGCAAGGATCACACAAAAAACCCCCGCTCTCGAGGAAACCCAACGCTTCTTCCCGGGTGATTCCTACACCCGCCTCCGTCGCAAACCCGCCGCTATCAATCCCACCAAAATCAGCATCGCCCGGCTCGGCTCGGGAATCTGCGTAAACGCCACCGGATCGATCGAAGCAAACCCGTTGTTCTGATCCTGAAACGTCCCCGATACCGCAAGGTTGTCGATCTGCGCCTCTGCAAAATCCGTCGCCGAACCCGTCCACCGGAACCGAAAGGACGCCGTCTGCCCCGGCCCCAATCGAACCGCCGTCGATTGCACAAAGGACGCGGCCAGGCTCGCCGTCACATTCTGCGTACTCGAGCCCGCCGTCCCGGAAAAATCGCGGTCAGATATCACATGCAGATCCGGAACTTCCGTCCCCGTGCTCACTCGAATCAAGTTGCTGCTTCCACCCGCCAGATAAATTAAATCCAAATCCTGCGGAGAGTTGTCGTTGCCCACCCGCGCATCGTAATGAAGCCGTTCCAAGCGGAACTCAAAATCACTGTGATTCGTGATCGAAAAATCGCCAAACTCCTGGTTCCCGTTCGTTCTGAATTTCCAGGAACTCGTGCCCGCCCCTCCAAACGGCCCCACCCGCGTCCCCGGGAGACTCCCGTCCGCCGCATTCGGCACGTCCTCGATGAACAATCCTTGGTTGCCACCAGGCGTCTGACCAAACGTGTCTCCGTTCAAAAACCCGTTATTCGTATTCTGCCCGAACCCCTGACGCCCCAATACCGACGCACCCGAACCAATGATTCCCGTCAAATAAACACCACCCCCGCCCACCACCGCATGACCACCAACCGGCGACGAATCAAACGTCGAGTTGCTCTCAGGCGTATTATCCGAAATACCCGAATTGTTGTTGGCGCCGGCATTGTCAAAGGTCTGCCAGCCAATCGCATGAAGAAACGGGTTGCCGCTCTGACTGCCGGTATCCACAACCGCCAACGCAATCGCGGGAAAAAAGAGGGCGCTCGCAAATGCGAGCGCCATGAGTTTCGTGGGAAGGCTCATCTTCGTGTTGGGGGGGAGAAGTCGAGTAATTGCCCGGAGAGCCAGCCAGCCGCCTCTCGCAGATCAATGCCCTATTCAAGCGGATGCCACCGCAAATAAATTGTGCTTTCCGAGCATTCTTTGTTGAAATAGGGCAGTTCGTGCCCAATTCGCCCGCTCCCTCCCTATCGGCGGCGCTTCTTCCGATACTCCTTCGGCGTGCAGCCCATCTGCTTCCGAAACTGGACCGTGAAGGCGCTCTGATCACAAAACCCAAAGCCAAACGCAATCTCCGCAATCGACTCGTCCGTCTCCGCCAAGGCCTGACACGCCCCCTGAATCCGCGTCGTTTTCTCAAACTCATTCGGCGACATCCCATACTCCTTCCGAAAACGACGTCGCAACTGCCACACCGACATCCCCACCACTTTCGCCATCTCCTCCGTGCTCACCCGCCGGTCCGGATTGTCCCGCACCAACTCCATCGCCCGGGAAAGACTCGATTCCGCAAGCGGTACCGCCCCCTCCGGATCGTCGCTCACACGATTCACCCCCATCACCCCAATCACCTCACCCTGCCGGTTATACACAGGCAACTTCGTCGTGATATACCAGCTCAATAATCGCCCCTCGTCATACGCCTGCTCCATCTTCCCCACTATCGGCTCCCCCGTCTGCAATACCTGCCGGTCATCTTCCTCAAATCCCGCCCATACCTCCGGCGGAAAATAATCCTCGTCCCTCGTTCCCACTATCTCGTCCTCCGATCCCAAACCCAACCGTTCCACTAACAATTGATTCGCCGCAATAAACCGTAGCTCCCGGTCCTTGATGAAAAACTGCACCCCGGGTAGATGCTCAAACAACGCTCGCGTCCCCCGAGGATTTTCCATCTCACGCAAAAAAGCCGCCTGCAACGCACCCGCGGAATCGTCTCCCGCCACTTCCCCCTCGTCCGCCATCTCCTCCGGCTCGTCATCCCCCTCGCGGGGCCGCGTAAATCCCACCACCCCAACCGCCTCCCCTTCCTTGTTGTAAATCGGATGCTTCGAAGTAATCGTCCACCCAAACCGACCGTCCCGTAAATTCCAGGGCTCGACCAAATCAATAATCGACCGACCGCTCCTCATCACCTCCTGGTCGTCACCCGTATAACTCTCGGAAAGCTTCCCCGGATGAAAATCCCGGTCCCGCTTCCCAATCAAATCGCCCGGCTTCTCCAACCCCATGTGCTCCAAATACGCCCGGTTCGCCCCCATATACCGCCCCTCCTTGTCCTTCATGAAAAAACAAGCCCCCGGGATCTCCTGAAGCAGCAACACCCAGCTCTCCGCCTTCAGCGTCTCAAGAAACTTCTCCTGCTTCCGGTTCTTCTCCATTCTCTCCAAATCTACAAAAGCCGCCGCCACCCTCCAATCTATTACAAAATCCTGCCTCCAAAACACCCCTTCTTCCCACTAAAATCGCTCCCCATGACTGATAACTTCCTCATCCTCCTTCCCCCGCTCATCATCTGGGGCGCCGCCCTCACCATCGCCCCCGAACACCAAACCCCAACAACCACATAGCAGCCTTCCAAATGACCAAAAATCATGATACAACTCGGGCTGGACTGATCCGGCCCCCGGAAATATCAGACCAGCTCACCGGCGAATGACTGAAGAGACTCCCCAAACCAAGGAGAAAAAACGCCTCACCATGGGCACCCGTATCATGATCGGGGTGCTCGCCGGTCTCGCCACCGGACTCTTCCTCGGCACCTGGGCCGCCCCCTTCCAAGTCATCGGAGATATCTATCTCGGCCTCCTCCAAATGACGGTCCTCCCATACATCGTCGTCTCCCTCATCTCCAAAATCGGAAGCTTCACCTACGAACACGCCAAAGAGGTCGGCCGCCACGGCCTGAAAATCCAAACCCTCCTCTGGGCCGTGTCTCTCGGCTTCGTCGTCATCCTCCCCCTCTCCCTCCCCGCTTGGGAAGCCGGCACGTTCTTCAGCGCCAGCCTCGTCGAAGAACCGGAAAAATTCGACTTCCTCGACCTCTACATCCCCGTCAATCCCTTCGCCTCCCTCGCCAACAACATCGTCCCCGCCGCGGTCGTCTTCAGCATCCTCATCGGCATCGCCCTCATCCCCCTCGCCAATAAAGATCACGTCCTCAAACCCTTCAACGTCATCGGCGATGCCCTCGGCAATATCGCCAACGCGGTCATCCGCCTCACCCCCTACGGCACCTTCGCCCTCACCGCCGGCGCCATGGGAACTTCCGCCCCCGGCGAACTCATCCGCCTCGGCGGTTACCTCGGTACCTACACCCTCGGCATCATCCTCCTCGCCCTCGTCCTCTTCCCCGCACTCCTCTGCTCCCTCACCCCCATCCGCTACTGGAAACTCCTCGGCCGTTGCCGCGGCACTCTCTTCACCGCCTTCGCCACCGGCAAAATGTTCGCCGTCCTCCCCATGATCATCGCCGACGTCCGCGCCCTCCTCGTCGCCAACGGCACCGAAGAAGAAAGAGCCGAAGAAGCCGCCAACGTCCTCGTCCCTCTCGCCTACCCCTTCCCCAACGCCGGAAAAGTCCTCGCCATCGTCTTCATCCCCTTCGCCGCATGGTTCATCGGTCAACCCCTCAAACTCGAAGACTACCCCCTCCTCGTCTCGGTCGGCCTCCTCTCCTTCTTCGGCAGCCCCGTCGTCGCCATCCCCTTCCTCCTCGGCATGTTCCGCCTCCCCGCCGACCTCGTCGCCCTCTTCATCGTCGCCGGACTCTGGGGCGCTCGCCTCGGAGACTTCCTCGGCGTCATGCACCTCACGGTCTTCTCCGTCCTCACCTCCGCCGGACAGGACGGCTGGCTCCGACTCCAAAAATCTCGCGCCCTCGGATGGGTTGTCGCCTCCGTGGTCGCCGTCTGCGCCACCCTATGGCTCAACTACACCACCATCAGCTGGAGTCTCGCCGGCCAACCACCCCCCGCCGACCGCGTCGCCAGCATGCACGCCTTCTTCAAAGATAGCGCCCTGTCAAAAACCGAACCCGCCGAAACCAATCCCTCCCCCCTCCAACCCGGCGAAACCAACATGGACCGCATCCGCCGCACCGGCATCCTTCGCGTGGGCTTCCCCCCCGAAACACCCCCCTTCAGCTATGTCAACAAAGACGGCACCGTCGTTGGACTCGAAATCGATCTCGCCTACCGCCTCGCCGATGAACTCGGCGTCGAACTCCACCTCATCCCCTACGAACCCGGCACCGTCGAAAAAGCCTTCGCCAACGATTACTTCGATCTCGCCGTCGGAGGACACGCTTCCGTCATCCGCGACGCCACCGCCTACGAAGAATCCGCCCCCTACCTCGAACTCAACGCCGCCGTCGTCGTCCCCGACCATCGCGCCCACCTCTTCGCCAACGCAGATGCCGTCAACACGATCGAAAACCCGCGCATCGGTTACGTCGAAGAAGGTGTCCTCGTCCAAACCGGTCGACACGAAGTAACCGGTCTTGAAATCGTTCCTCTCGCCTCCGCCGAAGATTACCTCGAAGGACGCGTCTCCGACCTCGACGGACTCCTCACCACCGCCGAAACCGGCGCTATCTACACCATGATGCACCCTGGATTCTCCGTCGTCGTTCCCAAGGAACTGCGCATCCGCGTCCCCATCATCCTCGCCGTCGCCTCAGACGATGACCTCCGGCGCACCGTCGATCGCTTCGTCCAAATCAAACGAGCCGACGGCACAGTGGAATCGCTCTATGGCCACTGGATCCTCGGGGACGACTCTTCTGCTTCATCCGAACGCTGGTCCGTGCTAAAAGACGTCCTCGGCTGGGGAAAATCAGACTAGCGCCCGGGCCAGAACCGCACTTCATTCGCCAAACGAATTCCATGATCACCCGCTACCACCTTTTCCTCCTCACCATCGCCTTCACCCTCTCCGCCTGCGCAACCTACAGCGGCCCGAAACCCTACACTCTCGATCAACTCCGCTCGCCGGACACCACCGCCGCCCTCATCGAAAGAGCCGACCAACTCACCGCCCAAACCCAACAAGAACTCGCCACCGTCAAACAAAGCGGCGATGCCCGAGCCATCAACGCCGTCGAAGGCAACCTCGACATCCTCGCTTTCACCACGAACCAACTCCGCCACACCCTCCAATCAAATCCCACCCCGAGAGAACGCCTCGAAACCAACGCCTACGCCGAAAAAGTCCTCCAAGGCATCGAAGACCCGGTCCAAGGCGAACTCGCCCCTCCCTTCTACGACCTCTTCGCCAATGTCGTCATCGGCGGCATGTTCGGACACGACGTCCCCGCTCCAAAAAAAGACCGGCCCATCGGACAATCTCAAGCCAAACGCGAGTCCCCCTTCCTCTACGAACCAGGACGGACCGACTACTTCAGCGTCGACGAACTCGCCGTCATGACTCCCGAACAGGTCTCCCTACTCGACATCAGCCCCGATCATCCCAACTGGTACGACCGCAACTCCTGGGCCAAAATCCGCCACGACCCCCTCGCCCACTTCGAAAAATTCATCGAAGACGGCCTCGATCGCACCCTCCACGAACATAGCACCGTCAGCGCGGCCGCCACATACGACATGCAGACCGCGCAAAAGGTCCTCTTCCTCGATTACATCTTTAAAGCCGCCACCACGCCCAAAGGTCAGGTCCAGGACGCATATGGTGGTCTCTGGAAAATCAAGTGGGGCCCCGAAGCCTCCATCGCCTCCGTCACCTGGCAACTCTACATCCTCGCCGGCGCCCGCATCACGAACGTCATCCTCACCAACGGCACCGGCCCCGCTGCCATGACCCTCGTCCTCGCCAACCCAGCCGAAGCCGCCACCAAAAAATCCAGCTCAAAAATCGCCTACCCCGCCACCGTTGAAGAATTCAAAGCCACCATCGAAGACTTCTACAAATTCGACATCACTCCCTACATCCACAGCTCCGGCACCATCACCCATGCCAACATCAACTCCGTCCTCCGCAATCTCCCCCCGGGCGGCAAAACGGAGTTCCGCAAAAACAACCTCATCGGACGAAATTGGATCGCCTTCAAGGAATCCAGCATCGAACTCAACACCGACGGCTTCATCCGCCGCAGCGACGGCCTCCGCCTCTCAGATAACCTCGCCTCCCACGACCGCGTCGAACGCGGCTCGTTCCTCTTCGATATGTGGGTCGGCAATCGCGACGTCAAAGACGCCAATAGCGACACTTTCTTCCCCATGACCGGCCCCGGCCATGTCACCAACCACTACCAGGGCCGCAGCGACCAGGGCCTCACCCTCGGCTCCCTCTTCGCCGCCGGTGACGTCAATCTCTTCGACGTCGACGAAACTTTCGCCAAACGCGGACTCTTCGGCGAAAACCGCTTCTACGTCAGCATCCTCTTCGAACCCGAAGCATACGACACCCTCACCTGGTCCGATGCCAAATGGATGGCCCGCCATATCGCAGACATCAGCGACGCCGATATTCGCAAAGCCGTCACCGGCTCCGAATGGCCCGACTTCGCCCAGGAAGCCCTCGCCTATCGCCTCATCAATCGCCGTGACCAGATCGCCATGCTCTTCGACCTCGGCGACGGCCCCACCATCCCCGCCCCCTCCCTCGTCATCGCCCTCGGCACCCCCGAAGAAATCACCGCCGCCGAACAACGCTACAACCTCCCCCCCGGATCCGTCGCCGCCGAACTCGCCACCATGAAAACCGGCCCCGGATACTCCGAAGCGATCCTCAACAACGGCGTCATCATGAGCGGCACCAAGTCGGCCCTCGTCCGCGCCCTCACCAAACACGCCTACCCCTCCGGCCTCGCCAGCCGCTACTCCATGGGCAAACCCCCCAAAGCCCTCCAGTAACCAGTCCGTTCACCCTTCCTCTGGAGAGCCGTCCCCCGCCCCTGCCTGAGCCGCCTTGTATCGCGCCGTCACCGCCTTGTTCTCACGCAATAACAACCACGCCAGGCCCAGCCACAGAAGCACGAACAAAACATTCGCCACCCCGAACCCCGCCAAACTCAAACTCAACCACGTCGTCCCCACAAAAACAATCCCCGCCGATATCACATCACCCGCCCGCACAAAAAACGTATCGATCGCTTGCTTCGCATTGTATTTCTCTTCCCTCGACGTCGGTAACCACAACAACTGCTTCGTCGTGTTCATCAACGAGTAATCCGTCGAATTCTCCGCCGTCTTCAACGCGCGGAAAAATACAAAACCCGCCCCCAACGCCACCAGCGAATACGCCCCCAACGAAATAACCGGCAAAATAAACAACGCTCCCGCCATCCCCATATACTTCACAATCCGAGACACCAACAAGGCCTGGATCAATATCGTCGCAATATTTACCCAAAAGAAAAACGTCCCATAAAAAGCGCCGATAAACTCGCCAACAGCCTCATCACCCTCGGCACCCACCTTCTCGTCGGCTAGCTCAACCACCGTGCTGCTGAGAATGAACTCGCCCGTCGTATTCACGATGTTCAACACCACCAACAGAGCCGCAATAAGCAAAAGATAGCGACTCTTCAGCACCATCGCAAAACCGTTGCCCTTCTTCAGCGGCTCGACCTTCTTCTCCTTGCTCTTGTCCCGCTCGCGCACCCGCTTCCCGATGATCCGGTAAAGCACGAGATGAACGATCAATAATAATCCCGCAATCTTCAGCATCACGGTCGGCGGAATCCCCGCGTCAAATAAATGACCCGCCACAAACGCACCGATCGGCGCCCCCGCCGTCGCACCCACCGCGATAATCGCAAACAATCGCTTCCCCTGCTCCTCCGTGTAAATGTCGTTCGCGTATGACCAGAACTGGGCAATCAAGCTCACACTGAAAATTCCCAACCAAATAAAGAAGGCAAAGCCGATGTGCGGCACCTCCGCCGTGATCCCGAAAACAAACAACACGATGCAGGCCACGAAAAAAAGAATCACTACCCGCAATAACTTCTGACGCGGGAGACGCGATGCCACCCAGCCATACAGCGGCACATACGCGATCAAAAACACCGCCTGGAATGCCGAGGCATACGACTTAAGCTCGGCACCACCCTCCATCAAAATAAGCGGCTCCCGCACCGTCTTTAGAATGTAAAAAGCCCCAAGAAGACAAAGGATGTTGAAAAACATCAACACCAGGGTGATCCCCTCCCCCGCGCGCACTTCGCCAAAGACTTCCAGAAAACTTTCCAGCGGCGAACGCCCCTTCCTCGGCGCCTCTTGCTTCTCGTCACTCATGATTTCTCGTGCTCCCAATCGCGATCAAAATGAACCATGAAGCCCACACCCGGCGACTTCACGGGCAAAGCTCCGCCACACTTGTGCCAAGTCTCCGCCCCCTTTGAAAGCCCAATCCTCCAGACCCGCTACCTCACTTCAGAGCAAGCAAATCCTCGGTGGCCAAATGATAAGTCGACTCAAACTCCAGAATTCGCTCCCCCGTGTCGATCTTAAGCTGAATACCCCCCTTCTCCGTTTCGCTGTCCCAAGGCGAAAACGCCACAGTGATTTTTCGCGGCTTCTCATCCTTCCCTTCCGCAATTCCCTCACCCACGATCGTCCCACCATCGCGCGCATAAATTTCCACCTCCTCCAACAGCGACAATATAATCCGCCCCCGCTCCGACTTTGAACTCAACAACGGCACGTCAATCGCATAATTACCCACCAACTTGCCGTCCACAAAGGACATCTCCCCTACCTCCAAATCCACCCGCGCCAAATTCACATAGGTCGACGAATCCGCCACATCGATACTCAGCTCGCTCTCCTCCGCGCCAACCATCGGAGCGATCGCCACGCCCGCCACCAGGAACACCATCAACAAAAACCACCGCGGGATCGAAGCATCAAATGACATAAAGAGCACTCGACCCAATCTCCGGATCGACTTCAAGACAATACAGTCACTTTCTCAAAACCCAAAATATTCTTTAAGGTTTCTTAAGTAATTTCCGCCGCCCTCATTCCACCACCCCCAATCTCCCCTTCACCCCCTTCTCCCACTTGGCAATCTCCCCATCCGTCGCCTCCCCCACGTGCGCCTCCAAAAATTTCCGCAACTGCCCATAGATCGATTCCCGCACATCCTCATCCATCAAGTCCCCCTGGCTGAACCGCTCCGGCTTCGGACTCACCTGCTGCGCCACACACCGATACAAAAACACCCGGTCAAAAGTGCTCCGAAACGGAATCTTCCCCAATTCCTGCAAGGCCCCCCGTAAAGTCTCCCGGTCCATCGGAAATTTGCTCACCAAGTGCGCCAACTCCACCCCATACACAAAATCCGGATTCCGAAAACGATGCGTCGCATCAAAAATCGACGCCGTCTCCCACGCAATAATCCCCAATGTCTGCCGCACCAAACTCAATAAATACGCGTTCATCGCCTTCTTCCCCAACTTCGCCCCGCCCTTCCACAATATCTCCGACCCCGCAATCCATCCCACCGCCGTCAACGGATTGGAAACAAACAACAACTTGCTCCCGTGCCACAAATACCGCACCGGATTCAAGAACGGTCGTGCCCACTGATACTTCTCATACACCTTGCTCGCCGTCCGCACCCCCTCCGATACCTTCCGCAAGTTCCACTCCTGCGCCTCCACGATCGGCATCTCCTCCAACAACAAAATCACCTGCAACGACGCCCGGTTCACCGCCTTGAACATCGCCTCCAAATTCGTCTCCAAGAACGGCTTCTCCGAATCCGGCTGATACACCTTCGCGATCGACTCCATGAAATCCATCAGCTCCGCCAGCAAAACCCGCGTCTGAAACGTCGTCCCCTCCCAATACTCCCCCTCGGAAAATCGCTTCATCATCCGCTCCGCTTCCACATCCAAAAGCTCCGCCACCCGCGTGTCCTGCTCCGACCGCCCGCTCACCGCCCAGTTCACCTCGTGCAATTCATCAAAGTCCGGAAACTCCATCCACTCGCCATACGCCATCAGCTTCTTCTCCATCTCCTCCCGCCGCGCTTCCAACCGGTCCGCCTCACTCCGAATCGCCTCGCGCGCCACCTCCAGCATCTCGTCCTCACTGCGCTCCTCCGTCACCTTCGCCTTCCCCAGCAGCAGCCCCAACAACCCCGCCAACGCCACCCCGAACAAAACCCACCCCACCCAAACCGGCTCCGTCCGCACCAACACCACCCCCGCCGCCAGCACCACCAACGCCAACATCGCCCCCCACCGCGCCCCCCGCGTCATCTCACTGCGCTCGCCAATCTTCACGTCATCACCTCCAACCTCACGCCCCCACCTTCCCGAATCCATCACCCTCGCGCAAGAATTCACACCAACCCGAAAAACTTTCCCATATCCTCGCTTTCTCTCCCCAATTCCCAAAGGATACCCACACCATCCCGTCCACCCGATGACCGCCGACTCCACATTGAAGGAGCCACCCGCCAAACCTTCGCTCTTCATCTACCTCTCCATCATCCTCGGCGCCCTCGCCATCTCCCTCGACTTCGCCTCGATCGACCTCGCCCTCCCCGCCCTCGAAAAAGAATTCGGCCTCAACCTCGAAAGCGTCCAATGGGTCATCAACGGATACGTCATCGCCTTCGCCGTCCTCATGGTCGCCGGCGGCAAATTCGCAGACGCCTACGGCCGCAAACGACTCTTCCTCATCGGCATGACCATCTTCGGGATCGCCTCCCTCCTCGGCGGCTGCGCTTGGAGCGGCGGAAGCGTCATCGCCTTCCGCGTCCTCCAGGGCGTCGGCGCCGCCATCCTATGGCCCGCCATGATCGGCATGGCCTGCGGCGCCCTCGGCGAAAATAAACAAGCCCTCGCCCTCGCCATCATCTTCGGCACCTGCTCCATCGGAAACGCCGCCGGCCCCGTCGTCGGCGGCGCCCTCACCGAATACTTCTCCTGGCGCTGGGTCCTCTGGATCAATGTCCCCATGACCGCCGCCGCCATGCTCATGACTTGGTTCAAAGTTCCCTGGGATCAAACCGACGACATCAAACCCAAAAACGATTACCTCGGCATCGTCCTCCTCGTCACCGGCCTCGTCGCCATGATGATCGTGGTCTACCAATACGACGATTGGGGATGGACCGACACACGCACCATCGTTTGCTCAGTCGTCGCCCTCACCTTCCTCGTCGCCTTCCCCTTCCACGAAAATCACACCGCCCATCCCCTCGTCCCACCGAATGTCCTCCGCAGCCCCGAGATCCTCACCCTCGGCTTCTGCGTCCTCATCCTCTGCCAACTTTTCTTCGTCGTCCTCCTCTACGTCACCCAATACGCCATGAAATTCCTCGGCGAAGGACCCGCCGATGCCGGAACCCGCGTCATCGTTTTTATGCTCGCTTACGGCGCGGTCTCCTTCTTCTGCCAACAACTTTACCAACGTTTCGGCAAACGTCGCCTCCTCATCTTCGGCCTCATCTGCGGCGCCATCGCCGCCGTCAGCCTCGGCATCATCGGCCCCGGCGCCGAGGGCCTTTCCTACAACCTCGCCGCCGTCATCCTCGGCATCGCCGTCGGTGCGGTCCTCCCCACTGCCAACGTCGCCGCAATCGATTACGTCGGAACCGCCCAGGCCGGCATGATCAGCGGTATCATGTTCATGATCCAACTCGCCGGCGCCGCCGCCATGCTCGCCGTCTCCACCGCCGTCTTCGCCTCCGTCAGCCACTCCCACCTCAATGATGCCTTCCACAAAGAAAACGTCACCCTCACCGCCGCCCAGGACGCCGACGCCCGATCCATCATCCGCGGTGCCAAAACCATCCACCAAATCCCGCCCTCCCTCACAACCGACATCGCAGACGTCATCCCCATCATTCGCGATGCCTACAACGCCGGCCTCCGCGCTGTCTTCTTCCTCTCCGCCATCCTCGTCAGTGTCGCCCTCATCTTCACCCTCATCTTTGTCAAACACCCCAAGGCCCCACCCCCGGCCTGACACTCCCTTTCCCCAGACCCATGAAACTCGCCACCTTCTCGCTCCTCCTCGTCGTCGCCCTCGATGTCATGGGCCAGGGCGTGGTCATCCCCGTCATCACGACGCTCCTCCTCGACCAAAACGAAACCTTCCTCCCCCATAACACCCCCGAAGCCACCCGCCAATCCTATTTCGGAATCGCCATGGGCGCCTTCTTCCTCTCCTGGTTCCTCGGCGCCGCCTACATCGCGAAACTCTCCGACTTCATCGGCCGCAAACAAGGCATCCTCATCTGCCTCTCCGGCGCCTTCATCGGGTACGCCCTCATGATCACGGCGCTCTACCTGAATTCCTTCCCCATCCTCATCGCCTCACGCATCGTCACCGGCTTCACCGCCGGAAATCAACCCATCGCCCAAGCCGCCCTCGTCGACGCCAGCACTTCCGAAGAACAAAAAACAAAATTCATGGGCCTCATCCTCGTCGCCGTCAGCGTCGGCCTGGTCCTCGGCCCCACCCTAGGCGGTGTCCTCTCGGATCACTCCCTCCTCGGCAAGCTTGCCTCAGAACAACTCCCCTTCTACGGCGCCGCCGCCCTCATCCTCTCCAATATCGCCCTCATCATCCTCTTCTTCCACAACACAAATTTCGAACGCCGCCCCGTCACGATCAAGATCACCGATGTCTTTCTCACGCTCTACCACGCCGCCAAACGCCCCGTCATCCGAAAACTCTCCATGGTCTTCTTCTGCTCCCAACTTGCCCTGAACTCCTTCTTCGTGTTCCTCGATAACTACCTCCTCCGCCGCTTCGAATTCAACACGCTCCAAAACAGCATCGTCCTCATCATCTTCGGCGTCGCCATGGCCCTCGCCAGCGCCTTCCTCGTCACCCCCTTCACGAAACGCTTCACCAAAAAACAAATCGTCTTCGGATCCGTCTTCGCCATGACCGCCGGCCTCGTGCTCTTCCTCCTGAACCCCGTCCCCGCCCTCACCTACCTCGCCATCATCCCCTTCGTCGCCGCCTTCGGCGTGAACTACCCCGTCATGCTCACGTTCTTCTCCCTCTCCGTGAATGAAAAAGAACAAGGCTGGGTCATGGGCGTAACGGTCGCCCTCTACACCCTCGGCGCCGGCCTCGTCTCCCTCGCCGGCGGGAGACTCATGGCCGAAAATATCCGCCTCCCCTTCTACATCGCCATCGCCGCCCTCGTCCTCGCCGCCCTCCTCATCACCCTCCTCTGGCGCTCCCCAAACTTCGACGACCACCCCACTTCCTCCTAAACCACCCACCCCCGCCACTTGCACTCTCCCCCCAAAAAGATACCCTTACCCACCCATCACCCCACGTGTGCCTGCGAAACTGCGTAACTGCGATACTGCGATACTGCGATACTAAAAAAATGTGGCAATCCATCATCCACCAAAACCACGCCACCGTCGCCAAAAACGCCGGCCCCGATTTCGCCATCGTCGTGTCCGGCAATCAAAACGACGCCGATTTCTGGCTCGACCGATTCCAAAAACACGCCCCCACCATCTTTAACCAATCCCGCGATACCCCCATCCTCGCCTCCCTCGAGGCCAACCCCATGGGCAACTTCCTCGGTACCCTCCAGTCCTGGCGCGATTGGAAAAACACCAGCCCCGCAGATTCCCACCACGGCGTCGCCATCATGATGATGGTCGTCGGCTCCGGCTCACGCCTCAGCCCCTTCACCCAAAAACTGAACGGCCGTAAAGCCGCGTTCCCCACGCCGATGATCAGCAACCACACCGGCGACTTCATCAACGTCGGCGAACTCGCCGCCGGCACGATGAACGCCGTCATCGATTACCTCCGCACCCGAAACTTCGAAGGCATCCTCATCAAGTGGGGCGACGAAATGATCCTCCCCGGCACCGACCTCGACCTCGGCACCGACGATCTCTCCCAAACCGATTTCATCCGCTTCAGCCAAGGCACCGAACCCACCCCCGAACTCGCCGCCCATAAAGAATGGATCGTCGCCGATAACGATTCCAACGAACTCGAAATGATCTCTCGCCAGGCTCACGAGAAACTCCTCACGCGCCTCGAACCCTTCCAGGACCAGGACGTCTCCGTCCGCGTCAACCTCGGTAGCCTCGCCCTCTCCTTCGACGCCATCGACGGCCTTCTCGAAACTTTCGCCGACGTCCTCGAAGCCCCCCAGGGCAAGATCAATTGGGACCCCTACTTCTGGATCGCCCTCCACTGCGAAGACGAAGCCGCCTGGCAACGCGAAGCCCAAACCGAATCCGAACTCGGCCTCACCGGCATCGCCGACCTCGAAAAAGCCTTCCCCGATTTTTTCGCCCGCATGCAGAAGTTCAAAGCCAACCTCAAAGAAAAGAAAAACCTCTCCGATCTCTCCATCAAGGTCTTCGACTTCGGCGACGTCTATTGGGCCGATTACGGACTCCAGAGCCGCATGCGCGAACACCTCTCCGATCTCATCGTCGATTCCCCGCGCGGCGCCGCCACCCGCGCCCTTTACGGCCTCGACGCCGATCGCGATCAAAACGGAAACCTCATCCTCGACTCCGATCTCCCCGAAGGCCTCACCCCCACCAACTCCGTCATCATCGGCGCCAAGATCACCAACCCCGATTCCACCCTAAACAACGCCATCGTCGTCGGCGGCGAATACGGAACCCTCTCCATCCCCAACGGCGGCATTGCCGTCCACTCCCACGTCGACAACCTCTCCCTCGAAGATCACACCGCCATGAGCTTCGGCTCCCAAGCCGACGACCTCCACGTCCCCGCCGCCGGCCGCCACACCACCGTCCAACTCCCCGGCACCGACCCCGAACACTTCATCGCCACGGAATCCATCTTCGACGAAAACCCCGATTTCTACGACGTCCCCATCCTCACCAATCCCCTCTCCTTCCGCGACCTCGCCAAAAAAATCAAAGACACCCCCTGAATCACCCCCCCGCCCTCAACCTGCCCCCCCAACCAACAATGCGAAGCGAGGTATTGCGACTTATCCTTAAGGAGCAGCTCCCAAGAGCCCCAAAAGATC
>JBCCIR010000123.1:0-16649 GCA_039028175.1 Verrucomicrobiota bacterium
GAAGTGGGAATATGAGTATTTAGACAGCGGTATTGGGTTCTTCTCGACGTTGGCAACGCCGCGCGAGCAAATCGATCAGTTTGATGACGACACAGCCGTTGCGCCCGGTGAGAATTATTTGTTGGAAGTTGACCATCACCTGGTCGTTCCATCAGGCAAGAAAGTGCGTGCATTGATCACCGCGAATGACGTCATTCACGCATGGTGGATTCCGGCCTTTGGCACCAAAAAAGATGCCATACCTGGCTATATCAATGAACTCTGGTTTAACGTGGATGAGGGCAAAGAAGGCCTTTATCGCGGTCAATGTGCTGAATCCCTCACCCTCACCCTTACCCTCCTCGCCCCGCCCCGTTCCGCCCCCGCCCAATCCACCACCCCCCCCAATCTCAAATCCCTCCAAACCGAAGCCGCCCAAACCTACGCCAATATCGTCCACGCCAACTATCAAGACGCCCTCACACAAGCCCAAAACTTGAACCAATCCCTCGTATCCTTCACCCAATCCCCCTCTGACGATACTCTAACAAAAGCAAAAGAAGCCTGGATCAACGCCCGCCTCCCCTACCTCCAAACCGAAGTCTTCCGCTTCTACGCCGGCCCCATCGACGACGATGACGGTCCCGAAGGCCTCCTCAACGCATGGCCCATGGATGAAGCCTACATCGATTACGTTGAAGGCAACGCCGACGCCGGCATCATCAACAACCCCGCCGACTTCCCTGACCTCACCGCCTCCCTCCTCGCCGAACTCAACGAAAAAGACGGAGAAGAAAATATCAGCTCCGGATTCCACGCCATCGAGTTCCTCCTCTGGGGACAAGACCTCTCCACCGATGGACCAGGCCAACGCCCCGTCACCGATTACACCACCGCCCCCAACGCCGACCGCCGCAAAGCATTCCTCCTTGCCGCCGCCGATCTCCTTATCGAAAACCTTGAGTCCCTCGTCGCGGAATGGGCCCCCGACCAAGACAACTACCGCAAAACATTCCTCGCCGCCGATCCCGCCGAGTCCATCAAAAGTATCCTCACCGGCATGTCCATGCTCAGTGGATTCGAACTCTCCGGAGAACGCCTCCTCGTCGCCTACGAAACCAAAGCCCAGGAAGACGAACACTCCTGCTTCAGCGACACCACCCACAACGACGTGGTCTACAACGCCCTCGGCATCGCCAATGTCTGGAACGGCGCCTACACCCGCAACGATGGCTCCGTCGTGTCCGGCACCGGCATCAAAGACATCGCCCAATCCCTGAATCCCGACCTCGCCAACAATCTCGACACCAAGATCAACGCCTCCGTCCAACAGTCCAAAGCAATCCCCGTCCCCTTCGACCAAGCCATCCTCGGCGAAGACGATGCCCCGGGCCGCCAAAGCATCATCGTCGTGGTCACCTCCCTCGAGGACCAGGCCGCCCTCCTCGTCGAACTCAGCAAACTCATGGGCTTCGAAGTCCCCATCTCCGAAGAAGCCTGATCAACCTCAGCCTCTTCTTTCACCACCCGATGACCTTCGCCCCGCCCAACATCGCATCGCTGGCCTGGGCCATCGCCACTGCTCTCACGCCCGCTCAAGCCGACCCCCAATTCGAAAAACCCACGCCAGGCGAGGAACTCAGCGGCGGCGAAACCACAGTCTTCCAGGACGGCCAAAACGCTTTCGCCCTCCCCCTCGCCAACATCACTCGCGAGAACAGGCGCGCGCACGTGGTCGGCAATTCCTTCTTCAATAAGAACTGGGTCCTCGCCCCCGCGTCCACCGAAGCCCGCGATGGCCTCGGCCCCCTCTTCCACGCCCGCTCCTGCTCCTCCTGCCACACCCACGACGGCCGCGGCCGCCCCCCCGAACCGGACGAACTCATGACCAGCCTCCTCTTCCGGCTCAGCATCCCCGGAGAAAATCCCCACGGCGGCCCCAAACCCGATCCCACTTACGGGAACCAACTCGCCGTCCGCGCCGTCCCCGGGGCTCACCCGGAAGGCGATGTCGAAATCTCCTACGAAGAAATCGAAGGGACCTTCACTGACGACACGCCCTATTCCCTCCGCAAACCCACCTTCAATCTCAAACCATCCGGCGCCTACGCTGCCCCAAAAGAAAACCTCCTCCTCGGCCCCCGCATCGCCCCACCCGTCCACGGCCTCGGCCTCCTCGAAGCGGTCCCCGAAGAAACCATCCTCGCCTTCGCCGACTCCGACAACTCCAAAACCGACGACGGCATTTCCGGCCGCCCCAATTGGGTCTGGAATAAAGACACCCAACAAAAAGAACTCGGCCGCTTCGGCTGGAAAGCCAACCAACCCACCCTTCGCCAACAAACCGCCGACGCCTTCCTCGGCGACATCGGCATCACCAGCCCCGTAAACCCCCACGAAGCCTTTACCACCGCCCAGGCCGACAAACTCGCCGATCTCCCCACCGGCGGCTCCCCCGAAATCGATGACCATCTCCTCGACCGCGTCGTCACCTACCAGCAAACCCTCGCCCCGCCCGCCCGCCGCAACTGGACCGACCCCGCTGTCCTCCGCGGCAAAGAAATCTTCCACGATGCCGGCTGCGCCCAATGCCACATCCCCGAAATGAAAACCGGCGACTTCCACCCCGTCGCCGAACTCAACAATCAAACCATCCGCCCCTACACCGATCTCCTCCTCCACGACATGGGCGAAGACCTTGCGGACCATCGCCCCGATTTCGAAGCCGCCGGAACCGAATGGCGCACCCCACCCCTCTGGGGCATCGGCCTCACCGAAACCGTCAGCGGCCACACCTTCTTCCTCCACGACGGTCGCGCCCGGAACCTCACCGAGGCCATCCTCTGGCACGGAGGCGAAGCCGAACCCGCACGCGAACACTTCCGCTCCCTTCCCAAAAACGATCGCGATGACCTCATCGCCTTCCTCAATTCCCTTTAGTAAAACCAAAGTTCACAAAACCCACCCAATCCAAAAGCAAACCAAGCAACCATGAAACAAATAGTCCTGCTGCTCGCAGCCACCGCCTTCTTCATCTCCCATGTCTTCGCCGGAGAAATCACGCTCTACAGCCATCGTCACTACGAGTCCGATGATGCCCTCTTCGACGAGTTCACCGAACAAACCGGCATCAAGGTCAATGTCGTCAAAGCCAGCGCCGATGAACTCATCGAACGACTGAAAGCGGAAGGCGAAAATTCGCCCGCGGATATCCTCATGACCGCCGACGCCGGACGCCTCCAGCGCGCCAAGAACGCCGGTCTCCTCCAGCCCGCCACCTCCACGACCCTCGAAGAACGCATCCCGGCAAGTCTGCGTGACCCGGACAACAACTGGTTCGGCTTCACCCAGCGCGCGCGCATCGTCGCCTACGATAAAGACCGCGTCGATCCCGCCGACCTCTCCACCTACGAAGACCTCGCCGATCCCAAATGGAAATCCAAAGTCCTCGCGCGCTCGTCTTCAAACATCTATAACCAGTCACTCCTCGCCTCCATCATCGCCGCCCACGGCCGCGATGAAGCCGCCGCATGGGCCAAAGCGGTCCGCGAGAACATGGCCCGGCCACCCCAAGGAAGCGATCGCGATCAAATGCGCGCCGTCGCCGCCGGACTCGGCGATCTCGCCGTGGTCAACACCTATTACATCGGCCTCCTCGCCAATTCCGAAGACCCGAAAGACCGCGAGGTCGCGGAAGCCATCGCCGTCTTCTTTCCCAACCAGGACGGCCGCGGCACGCACGTTAATGTCAGCGGCGCCGGCCTCACGAAAGCCTCCAAGAATCCCGAGGACGCCACCAAATTCCTCGAATTCCTCGCCTCCGACGAAGCCCAGGCCACCTTCCCGCAAACCACCTACGAATACCCCGTCGTCGACGGCATCGAATGGTCCGATCTCCAAAAAAGCTGGGGCGAGTTCAAAGCCGATACCCTCAACCTCTCCACCCTCGGCGACCTCAACGAAACCGCCGTCGAAGTTTTCAACGAATCCGGCTGGGAGTAAGCCCAGCGCCCGCCTCGTGGCCTCAACAATCAACAAGTTCTTCAAGCGTGAGGTGGACCTTTGGTCCACCTCAACGCTTTTGGTCGCCCTCCTCATCATCACCCCGCTCGCGATCGTGGTGCTCGGACTCGGCCACGCCGGACCCAAATGGACACATATATCCGACACCGTCCTCTTCACCTACATCGGTAACACGGTCGGCCTCGCCGCCGCCGTGTCCGCCCTCGCCCTGCTCATGGCCGTCCCCCAAGCCTGGCTCGTGTCCGCCTTCGAATTTCCCGGGCGCCGCCTCTTCGAATGGACCCTCGTCCTCCCCCTCGCCGTCCCCACTTACGTCGCCGCCTTCGCCTACTACCACTTCCCCGAACAAGCCATCCCCCTCCTCATCCAAATCCGCGATACCTTCGGCGTCGCCACCTACGCCTTCGCGGAGAAAACGATCCGCTACGGCCTCCTCTCCCTCTTCCTCGCCGGCGTGCTCTTCCCCTACATCTACATCAGCGCCCGCGCCTCCTTCTCCCAACAACGACGCGCCGTGATCGAGGCCGCCCAAACTCTCGGCCGCAGCCCCGCCGCCACGTTCTTCTCCGTCGCCCTCCCTCTCGCCCGCCCCGCCATCGTCGCCGGACTCAGCCTCGTGCTCATGGAGGTCATCAACGATTACGGCGCCGTCCACCTCTTCGGCGTCCCCACGCTCACCGAGGGCATCTTCCGCACCTGGTTCGGCCTCGGCGATCGCGCCTCCGCCATCCGCCTCGCCGGTATCATCATGGTCGCGCTCCTCGCCTTTCTCGCCCTCGAACACGCCCACCGCGGTCGCGCCCGCTTCGCCGAACCCTCCGTCAGCCCCGCCCCCCTCTCCCGCCGCAAACTCTCCCGCGGCGCCGCCGCCGCCGCCATCATCACCTGCCTCATCCCCCTCACCATCGGCCTCCTCTTCCCCCTCTGGCGACTCATCACCTGGTCCACCATGACCTGGCACAAGGTCTTCACCCCGGACTTCCAACAACACATCACCCACAGCGTCCTCCTCGCCCTCGTCACCACCCTCGTCCTCACCGCCATCGCCATCCTCTTCGCCTACACCGAACGCCTCCACCACTCCCGCTTCCTCAACGGCCTCGGACGCGTCGCCACCCTCGGATACGCCGCCCCCGGCGCCGTGGTCGCCATCGGGGTCATGGTCGCTTTCGGCGCCTCGGATTCCTTCTTCGCATCCCTCTCCACCAAGCTCGGCCTCCCCAAATTCCTCATCAGCGGCTCCCTCCTCGCCATCGCTTTCGCCTACATCGTCCGCTTCCTAGCCGTGCCCGTGCAACCCCTCCGGGCCGGGATGGCACGCGTCTGCGGCAGCCTCGACGATGCCTCACGCATCCTCGGCAAATCCCCCGGAACCACCCTCCGCAAAATCAATCTCCCCATCCTCCGCGGCACGATCATCGCCGCCGCCATGCTCGTGTTCGTCGATATCCTCAAAGAATTGCCGTTGACGATTATCCTCCGCCCCGCCAATTTCGAAACACTCGCCACCACCGCCTTCGGACTCGCCACGGAAGGACGCATCCAGGAATCCGCCGTCCCTTCCCTCATCATCGTCCTCACCGGCGGCGTCGGCCTCATCATCCTGAACCGCTTCATGCGCCGCAACTCGCCGTGAGTGCCTCCATCCAATACCGGCAGGTCCAAAAAACCTACCCCAAAACCAACCGGCCCGCCGTCGAAAAGGTCGACCTCACCGCGCCCGCCGGAAAAATCCTCGCCCTCGTCGGCGAAAGCGGGAGCGGCAAAACCACCCTCCTCCGCCTCGCCGCCGGACTCGAATACCCCGACACCGGAGAAATCCTCATCGACGATTCCCCCGTCGCCGATCACACCACCTGGGTCCCGCCCGAAAAACGCCGCATCGGCATGATCTTCCAGGACGGCGCCCTCTTCCCCCACCTCACCGCCGCCCAAAACGTCGCCTACGGACTCCACGACACGCCAAAAGAATCACAAACCGATACCATCGACCGCTTCCTCACCATGGTCGGCCTCTCCGACTATTCCACCCGGTTCCCCCACGAACTCTCCGGTGGCGAACGCCAACGCCTCGCCGTCGCCCGCGCCCTCGCCCCGCAACCCGCCGCCCTCCTCCTCGACGAACCCTTCTCCAATCTCGACCCCGCCCTCCGGCGTAGCCTCCGCGACGAAATCCGCGCCATCCTGACGGAACTCAATACCACCGCGATCATCGTCACCCACGACACCGACGACGCCCTCGCCATCGCCCACCAAATCGCCGTCCTCGAAGAGGGAAAAATCACTCAGGTCGGCCCACCCGCGGAAGTCTACCGCCACCCCGCCAACGGATACGGCGCCCGCCTCTTCGGCCCCGCCAATTTTCTCCCCTCCCTCAATGGCTCACCCGAAAAATGGCTCCGCCCCGAAGACTGCACCATCACCGACCCCGCCGCCGGAAACACCATCCCCGTCGAAGTGATCTCCGTCCAGAATACCGGCCGTCACACCGAGATCATCGCCCAACCCTCCTTCCCCGATCCCGCCCCACACCAGGAAAATTGGCTGCTCCACTCCGACGAAACGTCCCCAATCGCCCCCGGCGACCAACTCCACGTCGCCCTCCCAGGCCAAAGCTAACCCAAGTATCACTTATCCGTCGCCATCGGCGATGCCCCCGCACACACCGGACAGCCCTCGCGCTCAAGGTATAGCTCCTGGAGCTCAGGCCCCATCTCCCCAGACTTGATCTTCTCCAGCGCCGCTTCCCCCTCTTCGCGCATCGCCGCCAACTCCTCCCGCAACACCTTCTCCGCCCCGGCATCGAGTCCCTGCTCCTCAATCCGATTCTCAATCCACCCATTGATCAAGTCCTGGATCACTTCCCGGCCCTCCTGCCCACCCGCCTTCAACGCCGCCTTCTGCGCATCCGTCAACCCCGTCCCAAACGTGTTGTATGCCGCTTCTTCGCTGATCCCGCTGATGAAAATCCTCCGATCCGAATACAACCTGAAAGCGTCAAACGCCGGAGAACAAAGCGGGCAGCTGTAAACAAGATTCGCGGTGATGCTCCGCCGATCCTCCCGGTCGGGCCGCACCGGAATAATCAAATCAATCTCCTCCTGCGTCACCCCCGACTCAAAACACCCCTCCAACACCGCAAAAAACACAAACCGATGCGTCTCACTAAACAAATCTTCGGGCGGATTCGACTGAATCTCCTGGGCAATCAGATTCGATGTCACAAGACACAAACAAGAAAAGAAAAGGATCGTTTTTTTCATGGAAACCATTCGTTCGGTGACGAAAGAAGAATGGGCAATTCCTCACTCCCGTCTCAGTATCTTCTCCATCTTCCGCCCGCGTGCCAACTCGTCTATGAGCCTATCAAGTTGCTTCACTTGTTTCATCAGAGGATCTTCAACGTCCTCAACTCGGTATCCACAAACCATACCCGTGATCAAATGAGCGTTTCGATTGATCGTCGCCTTCTTGAAAAAGTCTCCAAAGGTCACCTCGCTCTTGATGAAGTCGTTCAGCTTCTTCTCATCATACCCGGTAAACCACTCGATGACTTCGTTTAACTCTTCCTGCGATCGGCCCTTCTTCTCAACCTTGTTGACCAAGAGAGGATAGACCGACGCAAAGGTCATCTTGGAAACGCGTTCTACCGAACTGGGTGGCGGCTGTTTCTTCATAATTCAGTGTCCAGTGAGGATTGAAAAAAGTCGAGGACCGGTTCAACACCAACCGCATGCTAAATCTCCGAAAGCATGAGGTCAATTTCGCCCAAGCAGAACGATGTATCTACGCTATTCATGCCCCTCGTCGGCGCCTTGTTCGCTCGCGGCAATCGCCTCCCGAATCTCAAGTGGCGCTTGCGCAATATCAGGGTAAACCATCAGCGTGGATGCCTCGTAAGCCTCCGGGATTCGAATCATCTCCGGGTCCGCAAGATCACCCGTGCCCCTCTGCCGAATCGGCAGGGTCACGGAATCGCCCTCGTCAGCGTCGTAGACCGTAAGCTCATCCGGAAAACCATCTCGAAATCCATAGTAAACGTCCTCGCTGATACATTCGATCAGCCGCCCATCGTCCATTGCCAAAAAATAAAGATACCCCGCCGGGTGATCCTCCGCATGGAAAACACGGCAGTTCTCAAATCGATGGGGCTTCCGAGACTTCCGATAGAGCTCCTCCCACAGTAATCCCTTCTCATAATTCCGCTCCATCACCCGTTTGTCGCGCACGTGATTGGCGTAAACCGCGGCCAACCCCGACACAACCAATCCCAATGGCAGGTATCTCTCCGGGAAAACCATGAGCACAACCGGCAGCAAAACGGCGAGCGCAACCAAAGGAAAAAGCATCTTCCACCCCAGCCCCTTCCACGGATGATCCGGTATAAGGGCATTAACCCTTCGTGTGATCTCGTCCTCAGTGATCGACGCCATTATTTCGAAGAGAACATTAGAGCAAAGCAGCCGCCTGATGGCAGCCCTGCGTTGACTGTGGATTGAATTTTCTAAACACGAAAACAATTCTACTCGGAGCAGGTCAGGCGGTTGGGTGCTGCGACTTGCTCGGCTCGTCGTTTTCTTCGTTTGCCTATCTTGGGTCGCAGGGCTTGGCTGTGATCCGCATCTCGAGGGAGCAAAGGTAAAAGCTGGCTGCTGCCCCTGCTGCGATCGCAGCGCCCGAAGGTTCGTGGAACTGCATCAGAATGAATCCGCCAACCATCGATAAGTAGGCGAGCATTCCATTTGCGAGATTCAGGTTCGGAGCAGCGCATATCCATCCAACCCAAACAAATGGTATCGAAAGAACCCACCATGCAGACTTGCTGAATCCGAGAACGACTGCGCTCGCAAGAAGGATCAAGGGCACAAAACGAGCTCTAGTGACCAATATCCATTTTTCGTCGCCCATCTTATCTGCAGAACGTCAGAGCGCAGTCACTGCCTGCCGACAGCGCGCTCCGAATTCAGGGGTTGAGGGTGAATTGTTCATGACGCTTCCCACTCGCCGCGGGCAGGCAGTTGAACTGCCGCGACTTGTTATGCCCGTTTTGGTTTTAGGATCAGCATGTCGCCAATGTCCTCCTCCTTGTATAGTGCAATCGGAATGGGGGGACAAATCAGAACCATTCCGAAAGCGTTCCCGAATATCTCTTCAACGGCGCGCTCAATTCTGAGTTCTCGTCCGTCATTCTCGTTTCCATCCGCTAAAACGTGGCAGGTATCGTCAATTCGCTCCGCCCTCAGTAAATTCAGGAGCCGCTGCGGAGAGCGTTCGGAGGAGGGAATCGAGGTCGCCAACTCACTCCGGTAGTCCAATGAGTGATTCAGCCGATCAAGTATCTCCCGGCGGTGCTTCCTCCCCTTCAACTTCATCAAGTAACGATCAACCTTCGACTGTTCGACGTAGCGTTCGACGAACTTCCGCTCCCATGGTGCAACGTCAGGCATCGCGTTCTCTAGGCATAACAATGTTCTTCTACAACCCGTGTTAAGCAACGGATCTGCGGTGATAATCCCCCTTGAATACACCGATTCCCCACCCAAACCCACCATTTCCCGAGATCAAACACGATCGCCCACCCGCCCCGCCCACAATCTCCCTCTCAGCTCATCCCCCAACGCCCCCAAAAAATCCTCAATTTCCCATTGCCAAATCCCCAATCGTCCCCTTTAATGAGATTGAGTCTCAATAACAACACCGAGAACCATGCCCGCCCTCGCCAAACCCAAGCGCCCAGTCTCCCCCTCCGCCGCCCCTCAAAAGGCCCGCACCAAATCCACACCCATCTTCGGCGAGATCGAAAAAGACGGCTTCAATATCACCTACCACCAAGCCCTCTCCCCTCATCCCATCGAGTGGTCCCTCGACCTCGACCAGGCCCCGGATGCCTTCCACATCTGCTTCAACCTCTCCGGATGGGCCATGCTCCGACAAGGCCCCGCCGCCGCTGAGCTCCAACCCAATTCCCTCGCCTTCCTCCACCCCAATCGCCCCGATAGACTCTCGGCCGTCCGCGCCGCCAAACAAAAACACGAGTTCCTCTGCATCACCCTGACTCAGGATTACCTCGCCAAAACCCTCGCCCCATACGCCAATCACCTCGTCGCACCCCTCAACAATCTCCTCTTCCCCACATCCAAAAGCGCGACAAAGAACAAGCCCAACCCCCCCGCAATCGCTGCCCAACTCCAACCTCACCGGCTTTCCGCCGACGAGAAACTTCTCGTCTCCTCCCTCCGCCACCCGCCCGTAAACGGCACCGCCCAACCCCTCTGGTTCGAAAGCAAACTCCGCGAATTCTTCGCCCTCCGCTGCATCGAAGCACCCCCGGACCAACAACTCTTCTGCACCCGGCAAAAAAATCTCCAGGAAGAACGCGTCGAAAAAACCAAGGCCTACCTCGCCCAACACCTCGACGAAAAACTCGACCTCTCCGCCGTCGCCAGGTCCGTCGGTTGCAGCCAACACTACCTCTGTCGCATCTTCTCCGAAACCGCCGGCCTCACCATCAGCCGTTTCCTCCGCTGCCTCCGCATCAACCGCGCCTGCCACCTCCTCCGCGAAGGCCGCTTCAATGTCACCGAGGTCGCGCTCGAGGTCGGCTACCAATCCCTCTCCCACTTCAGCAAAGCCTTCTTCGAAGAAAAAGGCGTCCACCCCTCAAAATTCTAATCCCCCACCGGGCCTCCCACACAGCCTCATTCCCCTCCTAGCTATTCCCCCCCCGCCTCCCTTTCTCCCCACACCTCTGCTGCCTCAAAAAAATAAAAACCCACCCCCCCTCCACTTCCCCATGGCCAAAACCATCTGCGATTGGAAAAAACGCGATATCATTCGCAACCCCGGCAAACTCGAAGCCCTCATCGAGGACCCATGCTACCTCTGCATGAAATGCGGCCGCGCCGCCAATACCCCGAAGGTCCTCTGCCGCCCGAAACCCGCCTTCCAACGACTCCTCGCCAAGGCCGGCTAAAAAGCAAGTGTGCGCCCTTCCCGCTCACGAGAAACGGTGCTTCAGCCTTGAGCGCTAGCCGCTAGCCGCTAGCTCTTCTTGCCCTTCTTCTTCCCGCCTTCCTTCGTCACCACGAAGGTCTCAAACAACTCTTGCAAATCCCCCGCCTTCACCTCCTCGCCCGATTCCTGGGCCTGCTTCGCCAATTCAAACATCGAACGCCATAAGAATCGCTCATCCACCTTCTCCTTCACGTTCAGCTGACCCTTCTCCTTCAGGACCTCCTGCCAATACCCGTCCACCTGCTTCCAAAATGCCTCCGTCGCCGCCCAATATTCCTTCGCCGGCGTAAAATCGAACTCCTCCGTCCGGTCATAATAATTCAATCCCCGCTCCCGGGCGATCAAGCTGTCCTCTTCACCGTTTTCACCCAACACCCGCTTCGTGTTGTCCTGCTCATGCACCCAGCCGTCCGGCGTGATGATGTGACGGTTGACCGCCATCAATAAATGATAATCATCCCGCTTGGTGTGCTCACGACGCGGCAACGGCCGTGAAGTCATCCCCGATTCCCAAACCGACATCCCCGGCTCATGCACCCAACGCCCAATACTCTCGTAACGCGGACTGTCGTCCACCTGCGTCACCCGCTGAGACCACGTCCCCTTCACCTCCTCTGGACTCAAATCACGACGCTGCCAACGCTCCTTGCCCAGAAATTCATGCACCACCGGATCCTCATAAGTCCAAACTTGCTTCCAATGCTTAATCACCTTGTCCCCGCGCGTCACCAGCAAATGCTGCAAGGCAATCCGCTTCCCGCTGTCCTCCACCACCGTCACCATCTCCGTCGCTTCCTCCTGGTAAGGAGAGGTCAGTTTGTATCCCTCCTTCAACGGCACCGTCTCCTCAAAATTGAACAACACCTCAAACTCACCCGCCATCGCCAGAATCGCCTCCCGGTCCCGCTCAAAGGAACCTTCCTCACCAGCAAAGACAATCGTCTGCCCCAATCCAACAAACAGGGCCGCTACAACAAGTGAAATACGAAAAAGAGCTGTTCTCATGTTACCAATCTGAATCCAACTTCCCCACCTCGTCAACGGCCCCTTGCACAATTTTAGCGCAAATTCGCGCAACAACCCCCACGAGGCACTCACGCGAACTCAAATCGCACCACAATCCCCTCCATCGGAATCACCTCCTCAGCACCTTCAAAATAATCCCGCCTCAAAATCCCCTCCAACCCCGCCATCGTCTTCACCCGCTCCAATCGCATCACACACCGCATCTTACGATCCGTCCACTCCGGCGCCGTCACCACCGCCCGCATCCGACGCTCCACCTCCCGCCGCACCCGGTAATACGACAAATAACTCTCCCGCGACAACACGCCCGCCAGTCGAAAATACGCCCGCATCACTGCCCCACCGTCCCCGCCCTCCGCCATCCGTGCCCGAAATTCCAGCAACCGGTCAACCCCCTCCGCCGAAAGCCGCACCCGCCGATCCGATAATAAGTCATCCACCAGTGGCAAGGCCGAATCACGAACCGGGTCCGGAACAGAGTAAGCGAGCGTTATCATGTCAAAAAGGGCAAGTCCCAGCGGCTCCAAACCGCCTTACCCCACAACATGAAAGCCCCCCAACCCCTCTGCAAGTACTTTTTTGAGATTGAGTCTCAATAGCAGGAAGGGCCCCAAATCACCGATTCTCCCGCCAACGCCCCGTCCGCCCTAATACCAAAGGGGCGGCCCAAAGCCTGCCCTGAGCGAAGTCGAAGGGTCCCTAGAGTTTACCCGCCGTGGCGGGAGCCCCCTCAGCGGAGCCCACAGGGCGTGCCCTTCGTAGCTCAAAGAGCGAAGAACGGCTTGGCGAAGCCAAGACGGCAGGGCGCAGCGAAAACGACCCCGCCCAAACTCCCAATTCGCCTCCTCCCTTCCCCCCCCCTGCGTAACTGCGCTACCGCGCAACTTCCCCTCCCGACCTATTTAAGATAACTCTTCAACATCCACACCGCCTTCTCATGCGCCTCAATCCGCCCTATACACACATCCTCCGTCTCCGCATCCCCACTCTCCGCCGCCAATTTCCGCGCCTCAAATAATCCTCCCATCACCACCTCATGCCCCTCAATCAACGCCGCCACCATGTCCTTGCCCGATACCGCCCCCCCTCCCAAATCATCCATCTTCGTCATCCCCGCAAAGGTCTTCAAGCCTCCCAACGAATACTCATCCAACGCACGCACCCGCTCCGCCAAATCGTCAATCGCCGAAAACAAATCTTCATACTGCTCCTGAAACGCCGAATGCAGCTGAAAAAAATCCGTCCCCTCCACATTCCAATGCGCCAAATGCGTCGACGCCATCAACGCATAACAATCCGCAACCACCTGATTCAATTTCCCGGCAATCTCACCGACCGCCGCTTCATTCACCGGACTCGAGGCAACTTGAGAGCTCATAACTTTACCTAACCAGTTACGACCTCAATGAGCAAGTCGATACTCGCCCACCCAAAAAAATTACCTCACCACACACAAAAACCCGAACTACGCCGCCACCACCTCATACCGCCGAAACGCCGGCTTCGCCCGACACAACACTTTCTTGCTGTTCGCCGCACGCCCACACTTCATGCACAAATAACAAGGATCCGATACCAACCGCTCCAACTTCTCCGGATTCCGCACAATATCCGCCTTCTTCCAATCACAAATCGTCTTGGCCATGATCTCAGGTCTTCGCAATAAGGGGGTCTTCAGGGCCTCTTATTGAGACCGTGTCGCAATAAAACGACCCCCACCTCCGACTCTTTCACCTTTCCCCATTTTTCCCCACCAACCAAAAAACCAAAAAACCAAAGAACCCAAGAACCAGAGAACGGAAAATCAGAATCCCAGTCCTCTCTTGCCCCCAATCCCCCCCTCCCTTACTGATTCTTTATGCAAATCACCGAAGACGTCCAGGCCGCCATCAACCGCCAAATCAATCAGGAATTCCTCGCCTTCTACCGTTACCTCGCCGCCGCCGCATACTTCGAAACCACCCCCTACGGCGGCTTCGCCCAATGGATGCGCCTCCAGGCCGACGAAGAACACAGCCACGCCATGAAGTTCTTCGATTACATCATCGACCGCCGCGGCAGCGTCCAACTCGACGCCCTCCCCGCACCCGAACACACCTACGACGGCCCCCTCTCCGTCTTCGAACAAAGCCTCAGCTGGGAACAAGAAGTCACCGAAAAAATCAACAACATCTACAAAGTTGCTCAAGACGCCAAAGACTTCGCCACCACTTCCTTCCTCAATTGGTTCGTCGACGAACAAGTCGAAGAAGAAAAAACCGCCGACGACTGGATCGAACGACTCAAACTCGCCGGTGACGACCCCGTCGCCCTCCTCCGCCTCGACGCCGAAGCCGCCACCCGCTCCGCCACCCCCAACCCCGCCGCCTAAATCGCCAAAGACATTCTTTGGAGGCGCGGGCACCCGACCGCGCTGCCTCCCATTTTCACGAATGCGAAGCGAGGTAGCGCGCCCTCGCCGATCCCGACAAAGGAGGGAGGTATCTATCTCGAACGAGATAGACTTGCGCATGCGTTCCTCCCCCCTCCCCCACCACAACCCACCCCCATCCTTTCGCAATTCGCCGCTGGTATTCGCGGCTGCATGCTCCAACCTACCCACATGCGACACACGATTCCTCTCATCACCATCGCTCTATCAATCTCAATCCCCTTCCCGTCCCCCGCCGCCGACACCCCCCAATGGAACGCCTTCCGCGGCACCGGCGACAGCACCACCACCCTCACAAACCTCCCCACCACCTGGTCCGACACCGAAAACATCGCCTGGCGCAACACCCTCGCCGGTTACGGCCAATCCAGCCCCGTCATCTGGAACAACCAAGTCTACGTCACCAGTTCCGACGGTGACCAAAAAGAAACCCTCATCGTCGAGTCCTTCGACGTGGAATCAGGCGATCAACTATGGTCCAAAGAATTCCCCGCCTCACAAAAACCCCCCGAGGTCTCCGATATGATCTCCCGCGCCGCTCCCACTCCCGTCGCCGATGAAAACGGCGTCGCCACCTTCTTCGAAAGCGGCGATCTCATTGCTCTCGACCCCGACGGAAACGTCCGCTGGCAACGCAACCTCACCGGCGAATACGGCAACTTCAAGGGAGGCCACGGCGTCGCCTCGTCCCTCATCAACACCCCCGATCACCTCATCCTCCTCATCGATCACGACGGCCCCTCCTACCTCCTCGCCATCGATAAAGAAACCGGCCAAAACAAATGGAAAGTCGACCGCGACCCCCGCATCTCATGGTCCTCCCCACTCTTCCTGGTCCACAACGACGTTCCCCAAATTATCATCAGCTCCAATGGCATTGTCGAAGCATACAACGCGTCCGATGGCAGTCGCCTCTGGTGGACCGACGCCATCAGCGGAAACACCGTCGCCTCACCCACCCGCCACGACGACACCATCCTCGTCGCCGCTTCAGACCCGAATAACTGCGCGGCCATCAAACTCGGCGGCTCCGGCGACGTCACCGATTCCCATCTCCTCTGGCGCGCCCAATCCGTCACCTCCAGCTTCGCCTCCCCCCTCGTCCACAAAAACGTCGCCTACTACGTCAACCGCGCCGGCGCCCTCCAGGCCACCAATCTGTCCGACGGCGCCCTCCTCCACGAACGCCGCCTCCCCGCCTCCTGCTGGGCCTCCCCCCTCGCCGCCAATGACCACCTCTACTTCTTCAGCACCGACGGCCAAACCACGGTGTTCGACGCCGCCAATCCCACCAACCTCACCGAACTCGCCGTCAATTCCGTCGCCGTCCCCGAAGGCGATCGCCTCTACGGCTTCGCCGTCGCCCCCGATACCCTCATCCTCCGTTCCGGCTCCGAACTCGTCGCCGTCCGCGCCCCCGCTCAATAAAAAAAGAAGCGACCCGGCCAACCCCAACTCCGCGACAAAAACCCCCAGAAATCGCGGAGGGATCGGAGCCGACCGGGCGCACTTCACAAACTCATCTCATGCGATCAATGCCAGGCTGCAATCCTGCCCCCCGCACGCTTTCACCCGCCCCGCATCACGATCCCACGTCGCCCGACCATCCACTTCCAACGCATATAAAAACATCCCCATCGATAACTTAACCGATACCTCCCAAGCACCACGCCGACGCCGCATCGGCATCCGCCAGCGCTCTCGATTAACGTCCCCAACCAACACCACCGACTTCGCCTCCGGTAGCTCACACTGAAAAGTGACATACTCTTTGTTCCTCGCGTCTTGTTGATACATCGCTCTTTTTCTTGGGTTGATTGCTCTGCTCACTCTTCAGCTCAAATATTAAGACACCGCCGCCGGCTCCCCTATCTGCGACAAAGCCTCCACCACGCCATCCAGCCATCTCGCAAACGGCTCATCAAAATCCACATCACATTCCCCCAGCGGATGAAAACGCTGCGCCCCGTGCCGCTCCAACTCCGCATCCAAGTCCTTCCCGAATTGACAAAAATCAGGGTAATCCGTGTCTCCCAATCCCAATACCGAATACCGCATCCCCGTCCCCCCCCGCGCATCGTCCGCCGGCGGCGCCGGGAACAACGGCGCCGCTTCCGTCGGCGGAGCGCCGGCTCCCCCCGGGCGCCCAATTCCGAAGCCAAGGGCCGCCCCCGCC
>JBCCIR010000124.1:0-16533 GCA_039028175.1 Verrucomicrobiota bacterium
GGGTTTTGTTTTTTATTTATTTGTTAAGCGGGGATTGTGGGTACGGGTTTTGTGTTTGGGACCGGTGTGGTTTGCGGGGGTGGTGGTGGTGGTGGGGGGGGTGGGGTCGTTGGATGAGGGGGTCTGGCGCAAGGCGGCGGCGCGGAAGTTGAAGGTGCCGCCGCGGTTGATTGAGGAGATGCGATTGCGGAAGCATTCGATTGATGCGCGGAAGGGGCGGGTGCGGGTGCGGTTGCGTCTGGAGGTGGGGATTGGGGGGGCGTTGCCGGAGGAGGAGAGGCCGCGGGCATCGTATCCTTCGGTGCCGGCGGGGGCGAAGACCGTGGTGATTGTGGGGTGTGGACCGGCGGGGATGTTTGCGGCGTTACGGAGTATCGAATTGGGGCGGAAGCCGGTGATCTTGGAGCGGGGGAAAGATGCGTCGGCGCGGCGTTTTGATTTGGCGCCGATTTTGCGGAGGGGGGAAGTGATTGAGGACTCGAACTATTGTTTTGGCGAGGGCGGGGCGGGCACCTTTTCGGATGGGAAACTGTATACGCGGGCGACGAAGCGCGGGCCGGTGCGGACGGTGTATGAGACGTTGGTGGCGCACGGGGCGCCGGAGCGAATCCTGGTGGATGCGCATCCACATATCGGGTCGAACTTGTTACCGAACGTCGTGAAGGCGATGCGGGGGAGTATCCTGGAGGCGGGAGGCGAGGTGCATTTTGGGGCGAAGGTGGTGGAACTTGTGATTGAGGGCGGTCGGGCCCGCGGGGTGGCGACAGCGGACGGGCGCCTGTTTGAGGGGGACGCGGTGATCTTGGCGACGGGGCATTCGGCGCGGGACATTTACACTTTGTTAGGAGACAAGGGTGTGCGGATGGAGCAGAAGTCGTTTGCGATGGGGGTTCGGATTGAGCATGAGCAGCCGTTGATTGACCGGATTCAGTATCATTTGCCCGAGGGCGGGGAGCGTTCGCGGTTGTTGCCGGCGGCGAGTTATTCATTGGCGACCAAGGTGCGAGGGCGGGGCGTACATTCGTTTTGCATGTGTCCGGGCGGTTTTATCGTGCCCTGTGCGACAGCGAATGACGAAGTGGTCGTGAACGGGATGAGTTTGTCCAAGCGGGATTCGCCGTATGCGAACAGCGGGATGGTGGTGACGGTGGAGCCTGAGGATACGCGGGGGTTTGAGAAGGATCATGGGGTGATGGCGGGGGTGGCGTTTCAGCGGGCTTTGGAGATGGCGGCGAAGGAGGCGGGCGGGGGCGGGCAGACGGCGCCGGGGCAGCGGTTAACGGATTTTTTGAATGGGCGGGACTCGGCGGATTTAGCGGGGACGAGTTACAAGCCGGGGTTGCGGGCGGCGCGGTTGGATGAGCTGTTGCCGGACTGGATGGTGGGGCGGATGAAGAAGGGGTTGTCTTTGTTTGGGCGTCAGATGCGGGGGTATGTGACACGGGAGGCGAACTTGGTGGGGTTTGAGACTCGGACGAGTGCGCCGGTGCGGGTACCGAGAGATGAGGAGACGCTGGAGCATCCGGAGGTGGCGGGGTTATATCCGTGCGGGGAGGGGGCAGGATATGCGGGGGGGATCGTGAGTGCGGCTTTGGATGGGATGCGCACGGTGGAAGCGGTGGGGAGTAATCAGTGATTTGGTTGGTAGAGGGAGAAAGGCAGCGCGGTCGGGTGACCGCGCCTCCAGGCGGGAGTAGGGGCGGGATAATTTGGGAGGGAAAGCGAACGGAGTGGGGGGGTGGGGTGTCTAAGAATTGATGACCTTAGTTGGTGTGTATTTGGTGCTGGGAGGGTTGTTGTTGGTGGGGTTGGGAGGGATTGTGATCGGGGGGCGTGGGGCGTCGATGTTTATGGGGCGCCTGTTTATTCCGGTGGGGTTTGTGTATGCGTGTGTGACGGCTGTGTTGTATGGGTTTTACGGAGTGACGACGATGATGCCGAGGGAGGGAGAGGTGGTGACGTTATTTGATTGGAGCTTGTCGCCGTTGTTGCCGGCGGTGGGGGTTTATGTGGGGCTGGCGTTGCTGGTGGTGTTGGCGGGCATCTTGGTGCACGACCTGCGTTATCCCGGGGTCTCGAAAGTGCGGTCGCGGGTGTCGGCGGTGTTGGGGTATGGGAGCGCGATCGTGGCGATTTTTTGCGCGGTGCGGATTCCGTTCGCGGTGCAGGAGACCTTGAGTGCGGTGGTGGTGAAGTGAGGGGGGCGGGGTGGGGCCTGGTACGAGGAGGGGGAACGGGTATTGGAGTCGCGCGGCAGCGCGGGAGCGCTGCCCTCCTTAAAGGCAAAGTGGTGGGACTAACCGGAAGACTGGAGGGGTTCCGGGGAGTCGGCGGGCTGGGAGAGGCGGAGGGCTTCCTGGTGAGTTTTTTGGGCGGTTTTTTGCCAGAGGAGGGACTGGGCCTGGAACCAATCGGATTCCGGGGTGCCGCCCCGGCCGGTGCGGGATCGTTCGAGGTAGAGGTGGTAGGCGGCAGATGCGATTTCTCCTTGGGTGGGGGCAACGGGCGGGGCGGGAAGCGCGGTGAGGAGGGGGGTGGGTCGCGAGGCGTCTCTTTGCTGGCCCACCGAGAGGAGGGCGGCGCGGAGTTCTTTAGAGAGAGCGTCGAGTTGTTCTTTCAGCTTCTTCTCTTTTCGTTTCCGGTAGTCGAGTTTGTCGCGAAGTTTTTTGTTTTCCTCGAGGAGGTCTTTACGGGTCGCGGCTTTTTGTTTTTTTTCTTTTTTCTTTTTTGAATCGCTCATGGTGATGGTGTGGGGTCGCTCGGCTTGGTTAGAACCAGACCGACGTGGGCGCGAGAGAGAGCGGGGATTGGTTCTGAAAAAGTATATCGTTAAACATTCTCAGGAGCAACCCGCCACGGCGGGCAAGCTCCATTTTATACTTCCTTTGGCACAACATATGGTTCGCGATAGACGCGGGTGGCGAGGGCATTGGCTTTTTCGTCGAGGTCGCCATTGTCTTCGAACCATTCGGTATCGGGGTTGAATTTGAGGGCGGCGCCGAGAACAATGGTCTCCGAGTCGAGATCGACTTCGTTTTTGTCGAGGTGATCGGCCATGGCTTCGAACCGGGCGGTGAGGAGTTTGTCGTCCTGAATGCGTTCGAGGACTTCGCCTCCGTGCATGGGATCGCCGAGGCGGTGGGAGATGAGGCCGGTGTGGCAGAGCGCGGAGGAGATGTGTGTTTCTTCGCAGTCGGCCAGGAGGTTATCGGTTTTTCGGGAGCGGACGGCTTCCATGAAGTTTTCGAAGATGGCGCCCCTGTCCTTTTCGTCGGTCACCTGGTGGATTTCATTGCCGTCGTTGTCGGTGATTTTAACCGAGCCGCCGGAGTCGCAGAAAACGCGACCCTCTTCGCATTGGACGACGACCGCGGTGCCCTTGTCGCCGGGGAATTCTTCCGGGCTGTTCATTTTTTTTCCCCAGCCGTCTTCTTGGGCGGCTTTGTCGACGGGGAGGCCGCGGGTTTCGAATATGAGAGGTGCTTTGTCGTAGGCGTGGTAGACGATTTGAGTGTTGGGGGTTTCGGCGTCGTCCTGGTATCCGAGGCGTTCGCCGATGGAGATGACGTAGGGGGAGAGTTTGGGTTCGTCGAGGAACCAGCGGGCGACGTCCATCTGGTGGATGCCTTGATTGCCCATGTCGCCGTTTCCGTATTCGTAGAACCAGTGCCAGTCGTAGTGGAAGCGTTTGCGGCGGAGGGGTTCTTCGATTTCGGCGGGGCCGGACCAGAGGTCGTAGTCGACCCCTTCGGGGATTTCGCCATTGCCGCCGAGGCCAATGGACTGGCGTGGTTTGTAGCAAAGGCCTTTGACGAATTCGATTTTACCGAGCTTGCCGTCGTGGACGTATTGGACGGCTTCCTGGACGGAATGGAGGCTGCGGCTTTGGGTGCCGCCTTGGCAGATTTGGTTATATTTGCGTGCGGCGTTGACCAGTTGCCGTCCTTCCCAAACGTTGTGTGAAATTGGTTTTTCGACGTAGGCATCTTTGCCGGCCTGAATGGCCCAGATGCCGGCGAGGGAGTGCCAATGGTTCGGGGTGGCGGTGGTAAAGACGTCGATGTGATCGCCGTCGATCATTTCGCGCATATCGACGAAGCCTTTGACTTTGAAACCCTGTTGTTCGGAGAGTTTGACGGTTTGGAGGTCGAGAGGTTTGGGATCGATATCGCAGATGGCGGACACGCGGGCGCCGTCCATTTTGGCGAAGGCGTCGAGGTGTGATTTGCCGCGGCCATTGACGCCGACGACGCCAACGCGGACGGCATCGTTTGCGCCGAGGACTTTCGAGTGTGGGAAGGCGAGGGCGGCACCGAAGCCTCCGGCGGTTTGGAGGAACTTGCGTCGGGTGGTAGGGGTGGTGGGTGTGGTGGGTATTGCGGGTTTCATGGGCCTATAGAAGGGGTAGCGGATGAGAGGGTTTCGCTCAAGATTTGGATATGGCTAAGCGGGCTTGATGTGGTTAGATAGGGAACGTTTTATGGAAGATGAACCTGTCATTTGGCGCGGGGGCCCGTCGCAGTTGTTGAACCTGAGAGTCTTTTGTTTGGCCGGGTTGATTATTTTGGGATTGGGGATCGGAGCGTTATTTTTCTTTCCGGTGATTTTTTTGGCGGTATTGCCTTTGGGATGGGCGGCCTGGGAATTTTTTGTGGTGCGGTGCCGAATATTTGAGCTGACTTCGCAGCGGTTGCGTTTGTATGAGGGGGTCTTGAGTCGGCGTTTGGATGATGTGGAGTTATACCGGGTGAAGGACACGGCGATTGAGCAGCCGTTTTGGTTGCGGGTGTTTGGGTTGGCGACGGTGGTGGTGGAGACTTCGGATCGGTCGCATGCGATGATTCGAATTGAGGCGATCGGAGATGCGATGGATGTGCGGGAGGAGGTGCGGGCGAACGTGGAGCGCTTGCGGGACAAGAAGCGGGTGCGGGAGATTGATTTCGAGGGGGGTGGGGAAGGGGATGGGTTTGAGGGGGATTTTGATGCAGGCTGAGCCTGCACCCTGATGCGGCCGATGGGCCGCCCGCTCTCTTTGTTCGCGGCTTGCGGACGGGGAACTTTAAGGGGTGGCCGATGGCCTCCGGTTCAGTTAGGGCAATTCGTGCGCTCTCGGCGAGAGCGCGCTACCCGTCGTGGACGAGGGTGCACTACTGGAGGGTGTCGAGGCGGGTGGAGGCCCACCAGTAGTCGTTGATGAGTTTGGTGAGAGAGTTGGCGTCGAGGAGGTTGAGGGTGGCGACGTTGGTATCGTCTTCGATGGCGGAGCGCCAGAGGAGGTCTTGTTTGATGCGGTTGAAGGCGTTCGTTTTGGTATCGGCGAGGAGGGCGATGGCGAGTTCGCGTTGGGTTTGGGCGTTGGTGGTGGCCATGGTGGACTGGATACCGGCGGCGCGGTCTTCCTCTTTGTTTGATTGTTTCTTTTTCTTGAGAAACTGAATGAAGGTTTTGGGTTTCTCGCCGGAGTCGGTGGTAGCGGTTTGGACTTCCCGGTTGACGGTTTCCTGGATGACGGCTTCGGCTGAGCCGGGTGCTGGGAGGTCGGGACGATTGGTGTTGAGGAAGTTGCGGACGGTTGCGTCGATCTCGGAGCGGAGTATTTTGGCGGCGGCAACGGGATCGGGGGTGGAGGTGGGGGTGGTTTCCTGGGCGATGAGGGCGGGGGTGAGTAGGAGCAACAGGGTTAGGCTGAGAGAGACGGCATGCTTCATGGGGCTAGGGTGGCATGGGTGCGGGTGATTGGGGAGGGAAAATGGGGAAAATTGGTGGGGAGTGGCCTGGGACGGGGCTTGGGCATCGAGCTGAGAGGTTAGTCCGTAATCGGACGAAAATAAAATGATGGAAATTATGGTATTTATACTATTATGGATATATGGGAGGATACCGAGAAGAGGGAATTCCGTCCTTGGGGACGGAGTGGACCTTGGGCTTTCTGCAGTGTTTGGACTGGCGGCGCTATGAGGAGTTGTGTGCGGAAGTGTTGAGTGCGGTGGGTTATGATGTGCGGTTTTGGCCGAAGGGGATGGAGGAGGGGTTTGATCTTTTGTTGCGTGATTCTTTGGGCGAGAAGGATGAGGTGGCGGTGCGGTGTCGGCCGGGGTCGACGCCGGTGAGGTTGGCGGAGGTGCAATCGTTTTATATTGAGAGTTTGGGGGCGGGGATGTTGAAAGCGATTTACATGACCACGGCGGGTTTCACGGTACCGGTGCATCGGGAGTATGGGGACGAGCCGGGGTTTTTGCTGGTGGACGGCTGGCAGATGCTGGATGGGATTGCGGACTTGGGAGGTCGGGCGTCGGATCGGCTATTGAAGTTTGCCACGGCGGGTGGCGATTGGTTTGTGCCGAGTTGTGAGCGTTGCGGGGCGAAGATGCGGTTACGGCGACCGATGGCGGCGAGCGTGTTGGATGAGCCATTTTGGGCGTGTCCGAACTTTGCGCGTATGGGGTGTCGGGAGACTTTGTCGTTGCCGGAGGGCGGGCCGTTGCGGGCTTTGGTGATGGGGATTTATGAGGAGGGGCAGGGGCGCGGGGGGGGCTTGGAGTTTTAGTGCGCGCGGGGGAGCGTGTGGCTCTTGACGGTTGGTTGGGATTGGTGGAGGAGTGGGGATGAGCGCATCAGTCAGTCTTCATCCGTATTTCAGAGTTCACGAGGGGAAGTGGGAGGAATTTCTTGCGTTGTTACCGCGCTTTGTGGAGCGGACGTCGACGGAAGAGGCGTGTTTGTATTATGATTTTACGATTTGCGGGGAGGTGGTGTGTTGTCGAGAGGCGTATGTGGGGGCGGAGGGGGTGCTCACGCATTTGGAGAATGTGGGGAAGTTGATTGAGGAGGCGATCGAGATTGCGGATTTATTCCGGCTGGAGGTGCATGGGCCGGCGGAGGAATTGGAGAAGTTGAAGGAGCCTTTGGCGGAGTTGAGTGTGGAGCCGTTTGTTTGGGAGTGTGGGGTGGAGCGGTCGTGAGGTCGATCGGTCCTTCGGTCCGACGGTCTCTGGAGGGTTAGGGGGTGAGGGAGCGCGGTCGGGTGCCCGCGCCTCCAGAAAGGCGACTCAGGAGTCAGCGTTTGCGGGTGAGCATGAATTCGTTGCCTTCGGGGTCGACGCACATGGCGAGGTGAGGGGGTTCGTTGTTTTCGGGTTGGGGTTCGCGGGAGAGTTGGCCACCGGCGGCGACGACTTCTTTGGCGCCTGCGACGACATCGGCGACCTGGAAGCTCATGCCGGTCCACGTCTTTTTGCCCTCGCCGCCGCCGTGGATGCCGATGATGGCGCCACAGACGGTGAGTTCTGAGATGGCGTCGTTCTGTTTGGTGAGTTCGGCGCCGAAGACCGTTTGGTAGAAGGTGACGGCGCGGGCGGTATCGGCGGCCCAGATGATGTATTTGACTTGTTCGACGTTCATGGTGGTGCTGAGGGGGACATGATTGGGATCGTGGGCTTGCGGGGCGAGCTTTTTCGGGGATGATGATGGGGTAACGATGGAAGGTGTTTATCCAACGCCGCCGCAATTGGTGCGGTTATGGGAGCGCGGGGAGATGACGCGGGCGCAGTTTCAGGCGGCGATGGCGGTGCATGCGCAGGCGATTTTGGAGGAGATCGTCGAGGACAAGCGTAATCCGGTGGTGGCCAAGTTTGAGCAGATGCTATCGCGGCGGGCGGCGGCGCGTTTGGAGAAGCGGCATGGAGAGGCCTTGGTGCGGGAGATATTGGCGGGTTTGGCGGAGGAAGCGAATTTTCCGCCGGCGTGTTTGTTGTGGAATGCGGTTCATTGGGACGTGCCGTTGTCGTGTTTTTTGCGGATGCGGCGGGAGCCGGTCTTTCGGGTGGAGAAGATTGACGAGCGGGGGCAGACGGAGGTGGGGGTGGAAGTGGCGTATGGGGCGGCGAAGAGGGGGGCGGCGACGCGGGAGGTGTTTGTGTTGCGGCGTGATTGGGAGGGGCGGCTGGTGGTGGCGGAGCGGGCGCGGGTTAGCTGAATTTGAACAGGAGGAAACAGAGATCGCAGAGATATTTTGTTTTTGTTGTGCTATTTGGCGGGTTTTTGGGGGTGAGGAGTTTTTTGGTATCTAGATTTCTTTTTGACGAGATGGAGGGAATAGGGGAGGGATTTGGGCGTAATGGGTAGAGCATTTGAGTATCGGCGGAAGTCGAAGGAAGCGCGTTGGGACAAGATGTCGAAGGTGTTCCCGAAGTTGGCGAAGAGCATCACATTGGCGGCGAAGGAGGGGGGACCGGACCCGGAGAGCAATGCGAAGCTGCGCACGGCGATCCTGAATGCCAAGGCGCAGAACATGCCGAAGGACAATATCGCGTCGGCAATCAAGCGGGCGGCGGGGAAGGATGCGGCGAATTTTTCCGAGGTGAACTACGAAGGGAAAGCTCCGCACGGGGTGATGATTTTTATTGAGTGTGCGACGGACAACACGACGCGGACGGTAAACAACATCAAGACGTATTTCAACAAGTCGGGGGGACAGGTGGTGAACACGGGTTCATTGGAGTTTTTATTTGATCGGAAGACCGTGATCGAGTTTGCGGTGCCGGAGGGGAAGGATTTGGAAGAGGTGGAATTGGAATTGATTGATCATGGGTTGGAAGAGATGGAGGTGAACGGGGAGACGGCGTATGTTTATGGGGAGAGCCAAGCCTTTGGGGCCTTGACGAAGGCGGTGACGGACTTGGGGATCGAGGTGGGGAAGGCGAGTTTGCAGCGGATTGCGACGTCGCCGGTGGAGATTACGGAGGAACAGATGGAAGAGATTGAGGGGTTGTTGGACAAGATTGAGGATGATGAGGATGTGCAGGCGGTGTTTACGAATATTGGGTAGACCCCTCGCGTGGAGGTTTTCCAAGTGGCGGCTTCAGGGAGTGAAAGCTTCCCGATTCAATTCGACTTGTTACGAAGTCTTTATGTTATTGGTGCAAGGACTATACCGCCCAGAATCAACCTGAACCTCAGGGAAGTATCGAATGAAGAGAACGTTATTGCCCATCATATTGGCGACCATTATTGGAGTGGGCGCGCTTGGCGGCCTGGTTGTCGGTAGTGAGGAGAGTAAGACTTGGTCCGCAACGGACAAGGCGAAGGAGTTTGTCGAGGATACTATCGTAATCGATATGTTTGCCAGCCCGCACGGGACGGGATGGACGGAGGACAGGCACCTTCACGATTACCTGAAGCGAGCGCGGGGCGCCGGGATTACGGGGAGTGAGATGACCTTGGCTGCGGGAAGTTATACGTTCGATCAGTTTTTGAATGAACATTACCAATACCGGCGGGTGATGGCGCAGACTCCTGACAAATACGTTTTTGTGCGTTCTGTTCGAGATATTGAGCATGCGCATATTACCGGGAAGACCGCAGTGATTTGGAATTCGCAAACCGCGACGATTCTTGACGGTGATCTGAAGAAAATTCCGACGCTGAAGGAGATGGGTCTTGCGAGCATGATTCTTTCTTACAACGATTTGTTTCGGACGGGATCGGGAAGTTTGGCGGAATACAACGGGAATACCACCGGCGTGACGCCTTGGGGACTGGCCATTGTTGATGAGATGGTCAAGCACGGCATCATTGTCGATTTGAGTCACATGGGACCAATCATGACGAATGGCGTCATGGATCATATGGATGAGAATCATCCCGGGGTGCCGTATGTATTTACGCATTCTCTGCCGGCCGGGCTTTATGAGGATGAGCCGAAGGCGACGGCGAAGGGGTGTTACCGAAACATCAGCGATGAAGAGGCGATACGGGCGGCGAACTCGGGCGGTTATGTATCGCCAACGTTTACGGAGTGGATGATGGACGGCATTTGGCCGGACGACATCAGCCCGCAGCATTGCGCGGACATGATTGAATACTATGTGGAGCTGGTGGGCGTGGATCATGTCGGGATTGCCACGGACGACATGTTTACAACCGAGCCCACGATGAATTTTGTCAACGCGAACCCGAATCTTTACAATGATGGCGGATACATGGTGAAGGCGTTTCAGGCGGGGGCGGACGGGTGCGCCGAGCTGGCGAAAATACTGGCTGCCATAACGGACGAGCTATGGAGTCGCGGATACACTGATGAAGACCTTCGGAAGATTTACGGTGGGAACAAGATGCGTGTGTATCGCGAGGTATGGGAGGGGGTGGCGCTGGAGGATGAAGTGATCGATCCTGGGGCGCGCTTGGACACGGTCGAGCGTTGGCGGGAGAAGTGGCAGAGTCGCTAGGGCTTGCGGACGTTTTTTTTATTGTGCAATCGGCGACGGCTGAGTCCGTTAGAGTCGTGGCCCTCGGGTTATTGATATTTTTCGTGTGTAAGGTTTGTTTCTCACGGCAGGGTGGTGTCGTATTCTGTTTTTGAAATACCCCCACACCCCCATGAGACACTCTGCGATACTTCCCCCCCTCGTGATTCTTGCCTGCCTTGCGGCGGCGTCGTGTTTGTTTGCGGCCACCTCTCCGGTTGAAGATGGGAAAGAGCCGGAGCGGATATTGATTGAGAACGTCAATATTTTCGACGGGAAGACCGACGGATTGACGCCGGGGGCGGTGTTGATTGAGGACAACTTGATTGTGGAGGTGGGCGAGGGGTTGGATGCGCCTGAGGGGGCGCGGGTGATCGACGGGAAAGAGCGGACCTTGATGCCGGGTCTGATCGACGGTCACGCGCATCTGATGATCAACGCCAACTTTGACACGGTGGAGAAGGATATGGATCTGACGGACATATCATTTCGAGCTGTTCAAGTGGTGGATCGTTTCCTGATGGACGGGTTTACGGCGGTACGGGACATGGGAGGGCCGGCTTTCGGGTTGCAGCGCAACATTGACGGGGGGATCATCAAGGGACCGCGCATTTATCCTTCTGGAGGATTCATTTCGCAGACCTCGGGCCATGGGGACTTCAGGGACCGGGCGGATGCAGGGTTCTCGACCAAGGACGCGGGCGATCTTTCGAATTTCGAGCGGATGGGAATTGGCAATGTGGCCAACGGAGTGCCGGAGTGTCTTGCGGCGACACGGTTGAATCTTCGGAACGGGGCGACGCAGATCAAGATCATGGCCGGCGGGGGCGGGTCCTCGCGTTTTGACCCGATTGATACGACGCAATTCTCGCTAGAGGAGACGAAAGCGATCGTGGAGGCGGCGAAGGACTGGGGGACGTATGTGGCGGCACACGTTTTCACGGACCGGGCGGTGAACCGACTGCTCGATGCTGGGGTGAAGACGTTTGAGCATTCTTTTTTCATCTCGGAGGATACGATGACGCGGATTGCCGAGGACGGTGGGTTTGTTGTGCCGCAGATGTGGGGGATATCGAGCGATCTTGCGAGAAATCCTCTGATGCCGGCGCATAAGATCCCGGATGTGCTTAAACTGGGCGAGGAATACAAAGACTTCGGTCGGAATCTTTTGAAGAACAATGTGAAAGTCGTGTTTGCGTCGGATTATGTTGGGACTTTTGCGGATGCGGAGCGGGCGAGACGGTATGAGATTTGGTGGCGGACGCAGACCTTCGACAGCAATTTTGAGGTGCTGAAGCAGATGACCTCGACGGCGGGAGAGATGTTGGAATTGTCGGGCTTGCGGAATCCGTATCGTGAAGGGAAGCAGGGTGTGATTGAGCCGGGGGCGTATGCTGATTTGTTGTTGGTTGACGGGAATCCGTTGGAGGACATCAAAGTGATCGGTGGCACGGAGCAGTGGTTTGATGCGGACCCGGAGTATACGCCGATTGAGACCTTAAACTTGATCATGAAGGACGGGGTGATTTACAAGAACACCCTTGAGTGATGCAGTTTGCGAGGGGATTTCAGGCGGTATTCTTTTCAATATGCGCGTTGGGAAGCGCGGACGGCGCGGAGCTCATCGAGGCGGGGGGGCCGGTTTCCGGAGGGGGATTTGGGGGGCCTTCGAGCGTTGAGGAGCAGTTGGCGGAGGATCGGTTGACGCGCGAGGAAGTTTCGCGGTTCCAGGTATTTGATGAGTTTCTTGAGCCATGGTTTGGGTTCAAGGAGGGGTTGCGGGAGGAGATCGGCCTGACGCTGGGTTTTGATTACACGACGTTATTGATGTGGGCTTCGTCCAGCTCGGGAGAGAAGCGGGGATTTGGCGGGATTGGGCGGATGTTCGGGACCTGGGCGCTGGTGGATCGTGATGGGCCGTATGCGGGGTCTTTGGTTTTCAAGGGGGAGAACCGGCACCGGCTGGGGACGGACGTGGCGCCGCAGAATTTGGGGTTTGCGTCGGGATACAGTGGGATTCCGGGGACGGCGTTCAGTGATTACGGGTGGGGAGTGACGAACTTGTTTTGGCGGCAGGGATTGGGGGAGCGGCTGAATTTGATCGTGGGCGTCGTGGATGTGACGGATTACCTGGATGTTTATGGGCTGGTGAATCCTTGGACGCAGTTTCAGAACCTCGCGTTTTTGACGGACCCGACGATTCCTGCGCCGAACCAGGGGTTGGGGGCGGCGATGGGGGGAATGCTGGGGGAGCACGTTTATTTTATCGGTGGTTTTGCGGATGCGAATGGTGATCCGACGCGGTCGCCGTTTCGGAGTTTTGGGGAGGGGGAGTTTTTCAAGCATGTTGAGTTGGGGTGGGTGTCCTCGTATGACCGGCGGTTCTTCGACAACGTTCATGTGACGGCGTGGCACGTTGATGAGCGGACAGATGCCGGAGTGCCGAGCGGCTGGGGAGTGGCGATGTCGGCGTCGCGATTCATTAATGAGCGATGGATGCCGTTTGTGCGAGCGGGTTATGGGGATGGTGATGCGCCGTTGTGGAGTCATTCGGTGAGTGCGGGAGTGGGGCGGTATTTTACGGGGAGCAAGGATTTGGCGGGGCTTGGGGTGAACTGGGGCAAGCCGGCGGATTCGAGTTTGGAGCATCAGTGGACGAGCGAGTTATTTTATCGCTTCCAGGCGGCGCAGAACCTGGCGCTAACGCCGAGTGTGCAATTGATAGGGAATCCGGCGCTAAACCCGGAGAAAGACGTGTTGGTTTATTTTGGTTTGCGGGGGCGGGTGACGTTTTGATCCGGCACGGGCACGACGGTTTCACGATAGCGTTTAGCCTTTGAATGTCGCGGAGCGTCCACGATTTCGGGGGATGTGATCGGTCATTTTGTGCTGGGAGCCACCAGTCGATTCCGTTATAAAGTCCTTTCAGGGAAAATGTTATGAAGAAATTTGCTGCGGAATTAATCGGGACCTTTTGGTTGGTGTTTGGTGGTTGTGGGAGCGCGCTCTTGGCGGCGGGCTTTCCGGAATTGGGGATCGGATTTCTTGGGGTGGCATTTGCGTTTGGTTTGACACTGCTGACGATGGCTTTTGCGATTGGTCATATTTCGGGGTGTCATTTGAATCCGGCGGTTTCGATTGGGCTTTGGGTGGGCGGGCGTTTTTCGTCGAAGGAATTGATTCCGTATATCATTGCGCAGGTATTGGGGGGTATCTTGGCGGGGGCGGTTCTTTACGTGGTGGCGAGCGGCAAGGCGGGATTCACATTGGCGGATGGGTTTGCGTCGAACGGGTATGGGGAACATTCTCCCGGGGGTTATACGCTTTTGTCCTGCCTGGTCGTTGAGATTGTCCTGACGCTGATGTTTTTGTTTGTGATCATGGGGGCGACGGACAAGCGGGCGCCGGCGGGGTTGGCGCCGATCGCGATCGGGCTGTGTTTGACCTTGATTCACTTGATCAGTATTCCGGTGACGAACACCTCGGTGAATCCGGCGCGGAGCACGGGGGTGGCGGTGTTTGCAGGTGGTTGGGCGATATCCCAGCTTTGGCTTTTCTGGGTGGCGCCGATTGTGGGAGGTGTGTTAGGCGCGATTATTTATCGATTTGTGAGCAGCGGGGGGGACGGGGAGGGCGATTAGCCAGGGAGATTGGTTTTGCACCCCCGCTGCGCACGACGAGAGAGTTCGGCACTTCCCGGTGACCGGTTTCCGTTTGTCTGGGAGCGGCTTCTTGGAGTCATGCCGATGTCTTTGATCTCTGGAGTAATATTGAGTTTTTGAGTAGAGTTTCCTCCTGCCAATTTTATTTTTAGAACACGGGTATGCCATGAAACCGCTCTCTTTGATTATCATTCCCCTGCTCGTGTCATCGGCGCTTGGCGGGGAGGCGGGTAAATTTGTGAGTGCACCCGGGGGCGAGGTGCGCGTTTACAAGGGTGAGGGCGACAAGGCCCGCGAGATTGAGATTTATTTTCCGGAGGATCATGACCCGGCATCGAAGGCTGTGCCGGGGATTATTATGTTTCATGGGGGCGGCTGGGGCGGGGGGGATCGGCAACAGTTCCGTAATCTTTGCCATTACTTTTCCACGAGGGGACTCGTCGCCGCGACCGTGACTTACCAGCTTGCCCCAAAGGCCGGCAGCGACGAGATCAAAGAACTCAAAGAAGGCGAATCCCGGAAGCGTGTCTGTATTGTCGATGCCAAGAGTGCGATTCGCTGGTTTAAGGAGCATGCGGAAGAGCTTGGGATCGACCCGCAAACGATCATTGCCGGTGGGGGTTCAGCCGGGGGGCATATCAGTTTGCTGGCCACGACAAATCCCGGATTGAACGACCCGAGTGACCCCGTCGAGCACGATACGAGTGTCGCGGCCTACCTTTTGTTCAATCCGGCGCTCAGTGCCGGGGATGCGACGGATTCGGAAGTCGACTTCTTGCAACATCTCACGGCTGATCTAGCCCCCGCGATCGTCTTTTTTGGAAGCGAGGACAAGTGGTTGAAGAACGGGTGGGAAGCGGCGAGCGCGAAGCTGTCCGATCTCGATCTTGATGACTCGGTGAATGTTCGGATCGCCGACGGGCAGGATCATGGATTTTTCAACAGGCAGCCTTGGGCGGATGTTACCCTCATCGAAGCGGACGGGTTTTTGCGTGAACTCGGCTATCTCGAGGGGGAGCCGACCTTGGCATTGCCTGAGACGGGAGAGCGATTCGGGGATGGGAATTAGGGGGTTGAGTATCGGTGCTGTTGGCGCCGTTAGTAGGGATACCGCTGGGCATTTTGATTGCGACCGGGTCGGGCGGACTAATTCGGATTCCACTTCTGGTGAAGTTGTTGGAGCGCGGCGACGAAGGGGTTGTAGGCTTTCAAGTCGTCGGGAGAGGTTACTTTTTGGGAGGCTTCCAGGCGGGATTGGATGAGGGCGTCCAGTGTTCTGAAGAAATCGGGGTGATTTTGGATATTGAGATTGAGTTCGCCGGCTTTTTGGAGGGAAAAGACCGAGAGATTGCAGGAACCCGTGATGACGCGGGTGTCATCGAAGCGGATGAGCTTGGAGTGGATCATGCGAGGGGTGAGATAGACCTCGACGGGGGCTTGCGAGGCGATGCGGTGGATGGTGCGGTAGTTGATGTCGTTCCCGATGTTGGCTTCCCTGGAGAAGAGGATGGTGGTTTGCACGCCGCGATGGGCGGCGGCGATAATGGCGCGAGTGATATCGTCGTCGCCGAGGTAAGCCATTTCGATGTAGAGCGTGGATTGGGTGGCGTTGAGGGCTGCGAGTAGGGCGGGTTTGATTTCGAACGTTTTGGCGCCGTCGGCATGGTGGGTGTTGCAGAGGAAATCGACGGGACGTTCGGGATCGAAGGAGACTTTGTTGGCGAGGCGGGAGTGGAAGCGGTCGATGTGATCGCGGCCGTCGAGGGCGATCATGTAGTCGAGGTATTCGGTGTGGCGGTCTTCGATATTGATGGAGCCGGTGAGGAGGCGTTCGTTGTCGAAGAGATAGTATTTGGTGTGGGTTTTGCCGATCCAGGTGAGGGAGACATTGGGGTGGTTGGCGAGGGTTTGGCCGAGCTCCGGTGTGTGTTCGTCTTTGACGTAGGTATCGGGGAAGGAGCGGCTCATGAGGCGGAAAGAGAGAGCTTTGAAATTGGAGAGATCGGTGTGGAAGAAGGATTTCTGGTTCATCTCGATGCGTTCATACATGATGGCGCCGTTGTCTTTGAGGATGTGGATTTTGACGCCGCGATCGGCGGCCTCGAGGAGGGCCTGGCCGACCTGATTGCCGATGGTGTCGTTGCGCCACACATACATGTGGATTTTGATGGAGGATTGGGCGTGGGCGATTTCTTTGAGGACGCGTTCGAAAGTGGGGATGGCGGCGGGGGTGGCGGGGGTTGTGGGGTCGTGGAGGAGTGTTGGCGGGTTTGGAGCGGACATGAATTGAGTGGAGTTTAGGGAGGGTTATGGGGGGAGGGGAATTTGTTTATCTGTTGCCCCGTTGCCCCGTTGCCCCGTTGCCCCGTTGCCCCGTTGCCCCGTTGCCCCGTTGCCCCGTTGCCCCGTTGCCCCGTTGACCCGTTGACCCGTTGGACTGTTGGACGGTTGGACTGTGGGTGGGTTGGGATTGTATTCTCGCGTGGGGGGGAGGCCGGCGCGTCTGGAGGCCGCGCCCTACCGGATGGGGGGAGTGGGGGACGAGTTGGGTTGTTTGGTGTGGGGGGAGGGGGGTAGGCTTTGCGGCGATGCGGCGGATTGAGTGTCATGTGCCGTGGGTGGGGGAC
>JBCCIR010000125.1:0-16142 GCA_039028175.1 Verrucomicrobiota bacterium
CCCGGCCTGCTGCATCCACCCGCCCCCGAATCGCCTCCGTCGACAAACATTCGCCCCGCTCATCCAATACCACTCGCCGACACCCCTCACTCGCCTCCAATACCCGCTCCGCCTTCCCATCCTTCAAGTAAACCAATTCCACCCGCACATACCGCTGCAACCGCTTCAAATACTCCTCCACCCCCAACTTTGCATACGCCAACGCCGGCTTCCCCACCACAATCACCCGCCACTTCATTTCAATACCTCCCGCGCTGCCCCTATCCCAACTTCTTTAACAACACCCCTAACAAATCATCGATTGCCACCCGCTCCTGCGCCATCGAATCCCGCTCGCGCAACGTCACCGTCCCCTTCAACGAAACATCCACATCCTCACCGTCCCCCAAAGTCTCAAAATCAATCGTCACCCCGAACGGCGTCCCCGCCTCGTCCTGCCGCCGATACCGCCGCCCGATCGCACCCGTCTCGTCATAAAACACATTCATGTGCGGCTGCAACAAGGCCACCACCTCGCGCGCCTTCTCCACCAGCTCCGGCCGGTTCTTCAACAACGGAAACACCCCGCACTTGATCGGCGCCATCCGCGGATGAAAACGCATCACCACCCGCGTCTCCTCTTTCCCCTTCTCATTCGTCACCGTCTCCTCGTCATAGGCCTCGCATATCAACGCCAACACCGTCCGGTCCGCCCCCGCACTCGGTTCCACCACATGCGGGATAAACTTTTCCTTCGTCGCCTCGTCAAAATATTCCACCGGCTTGCCGCTGTGCTCCTGATGCTTCGATAAATCATAATCCGTCCGGTATGCCACCCCCTCCAGCTCCTGCTGCCCAAACGGGAAATCATACTCGATGTCATACGTCTTCTCCGAGTAATGCGCCCGCTCCCCATCCGGCACGTCCAACACGTGCAACTTCTTCGCATCCAAACCGATCTCCTCATAAAAATCCAAGCGCACCTGCAACCACTCGTCCGTCAAACGCAACCCATCCTCCGGCCGGCAAAAATACTCAATCTCCATCTGCTCAAATTCCCGCGACCGAAAGGTGTAGTTCCTCGGATTGATCTCGTTCCGAAACGCCTTACCCATCTGCGCAATCCCGAACGGTAACTTCTGCCGCGACGTGTCCAGGATGTTCTTGAACTGCACAAAGATCGTCTGCGCCGTCTCCGGCCGCAGGTACGCCACCGCATTCGGATCATCCTCCGCCGACGAAGCCCCCACCTGCGTCTTGAACATCAGGTTGAACTCCCGGGGCTCCGTCAAAAGCGACCCGTTCTCCGGATTGAACCGCGTCGTCCCTTCCTCCTCCGTCGTCGCCTCTCCAATCAGTTCTATCGCCTTCGGCGACATCGATTTGTCCGGATGAAACTGCGCATAAAACTGCAGCGCCGTCTTCCGCGCCTTGTTCTCGTCCTGCCCCTCCTTTAATAAAACCGCAAACTCGCGATCCACCGACCAATCTGACTCCTCATGCCGCGCCCCCGTATACCGGTAAGCCGTCCCGCTCTGCGGGTCGATCGTATCCGCCCGCAGCCGCGCCTTGCTCAACAAACAATCACACATCGGATCGGAAAACCCGCCCACATGCCCCGATGCCGTCAACACCGCCTGGTGCGTCAAAATCGATCCGTCCATCCCCACGATGTCCTCCCGCTCCAACACGTTCCGCCGCCACCAGTAGTCCTTAAGATTCCGCTTCAACTCCACCCCCAGGGGCCCGTAATCCCAACACCCGTTCATCCCCCCATACAACTCCGCCGACTGAAATATAAATCCCCGCCGCTTGCACAGACTCACGATCTTCTCCATCCGCTCCGTATCCTGTGACATCTCGCTTCCTTCGTTCGCTCTCGCTTCGTTTCTTACAAAAATCCACCGCTTCCCGGCTCGCCACCCCGGCGCCCCGGATCGGGAGCTTGCAAGGTTACCGCCCCCCGCCGCCTTCGCAATCACAGTTTCCAAAAACTTCCCCTTTGCCACACCTCCCCCCTCGCGTATCCTTTTCCAACCCGTCCAGCCTCACCGCCGGACCCGCATCGCGCTTCGCCCATGGCCGCAGAATCAGAATACTCCTGGCAAGACGCCCGGCACCCCTCTCTCGGGAGCGACCCCGATGACCGCTCATGGATGCGCTGGTGGACCTCCCTCGCTCTCCTCCTCTCCGTCCTCCTTCACGTCATCCTCATCATCGTCTTCGACGTCATCAAAGTCGAAACCTGGGCCACCAACCTCAACCCCGACCAGCGCGTCCTCGCCTTCAAAACTTCCCGCGTCCCCACCGTCGATAAATCACTCCTCGAAGAAATCCCCCTCGCCACACCGGAATCCCCCGCCGAACCCGAACCCGTCGTCGCCGAACCCACCCCGCTCGTCGATACCTCCATCGACGAATTCGAACTCCAGGAAATGCTCGCCGACAAGGAAGTCAAACTCACCCCCCAAGTCGAAGAAGCCACTCGCATCGTCTCGGAAGAAACACCCAAAATGCGCGATACCAAACCGCCCGGACCAGACTTCGATAACGTCGCCTCCGTCTCCTCGGAAGCCTTCGAAGTCGAACTCAAATCCATGCGCTCAAATCTCCTCAGCTCCAAACGCGCCTCCGAGTTCCAACCCTCCCTCGAAATCAACGACCTCGCCACCAACCTCGACGACGGGGAAGACCTCCTCCACCAACGCGCCAAGGCCCTCACCAAAGGCACCGGTAACGAACATGTCGTCGACGGTTTCAGTAACCTAAACGACCTCCTCGCCCAGACCGGCCCCCTCGCCGACAATACCAAGCCCATCCTCATGCCCACCGATCTCCTCTTCGAATACGACAGCTACGACCTCCGCGAAGAAGCAAAACTCTCCCTCATGCGCCTCGGCATCCTCATCCAAAGAAACCCCAATAGCGAGTTCATCATCGAAGGACATACCGACTCCTTCGGAAACGACGAATACAATCGCCAACTCAGCGTCCAGCGCGCCAACGCCGTCCGTAACTGGCTCGTCAATTCCCTCCGCATTCAAGCCAACAACATCCGCACCGTCGGCTTCGGCGAATCACGCCCCATCGTCGACCCCCGCGGCGACGTCCAACAACAAGCTCTCAACCGCCGCGTCGAAATCGAAATCAACAAACGCCCCGGGCGCACCCCCAACCCCCTCAATCAATAAAGATAATCCGGAGCTCGGCTCGCTACAGCTGCCGCTGCTTCCGCTGATACTCCTGATCCAGTCGCGCCTTCTCCGCACGCTGCCGCTCCAAGCGCTTGATCTGCTGCGCATCATAAGACCGGTCCAAATCCTCCCGGACTGAAGTCTCACTCTGCTGATGCAGCTGGTAAAAAATAAACACCCCCGCAATCAACGCCGGGAGCAATATGATGCTCGACCACTTGAGATAGATGCCCATCGCTAAATCAATTCGTCACATCAGGGGGTTACCGCCGGGCAACAACCTTTCCGCCTCGGCTACCCTAAACCTTTCGCCAACATCCCATCCCCGCAACGCTTTTTTTTGCGGCACCGCCCGGATTCGGTGCACCTCCCCCTCATCATGCACCTCGTCAAGCTTCTCACGCTCCATTCCCGCCTTGTCACGATGCAAATAGTAAAAAACCAGCCCCGCCAAGACCAACGCCGGCCCCAATATCAACCCCGCCCACTTCCAATAAACCCCCCTCCCTATCTCCGCTTCAACTTCGTCTCGTCCTGGCTCCCACATCAAGACCGTCAAAAATGATTGTCATTCTCCACTCCAAGCGGTCGGAAATCGCCACCGCTTTGTCAGCCTCAATACCATACCCCCTCCCCTAAAATCAACCCGAATTCTCCGCCCTCACACCCTGCCAAACCCACTCTCCCTACAGTTTTTCCCCACCCATCCCCACTTTTCCGCTATACTCCCCCATCCCGCATGAATAATCCCGACCCAATCCCGTCCAACTCCACGATTGAGAACGACGGGCGCCGGTCACAAAACCCGCCTGCCGCTTCGCCCGATGCCGACGCCGACGAAGGACCTCCCGATGAGGAACTCGTCCGCCTCAGCCAACAAGGCGACATGGCCGCGTTCGACGTGCTCGTCACCCGATACCGCGGAAAAGTCTACGCCATGATCGTCAATATCATCCATAACCAGGCCGAAGCATGGGACCTCGCCCAGGATGCCTTCCTCAAAGCATGGAAAGCCCTCCCCAAATTTGAAGCCCGCTCAAACTTCTACACCTGGCTCTACCGCATCACCCACAACGTCACCTACGATTGGCTCCGCAAAAAGAAAATCCAAAGCGGCACCGAGTTCGACGAAACCATCAAGTCCGATCAAGTCGTCGCCACCGCCCCCACCGCACCCAAAGACATCTCCCAACCCGATGAGGACCTCGAAAAATCCGAACTCCGAATCCGCATCGAATCCGCCATCGACCAACTCTCACCCGACCATCGCGACGTCATCCTCCTCAAGGAAATCCAAGGCTGTCGCTATCAGGAAATCGCCGATATATTAAACATCTCCATCGGCACCGTCATGTCCCGGCTTTTCTACGCCCGCAAAAAACTCCAGACTATGCTCGAAGACCTGCAACCATGAATCCACAAGACGAAGAACGCATCACCCAATGGATCGACGGCGATCTCTCCGACGCCGACGTCCAGGACCTCCTAGACGCCCACCCGGAACTGCGCGAGGCCAAATCCCAGTCCGAATCCCTCGGCCACCTCCTCCGTAAAGAACTCGATTCCGGAGAAAAAATCCCCTACGCCGACTTCTTCAATCACCAGCTGAACAAACGCATCGAAGAAGAGGACGAATCCCCCGCCGCGACCGCCGCCCGGCAGGAAGCGCTCGCCGAATCCATGTTCCCGCGCTTCATGTTCTTCAAAAAACTGGCCCCCATCGCCGCCCTCGCCGTCATCGCGGTCTTCGTCACCCTGCTCTTCGTCAACGTCCCCGTCGGCGGAAGCAAAATCGTCAGCACCTACACCCCAAACCCCGCCCTCGAAGCAAAAACCTTCTACTCAGACGAAGCGGATGCCACCGTCCTCCTCATCGAAGGCCTCGCCGAAATTCCCGCCCAACAAAATATCACCGGCGTCCAAGCCGTCGGTTATACCCCCGGCGAAGGCGCCTCCCACTTCACCCTCTACTCGCCCAATAATAAACCCATCCTCGCACTCGCCATCGACCACGCCGCCCAACCCCGCCTTCGTGAACTGAAATTTTAAACCCTTCCCACAAAAACTCCCCGCCGCTCTCCATGCGCCTGCCCCTCATCATCACCCTCATCGCCTCCCCCCTCCTCCTCGCGATCAACCCCGCGTCCGCCCAAAACTCCCCCGCCGGCGCCAAACCCGCCAGCGACGCCAAGGTCTGGGGCGCCCTCGTCTACGCCGCCGACCCCGCCGAAACCGACCTCCCCGATGGCGTCGCCACCAACGCTGTCGCCTTCGACGACATCAGCACCCGCCTCGGTAAAGTCTTCCCCGATAAAAAATTCATCCTCCTCGGTGAACACACCCAGGATATCTTCCGCGAATACGAATCCTGGGTCGTCCCCTCCAAACACCTCTTCGCCAAGATCGACTCCAAAGGCCGCGACCCCGAAGATCGCCTCCTCCTCCACCTCCAGTTCTGGCACGACGAAGACGTCATCGCCAAAGCCGACGCCGTCCTCGAAGCCGGTAGCCCCCTCTTCATCGGTGGCCCCAAATGGCGCAACGGCCGCCTCATCCTCGTCGTCCTCCTCGCCGGCGACAAAAAAGACTCCTAGGATGTGTCTAAATCTTGGAGGGCAGCGCTCCCGCGCTGCCGCTTCCTGCCAAAGCCCGTCGCGACAGGCGTCTACTTCTTCCTCGACCTGCCAGCCTCCGCCCCTTATCACATAACTCAATTAATCCTCAGTTATCTCTGTTACCTCCTGTTCAAACAAACCAGTTCCAATACCAATGAAACTCAATACCCTTTGCCTCCACGGCGGCCAACAACCCGACCCCGCCACCAACGCCCGCGCCGTCCCCGTCTACCGCACCACCGGTTACGTCTTCGATAGCACCGAACACGCCGCCAATCTCTTTGCCCTCAAAGAACTCGGGAATATCTACTCCCGCATCATGACCCCCACCCAGGCCGTGCTCGAATCACGCGTAGCCCTCCTCGAAGGCGCCCACGAAATGGCCGGCCTCGCCGTGGCCTCCGGCACCTCCGCCGTCTTCTACTCCATCATCAATCTCGCCCAAGCCGGCGATAACATCGTCTCCGCCCGCAACCTCTACGGCGGCTCCTATACCCAGTTCAACGACATCCTCCCCACCCTCGGGATCACCGTCAAATTCGTCGACTCCCAAGACCCGCAAAACTTCGCCGATGCCATCGACGACAAAACACGCGCCGTCTTCTGCGAAACGCTCTCCAACCCCGCCTGCGAAGTCACCGACCTCGAGGCCGTCGCCAAGGTCGCACACGACCACGGCCTCCCCCTCCTCGTCGACGCCACCTTCTCCACCCCATACCTCTGCAACCCCATCGACCACGGCGCCGATGTCGTCATCCACTCGCTTACCAAGTGGCTCGGCGGACACGGCATCGGCATCGGCGGTATCGTCGTCGACGCCGCCAAGTTCAACTGGGGCGCCGGGAAACACCCGCTCTTCGACACCCCCGATACCTCCTACCACGGCCTCCGCTGGGGACACGATCTTCCCCCGGAACTCGCCCCCCTCGCCTACCTCCTCCGCATGCGCACCGTCCCTCTCAGAAACCTCGGCGCCTGCATCTCGCCCGACAACGCCTGGCAGTTCATCCAGGGCATCGAAACCCTCCCCCTCCGCATGGAACGACATTGCGAAAACGCCGGTGCCGTCGCCGCATACCTCCAAGGCCATCCCGATGTCGAATGGGTCCGTTACCCCGGCCTCAAAGACGATCCGGAATTTGAAAATAATCAAAAATACCTGAAGGGCAAAGGCGGCGCCATGGTCGTCTTCGGCATCAAGGGCGGAGAACAAGCCGGCGTCAAATTCATCGAATCACTGGAGCTCTTCTCACACCTCGCCAACGTCGGCGATGCGAAAAGCCTCGCCATCCACCCCGCCACCACCACCCATAGCCAGCTCAACGAAGAACAACAAGCCGGCGCCGGCATCACCCCCGAACTCGTCCGCCTCTCCATCGGCATCGAGGACATCGACGACATCACCGCCGATCTCGACCAAGCCCTCTCCAAAGCCACCGCGTAAAACCCTCACCCATTCCGTAGGTGCGAGCGTGAGCGAGTACTGCCTTGCTCCCCCATGCTCCGTCGGTGCGAGCGTAAGCGAGTACCCGGCTCCTAGCTTCTCGCACCCCCCCAAAAAAATGAACGGGCCCTCACCCCCGCGAGGACCCGCTCATAGAATCCGCAAAATAACCCCTTATTCTGCGGAAGAGTAAGATTCTTACACGATCCTTACTTAATAAACAAGATCTCTTGGTAAGTCGGCAAGGGCCACAGGTCGTCGGCAACCACCCCTTCCAGGGTGTCCACCACTTCCCGAAGCTTCAACATCGCCGGTAAGACCGAATTCGCCCACGCCGGAGGCTCTTCGCCCGCCGCCGCATGCGCCTTCTCCAACTCGGCAATCGCCGACTCCAGGTCGTTTACCAGCCCGGCCGCCGTCTTGGCAGTCTCCGAACTCACATCCAGGCCGACCGCCTTCGCATCGGAAATGACGCCCGTCACCTCGGACAAATACCGGGCCGCAGCCGGATAAACCATCGTCTTGGCAATCTCCGTCGCCACGTTCGCTTCGACATTGATCACGCCGCAATACTGCTCGGAGTAAATCTCATGCCGGCTTTCAAGTTCCACCTTGGAAAGCACTTCATACTTTTCGAACAACTCGACCACTTCGTCGCTGATCAACACCGGAAGCGCATCCGCCGTCGTCCGCAGGCAGGGAAGACCACGCTTCTCCGCTTCCGCATGCCAGTCCTCGGAGTAACCATCCCCGTTGAAGATCACGTTGCCGTGCTCTTCCATGACTTCCTGCAAAATCGCCTGAATCTCGGTATTCAAATCGCTCGCCGCCTCAAGACGACCCGCGAAATAGTCCAAAGACTCCGTCACAATCGTGTTCATCGCCGTTAATGCCCCGGAGATGGACTGATTGGACCCGACCGCGCGAAACTCGAAACGATTCCCCGTGAACGCAAACGGACTCGTCCGATTCCGGTCGCCCGCATCCTTCGGAAGATCCGGTAGGGCATCCACTCCGATCTTCAAAATGCCGCTCGGCTTGGACGTGGTCGCCCCGCCGCCCTTGATCTGCTCAAAGACATCCGCAAGCTGATCGCCAAGGAAAATCGAAAGAATCGCCGGAGGCGCCTCATTGGCCCCAAGGCGATGGTCGTTCCCAGCAGTCGCCACCACCGCACGCAACAGCGTCGCATACTTGCTCACCGCACGGATGACCGCTCCCGCAAAAACAAGGAACTGCGCGTTCTCATGCGGCGTCTCACCCGGATCAAGCAGATTCTTCTGCGTGGAATTGCCCAAAGACCAATTCACATGCTTCCCCGAACCGTTCAGGTTCGCAAAAGGCTTCTCGTGAAGAAGGCAAACCAAGCCGTGCTTGTCCGCCACCTTCTTCAAAGTCGTCATAATCAACTGCTGGTGATCCGAACCGACATTCGCGGACTCGAATACCGGTGCAATCTCAAATTGCCCGGGCGCCACTTCGTTGTGACGAGTCTTCGAAGGGATGCCCAGCTTGAAGAGCTCCCGGTCTACTTCATACATGAACGACATCACCCGCTCCGGAATCACCCCGAAGTAATGATCGTCAAACTCCTGCCCCTTCGGAGGCGCCGCGCCAAAGACCGTCCGGCCACCTGCCAGCAAGTCGGGACGCGCATAAAAGAACGATTTGTCGATCAGGAAATACTCCTGCTCCGGACCGGCACTCGCGGAAATGTGAGCAATCTCTTCATGACCAAAGAGCTTCAAAATCCGGCGGGCCTGCTTGTCCAACGCCTGCATCGACTTCAAAACCGGCGTCTTCTTGTCCAAGGCCTCGCCCGTCCACGAAACAAAAGAGGTCGGAATGCAAAGGGTCGTCCCGCTCGGATTCTCAGTGATGTAAGCCGCGCTCGTCGGATCCCACGCCGTGTATCCACGCGCCGTGTGCGTCGCCCGAATACCTCCATTCGGAAACGATGACGCGTCCGGCTCACCCTGAACAAGGGTCTTCCCCTTGAACTTGGAAATCGCCGTCGCCCCGTCGGCGCCCGGATCATAAAAACTGTCGTGCTTCTCAGCCGTGTATCCCGTCAGGGGATAAAACACGTGCGTAAAGTGCGTCGCGCCTTTCTCAAGGGCCCACTCCTTCATCGCATCCGCCACCTCGTCGGCGATACTCACGTCGAGCTTGCTGCCATCCTCGATCGTCGCGATCATCTTGCCGTATGTCTCAGAAGAAAGCTTCTCCTTCATCACGGCCAGGTTGAAGGTGTTGATGCCAAAAAGACCGCCCAAGGGATCTTCGGCGTAATCGATGGGGTCCGGCGTCTCGGCGCGACTGATCGCGTTTGACACCGCTTCTAATCTAGATGAATTGCCAGTCATAGCGTTTAGGGTAGTTGAAGTGTTACGTTTGGTTGGTTGAAGGCTGCAAAGAACCCTCCGGGTCCTCGGTCAGCGGGCCAAATAAAAGCACACATCATGCCAATGTCCGCCTTTTTCCGCACCAAAATGCCAGTTTTTCCCGGCCACTAAGGCCACTCCAATCATGATTCCCGTCTCCCCACAGCACCAAATCGACCTCGCCCCACAATACCTCCCGCTCATCGAGAATCCCCCGGACCACGACCAGATCATCCACACGCTCATGCGGAAAATGGCCAACAACCAACCCCTCATCCAGGGCGACCTCGTCCTCGCCGGCGCCGATACCCGCGAAGAATACCCCCGCGCCAAAGAATTCCCCGTCCACTTCCGCAAATCCTACTACCCCACCTGCTTCCACCAACACCCCGATAAAGAATTCGAAAAACACACCATCGCCTCCCAAATCATCGGTATCCCCGCCCCCATCGGCACCACCCGCACGACCTTCCGCTCCTGCTTCATCCCCGGTCGCCCCTTCCCCAGACTCTCCCCCTTCGGCTCCGAACCCCCGGATTCCAATATCCCCGTCGCCCAGGAAACCGAAGCCGCCCAACTCATCGCCCTCTGGAAACTCCTCGAAGAACTCCACTCCAAAACCACCAAACTCCACGAAAACGGCCTCGCCCACGGAGACCTCTTCCTCCACAACGTCATCGTCGCCCTCACCCCCATCGAGGTCTGCCTCATCGACTTCGAACTCGCCGTCAAACAATCCGACGTCGACGACGAAAAATGGCCCGCCACCTGCCAGGCCGACCTCGCCGAAATGTTCCGCGAAGCCATCTACATCCAATGCGGCCTCGGCCCCCAAGCCGGTCCCCTCGCCGAAGCCTCCCAAACCGCCCTCCCCACCCTCTTCGAAGAAACCGCCCTCCCCCGCTTCCAACGCGCCCTCGACTCCCCACCCAATCCCCGCTGAACACACTGACTTCCAAGCCATCACGTTCGCCCATAAATCGAAGGTGGGGCGAGACGTCCCCCTGTCGAGCCTCCGAGCGAAGCGAGGACTGACCCTTTCTAGCTCCCCAACACCGCCCTCTCCCACCACCTTTTACCTCTTACTTTCCCACTTTTTACACGGCCCACGGCCGCATCCAGATACAACCTCACGTTGTCATCCGAGCCACCATCTCCGCCACCGCCCACAACTTCTCCGTCTCCTCTTCCCCAAACTCATAAGGCTCAAACTTCCCGATCCCCAGCACCCCCTTCAATTCCTCCCCATCCAACATCGGCACCGCCAAAGACCCCGAGACCTCCGTCTTCCGCGCATCCGGATTCGCCACGCCGCCCAAATCCTCCTGTAAATTACACAACTGCACCGCATCCCGGTTCGCCGCCGCCGCCCCCGCAATCCCCTTCCCCATCGGAATCTCCGTCACCACCCCCATCAATTCTTCCGGAATCCCCCGCTGCGCCTGCAAAATCAACGGCCCCTCCGCACTCGACGCCGTATGCACCGTCCCCGTCGGACAATCAAACGCCGCCAACACCGAATCCAGCAACGCTTCCCAATCCTCCTCCTCCCGAAGCCCCCCCATCCTGACCTTCTCAATCGCCTCGAACTCACTCATAAGCGCCTTATTACAAAAAAATGCCCCCCTGATCCACCCTATTCCGTCCCCGACCCAGCCGGGGAAGAATTGAACCCCGTGACGCCCCATGGTATCACTCTCGCGCCCTCCCGCTCCCCATCCAATGAACAACCCGTCGCCACCCACCCTCGATCCCGCCCAATGGGTCGATCAATATGGCGACTACCTCTTCGGATATGCCATGCTCCGCGTCCGCGATCGCACCGTCGCCGAAGACCTCGTCCAAGACGCCCTCCTCACCGCCTTCAAAGCACGCGACCGCTTCGAAGGGCGCTCCACCGAACGAACCTGGCTCACCGGCATCCTCAAAAACAAACTCCGCGAACACTGGCGAAAAAATAAACGCGAGATCACCGAAACCGACCTCGCCGCTCCCGGCGAAGATCCCGCCGACCTCTTCGATGCCGTGGGCCACATCAATGCCGACCACGCTCCCGCCGATTGGGGCAGCGACCCCGTCGCCGCCGCCTCGCGCACCGAGTTCCAGACCGTCCTCGCCCAATGCATCGAAGGCCTCCCCGATCGAGCCGCCGAAGTCTTCCTCGCCCGCGAAGTCGACGGTGCCTCCACCGATGAAATCCTGAAATCCACCGGCATTACCAAAAGCAACCTCTGGGTCCTCATCCATCGCGCCCGAAAACTTCTCCGGCAATGCCTCGAAACCAACTGGTTCGCCAAAAACAATCCCTCACCCGATCCCTGATCTAAAAATTTTCCGTAAGCTCCCAGACCCCAACGCCACCCACCACCACCATCACGTGTCTCGACTCCAAAAGCTAATCTTCAGCCTCATGGAATGCCAAGAGGCCATGGAGAAGTCGTCCCGATACATCGACGGCGAACTCTCCCTCTGGGATTGCATCAAGATCAAGCTCCACCTCAACCACTGCTGGTCCTGCAACCGCTTCGTCCAGCAACTCCCCCTCCTGGGCCAACTCGCCCGCCGCCTCCACGAATCCGATCACCCCACCCCCGGCGAACCCCTCCCCCCCGACGCCCGCGAGCGCATCAAAAAAATCCTCCAGGACGCTCCCACCAAAGAAGAATCCGCATGACCCGGGGATTCTCCCCTTCTCACCCTTCCTAGGCCAGCGCCAGCGGCGTCGGGCGATACAGGCACGAAAACTGCTAATGCATCCAAATTGCTATTGCAATCGCATCACTATTGCGGTTCCCTTGTTATTGCAATGAACTTGCAATAACGCTTGGGTCATCCCCCCCTCCATGATATCCACTCCTATTTCGCCCTTCCACCGACGACCGGCGCAGGCTTTCACCATTATCGAACTCCTCGTCGTGGTGACGATCATCGCCATTCTCGCCTCCCTCTCGGTAATGGCCTACGGCAACGTCACCGCCAAAGCAAAGCAGGTGAAATGCATGTCGAACATGCGGCAGATCGGAACCGCTCTCACCCTCTACGCGGCGGATAACAACATGAACCTGCCGGAGACGACGCACACCGCTTCGATTACAAACGCTTGGATTTACCAATTAGACGACTACTTCCAGAACGTTGATGAGGTGCGCATCTGCCCGGCCGACCCCTTGGGTCCGGAGCGTCTTAAGGCCAAAGGGACTAGCTATGTCCTCAACAGCTACGTTTTCGTCGCACAGATGGATCCGTTTGGCATGCCAATCGGCGAGAGTTTGAACAATCTCAACCGGCTCGAAGACCCGTCGCAGACGATCCTCGCGTTCATCGTGTCCGAAGACTGGCCTCCTGGGGTGACATCGGATCACACCCACTCACGGCGATGGACGAATTGGAGCAACGTGACCAAGGACATTGCTCCGGACCGCCACCGCTCCGGCAAGCCCAACGACGATCATACCAAAGGCTCGTCAAACTACCTCTTCGCCGACGGACACGTCGAAAACTGGAAAGCAACTTACGTAAAGGAACAAATCGAGAACGGCATCAACATCGCCGAGCCGCCGCAGCTGCGGAAATAGCAGTCATTGTTCCCAACCAGAATCATGCACCCCCATCATATAAGAACACTACTCGCGATTCTCCTGTCAGCCATAGCGTCCCTCCCGGAAAGCCGCGGCGCGGAGTTAATTGACGATCACGTTGACGTCACTTTCCGCTACCTCACAGGGACGGGAGTGTGGGAAGGCTTCTACAATTGGGGCGGTACGGAAAATAACCCGACCAACGAAACACCTTTCGATCTGGGGGCGCTCCCCGCTCGCGACCGGCCCGACCTACCCCCGCTTCCACCCCCTGATAATGGCCCCGATCCCGACGCCGGAGAGCGCTTCGTTCAGCCTCCTGTCAGCAGCTTTGATTTCACAGGCGTGCCGGACGGTAACCCAATCTGGATCTACTCTCAGAGCGATCTCGGCTACACGTGGCCGGGCATGCGGAGCGATCAACCGTCTTCGGGAACCTTCAAAATCCGCACCACCGGCGATTCTCGCGCCCCAAGCAGTCAGCGATGGATCAAGGCCTCCTTGGAAAGCGTCACCTACGCCGGCCAATCGTCAAATCCTCACTTCTCAGCCTGGCAAATTCAAAGCGGTAGCCCGGTCGTCTGGATGTCGACCTTCGAGAATGGAATCGACTCCACCGACTGCTACTACTTCACTGAACTCTCCCATACCCACCTGAGTTGGGGATTCTCGGCGCTCGGCATCTACCGCGTCTCCATGAGAGCGAGCGCCGTGCTGGATTCCAACAGTCAAACCGTCCAAAGCGATCCCTTCGACGTCACCTTCGTGATCGGAACCTACGCCAACTGGATCGCCCAGCATTATTCCGGACCAGCTCTGGTCGACGACACCATGAGCGGACCAATGTCGGATTCCGATGAAGACAATGTCACACTGCTCGAAGAGTACGCCTTCAATCTTCTTCCCAAAGTTCCGGACCGAAAGGAGCTGGTGCCAGTGACAGGAACCTCAGGGTTGCCCTATCCCTCCGTCCATCCCTCGGGCGGATCGGACCGCCTTCACTTGGAGTTCCTCGTGCGAAAGACCGCCAATAATCCCCAGATCGTTTACACCGTGCAATTCAACGACACCCTCGACCCTGGGAACTGGCAAGACGGAGGAACAATAGTCTCGACGAATTCAATCGACGACACGTGGGAGCGGGTTGTCGTCGCGGACCCCACCAGTGTATCCGCTTCCACATCTGGCAGACGCTTCGCCCGCGTCGTCATCACCCTTCTCGATAGCATCACTTACTGATGATAAAACCAACAACACCAAACAACTGATGAACCAATGAAACTAAAAGTAAAAAAGAGATACATCGCGATAACAGGAGCAGCCGCCTTCGGCTTGCTCGTCGCTGCTCAGCCTGTCTCCGCCCAAGACATTTGGTCTGCAGGCCATGGAGATATCGGCCTTGAATACGAAGGCCCCGGCACCATGGAACCCACTTGGCACCTGGGCGAAGACAACGAAACCGTCATCCTCAACGGCGTCCCGACCAATTTTGGAACGGAAGGACAGGAATTCGAACCGGACGAAATCATCGCCTTTTCGAACCGGGTCGAAAGCCGGGCAGCTGGCGCCGCTTGGGACCCGACCGGCGTGGTTGAGGGAGCTCCCCTTTACGTCTTTCCCCAGACCAACGATCCCACGGTTCCCTTCCTTGGATTCGGTTTGGAAGAACTCGATCCCGGCGATTGGTTGTCCAACATCGAAATGACACTCACAGGCCTGAGCGGCGGAACCGGCGACTTCTCGGTCTACACGACCGACAACTTCGGAGTACCGACCTTCCTGATGGCAAGTTCCGATGGCATCTCCGCAGCCGACGTCGTCTCCCAAGCCGCGGGAACTCACGAGCACTACAACTGGGTCTTCTCAGAAAAAGGCACCTATGACGTGACCTTCGAATTCAGCGGTCTCCACATCACCGATGGCGTCCAAAGCCAGAGTGCCACCTACACCTTCACTGTCGTTCCCGAACCCAGTCGGGCGATGTTGGCCGCGGCCGGGCTTTGCGGCATGATTCTTCAACGCCGTCGACGGGCCTAACGACTAGCCTACTCAACATGCGAGCCCCGGGGCGCAGTGCCCCCGGCTTGCTAATCTCTTCAAGAAGGGCGCGGAATTCCGCGCCCTTCTTCGTAAAATAGAGGTCGATCGATAGTTGATCAACACCCCACCGCCGAGCCTTCGGGAAAAGGAGACTCCCGCTTTTGGCTACTCCCGGACCCCGGCAAAACCCACCCCGCTCAAATCCGCCATCGTGCGGTCAAACGTCGACAAATCCTCCACATTGAACTTCGCAAAAGAATCATACCCGCACGCCCGCGCCAACACCTTCATCAACGCCACCGTCCCCTCAAAATAATTCTTCAATCGCGTCGCCGATTTCGCCACCTCCAATCGCTTCCGCAAATCTTCCCGCTGCGTCGCAATCCCCACCGGACAATTGTTCGAACTGCACGCCCGCATCGCGATACAACCGATCGCCTGCATCGCCGCATTCGACACCGCCACCCCGTCCGCCCCCAATGCCAACGCCTTCACAAAATCCGGCGCCGTCCGCAATCCCCCCGTCACAATCAAGGTCACCCCACGCGCCTCACATTTGTCCAAGTGCCGCCGCGCCCGCGCCAAGGCTGGAATCGTCGGCACCGAAATGTGATCCCGAAAAATCGTCGGCGCCGACCCCGTCCCACCCCCGCGCCCATCCAAAATGATGTAATCCGCCCCCGCCTCGAGCGCGAAATCCAAATCCTTCTCCACATGTTGTGCCGAAAGCTTGAACCCAATAGGAATCCCCCCCGTCACCTCCCGCACCCGATCCCCAAACTCCTTGAACGCCCCCACACTGTCCAACTCCGCAAACCGCGGCGGCGAAAACGCCGCCGTCCCCCCCCCCAACCCCCCCCCCCCCCCACAAATACCCCGCACCGAAAACCCCGGCCAAAGCCCCCCCC
>JBCCIR010000126.1:0-16051 GCA_039028175.1 Verrucomicrobiota bacterium
AACAGTGTCGACTTGGCCTTTGATCGCGAAGAGCCTTATAGTGAGCTGACGATCGTGAAAGTCGTAGACGCCCAGAATTCCGGATGTGGCAGGTTTATCAAAAACGAAGCGCCAGTGACTATGAAAATCTCTGAGGCCAGCCATCAGAACATAGTGCGCGGGTTGGCATACTTCCGCTTCAAAGACAGCTTTGTCCTGGAGTTGGAATATTGCAAGCTACAGGACCTGAGTCGCTGCCCCAAGGCGATCGGGGGTTGGTGCGGATCGGGGGGAAGGCGGAGTTGCCGGGGCGGCCGTTGTTGTATGAGACGACAGATTTATTTTTGGAGCATTTCGGGATCAAGCGGTTGGAGGATTTGCCAAATTCGGCGGAATTGAAGCGGGTGGAGTTGCCGACGGCGGAGGCGGAACCATCTTCCGAGGGGGCTAACAAGGGTGAGGAGGAGCAGATGACGTTCGGGGACGCGCCGGAGGAAGAGGGTGCGGTGCCTGAGCCGGTGGAGGAGAAGTGATCGAGTGGAATGTTGGGTGGGAAACGAGATGAGAGGGAGTGAGCGATGAGTTTGGAAGATTTACGCGAGAAGATCGACGGGGTGGATGACCAGTTGCTGGCGCTGTTGAACGAGCGCGCGGATTTGGTGCACGAGGTGGGAGAGATCAAGAAGAAGGGGGGCTTGGAGATTTATGCGCCGGAGCGCGAGGAGAAGTTGCTCCAGTCTTTGCTGGTCAAGAGCAAGGGGCGGCTGCCGGAGAAGGCGATTCGGGCGATCTATCGTGAGATTATGTCGGCGTCGTTGGATTTGGAGCGCGGGCTTCAGATTGCTTATTTGGGGCCGGAGGGGACTTGGACGCATCAAGCGGCGATCAGCAAGTTTGGAGCGAGCGTGGAGTACGTGCCGCAGGCGAATTTGAGTGATGTGTTTGATCGGGTGACGCGGGAGAAGGCGGATTATGGGGTGGCGCCGATTGAGAATTCCACGGAAGGCGCGGTGACACATACTCTAGATTTGTTTGCGGAATCGAACTTGAAGATTTGCGCGCAGATACTGTTGCGGATTGAGAACAATCTGATGGCGAAGATTCCGCGGGAGAAGATTACGAAATTGATTTCTCATCCGCAGGTATTTGGTCAGTGCCGGGATTACATTCATCAGAACTTTCCGAATGCGGACTTGATTGAGGCGTCGAGTACGGCGGCGGCGGCCAAGGTGGCGGAGGAGCAGGGTGCGGAGGGGTATGCGGTGTTGGGAGGTGCGTTGCTTTCGGATGTGCATGGTTTGGAGATATTGGAGGAGTCGGTTCAGGACAGCACGACGAACACGACGCGGTTTTTGGTTTTGGGAAAGCGGACCTGTCCGGCGACGGGGAAGGATCGGACGTCGATTATGTTTTCGGTGAGGGACGAACCGGGGTCATTGTATGATGCGTTGAAGCCGTTCAATCAGTTTGAGATCAACATGTCGAAGATTGAGAGTCGTCCGTCGAAGCGTCGGGAGTGGGAGTATTTTTTCTTTGTGGATGTGGCGGGGCATTGTGAGGATGAAGGGTTGGTGACGGCGTTGGAGGAATTGGAGAAGCATTGTCGGTTTGTGAAGTTATTGGGGAGTTATCCGGACACGGAGCGCTGAGGGCGATGAGGGATGGGCGGCCATTAATTTCCATATTTTCCATAAGATATGGATTGTAGAATGGGGTGACGGGGGTTGCGCCGGGGGCCAAAATGGCTAGGATAGGGCACGTTACGTTGGCAGCGAGGAGTGGCCAGCGATCCCCTTGCATCGAGCTCTAGCGAATGGGCCGTCCCGGATGGGAGCCCAGGGCGGGCGGTGATCGTCCGGCGGATTGGCGTCGGGCAGCGGGAGCGCCACCATCGTGCTGCGGAAACAGCCAGTTATGAACAAGTTTTACCAGGAACAGCTGAAGGCGGAAGGGACGTTGCATCGATCGGAGCTCGAGCGGGATGCCTGCGGGGTGGGGGTGGTGGCGCATGCGAAGGGGGAGCGGAGTCATCGGGTGCTTCGGTATGGAATTCAGTCGTGTTGCAATGTGATTCATCGTGGCGCGATCGACGCGGATCAGAAGACGGGGGATGGTGCGGGGATTTTGACGCATATTCCCTATGGGATATTGCTTCCGGAGGTGGAGAAGATGGGGGTGACCCTGGATCGGGCTGAGGACCTTGGGGTGGGAGTATTTTTTCTGCCTCGCGGAAGCGAGGAAGCGCAATTGAAGGCGCGTGTTTTAGCGGAGGGGATTGCTCGGAATCGCGGGTTGCGGTTGATCGGGTGGCGGGACGTGCCGGTGCATGAGAATGCGTTGGGGGACAAGGCCCGGGGGACGATGCCGAAGATTGTGCATTTCCTGGTGAAGCGACCAGATGGTGTGGGGGATGATGACTTTGAGCGGCGGTTGTTTTTGGCGCGTCGCGAGATTGAGATGAAATCCGCGGGTGAGGGGATCGAGGATTTTTATGTCTCAAGTTTTTCTCATCGATTGATCAGTTACAAAGCGTTGTTGATTGCCACGGCATTGGAGAAATTTTACGCGGACCTTCAGGATCCGGCATATGAAACGGCGGTGTGTCTGTATCATCAGCGATTCAGCACGAATACGTTTCCGACGTGGCCGTTGGGTCAGCCATTCCGGATGTTGGCGCACAATGGTGAGATCAACACCTTGCGTGGGAACCGGAACTGGATGTCGGCCCGGGAGGGGTATTTCAAGAGTGAGGTATGGGGGGACGATGTGGATTTGCTTCGCAATTTATTGGATGGAGAGGCATCTGATTCGGCGAGTTTGGACGGGGCCCTGGAGTTATTGGTTTTGTCGGGGCGTTCGGTTTCGCATGCGATGAGCATGTTAGTGCCTCCGGCGTGGAAGATTGATCCGGACACGACGGCGGAGCAGGAGGCGTTTTACCAGTATCACCGTTGTTTCAGCGAGCCGTGGGACGGCCCGGCGGCGCTGGCGTATACGGATGGGATTCGCGTGGCGGCGAGTCTGGATCGGAATGGTCTACGGCCGATCCGGTATAAGTTGACGGAGGACGGCATCTTTTCGTTGGGCTCGGAAGTGGGCGTGGTGGAATTGGATGATGCGACGGTGATTGAGAAGGGGCGATTGGGTCCGGGGCAGATGATCGAGGTGGATATGGAACAGGGGGTGGTCTTTCGGGACGGGGACATCAAGCATCGTCTCGCGAGTGCGCAGCCTTATGGGGCTTGGATTGACGAGCATCGTCTCGATTTGAAGGACAAGGTTTCGCCGGAGCCGGTGGAACCGGTGGAGGAGTTGGATATTTTGACGGTGACGCAGCGTCAGATTGCGTGTGGATACAACAAGGAAGAGGTGGAGATGGTATTGACGCCGATGTTGCGGGACGGTATGGAGGCGACCTACAGCATGGGTGACGATGCGGCGTTGTCGGTTTTGTCTTTGAAGAGCAAGCCGTTGTCCACGTATTTCAAGCAGTTGTTTGCCCAGGTGACCAATCCGCCGATTGACCCGATTCGCGAGCGTCTGGTGATGTCATTGGCGGCGGATTTGGGGCGGGAGCGAAATCTTTTGGCGGAGACGCCTGAGCACGCCCGGGTGATTCACCTGGAGAGTCCGTTTTTGTTGGACCATCAGCTGGAAGCGGTGAAGGCGATCAGCGATGAGTATCCCGCGGCAACGATCGATATGACCTGGTCGGCGGCGGAAGGCGCGGAGGGATTGGAAGGGGCGATCGAGCGTATATCGGCTGAGGCGGAAGCGGCGGTGGATGATGGTGTGCGGATATTGGTTTTGAGTGATCGGGCGATGGATCATGAGCGGGTGCCGATTCCGTCGTTGTTGGCGACGGGGGCGGTGCATCATCATTTGGTGCGACGCAAGAAGCGGATGCTTACGAGCTTGATTTTGGACACTGCGGAGGCGCGGGACGTCCATTCCCTTGCGTGTTTGATCGGGTTTGGAGCGACGGCGGTATGTCCTTACCTGGCGTTTGAGACGGTGCGTGAGGTGGTGTCGAACGATCCGCGGAACAAGTTGGAAGGATTGAGTTACATCGACGGGGTGAAGAATTACGTGGCCGCGTTGGAGAAGGGCTTGCTGAAGATCATGTCGAAGATGGGTATCTCGGTATTGAACAGCTACCAGGGGGCGCAAATTTTCGAGGCGGTGGGAATGGGCGCTGAGTTGGTCGAGCGTTGTTTTGCGGGAACGCCGTCTCAGTTGGGGGGAATCGGTTTTCGGGAGATTGGCGAGGAGAGTATGACGCGCCATCGGATGGCGTATGCGCCGGTTCCGGCGGAGGAGGGGAAAGAGGCGCCCGCACCAAAACTGGCTGATCCCGGTTATTTGCGGGCGCGCCGGGACGGTGAGATGCGTTCGGTGACCGGTCAGGTGATCAAACCGTTTCATGCATTTGTCAAAGAGAACGACAAGGCGAAGTATGAGGAGTATGTGGCGGCGCTGAAGGTGAACCGGCCGGTCGCGTTGCATGACATGTTTGATTTGGTGCCCCGGGATTCGGGTCCGATCGCGGTGGACGACGTGGAGCCGATTGAAGACATTCGGGTGCGATTCACGACGGCGGCGATGTCGTTGGGGGCGATCAGTCCCGAGGCGCATGAGACCTTGGCGATTGCGATGAATCAGATTGGCGGCAAATCGGATTCCGGCGAAGGCGGGGAAGACCCGAGGCGGTTCAAGCGCTGGGAAGACGGGCGTTGGGCGAACAGCAAGATCAAGCAGGTGGCATCGGGTCGATTTGGCGTATCGGCGGAGTATCTGGCGAACGCGGAAGAGATTGAGATCAAGATGGCGCAGGGGGCGAAGCCGGGCGAGGGTGGTCAACTTCCGGGGCACAAGGTGAACGGATTGATTGCGCGGTTGCGGCATACGCAGCCCGGGGTGCCATTGATCAGCCCGCCGCCGCACCATGATATTTATTCGATCGAGGATTTGGCGCAATTGATTCACGACCTGAAGGAAGTGAATCCTCGCGCGCGGGTGACCGTGAAGTTAGTGGCGGAGACGGGGGTGGGGACGATTGCGGCCGGGGTGGCGAAGGCGAATGCGGATATCATACTCATCAGCGGCCATGAAGGCGGCACGGGTGCTTCGCCATTGAGTTCGATCAAGCATGCGGGGTTGCCATGGGAGATTGGGTTGGCCGAGACGCAGCAAGTATTGATGTTGAATGGGCTGAGGGACCGGGTGACCTTACGGACGGATGGGGGCTTGCGGACGGGATTGGACATTATCCATGCGGCTGCATTGGGGGCGGAAGAGTTCAATTTTGGAACGATTGCGTTGATTGCGATGGGGTGTGTGTATGTGCGGAAGTGTCATTTGAACACCTGTCCGGTGGGGATCGCGACGCAGGACCCGAAATACCGCGACAAGTTCAAGGGGACCGTGGAGAACGTGGTGAACTATTTCAATGCGGTCTCCGAGGAGACGCGGGAGATTATGGCGAGTCTCGGCGTGCGGAAGCTGGATGATTTGATTGGGCGGCCCGGCTTTTTGAAGGTGCGGGAAGTGCCCGATCATCCGAAGGCGAACTTGTTGGATTTCGGCAAGATATTGAAGGATGTGGCGGAAGAGGCCCACGAGGATATTCCGAGGATATGTTTGAATGACCGCAACGACGGGATTCATGCGCATCCTTTGGACGACCGAATTATTCAGCAGACGAAGGATGCGATTACCGACAAGACGCCGGTGTCGCTGGAGTATAAGGTCGTGAACACGAACCGGAACGTGGGGACCAAGCTATCGGGGCAGATTGCCTATGAGCATGGGAACCATGGATTACCGGACGGGACGATTGATCTGAAGTTTAAGGGGAGTGCCGGGCAGAGTTTCGGGACTTTTCTGGTGAGTGGTGTGCGGATGCGGCTTGAAGGGGAGGCGAACGATTACGTGGGCAAGGGGATGTGTGGCGGTGAGATTATCGTGCGACCGCCGGCGAACCGTCATCCTGAATTTGTGCCGTCGGAGAACAGCATCATGGGGAACGTGGTGATGTATGGGGCGACGGGTGGCAATTTGTATGGGTGTGGGATGGCGGGTGAGCGTTTTTGTGTGCGGAACTCCGGGGGGACGGCGGTGATTGAAGGGGTGGGTGATCATGGTTGTGAATACATGACGAACGGTCTGGTGGTGGTGCTTGGGAAGACGGGGAAGAACTTTGGAGCGGGGATGAGTGGCGGGGTGGCGTATGTGTTGGACGAGGACGGTTCCTTTGAGAAGAAGATGAATCCGGAAATGGTGAAAGCCGGACCGGTAACGGAGGAGGCGGACGTCAAGGCCCTGCAGGAGTTGATTTACCAGCACGGCGATTACACGGACAGCGAGCAAGCGAAGGAGATCATGAAGAATTGGCCGGTGTATCAGCCGAAGTTCCTGAAGGTTGAGCCGAAGAGCAAGCCGGCGCCGCCTCCCGGGGACGATGACGAGGCGGAAGCGGTTGCGAAGGCCGAGATGGTGCGTTAGGAGAAGACGCGAGCCGGGCGGACCGGCGGAATATTTGGGATGGGGGCGAACAACGGTTGCGAAATATCGGTCTACCGGGGGCGATCCTTTCCGCTGGGGGTAAGTGCGGATACGAATCGACCGGGTGGTTTTAATTTTGCGGTGTTTTCGCGGCATGCGACAGCGGTGGATTTGTGTTTGTATCGGCCGGGGCGACCTGAGCGTGCGGAAGCGACGGTACGGTTGCCGAATGTGGACGACGGGGTATGGCATGTGGGCGTGGAGGGAGCGTTGGAGGGGATGGAATACGGATACCGGGTGCACGGTCCGTATGAACCGGCGCACGGGCATCGCTTCAATCCGAGCAAATTGTTGATCGATCCCTATGCGCGGGCGCTTTCGGGGAAGAGTGTGTGGCATTCCTCGATGTATGGTGGGGATGACGACGAGCCGGATTGGTCGGACAGTGCGCCGTTTATTTCGAAGGGGGTGATTATTGATACTGAATTCGACTGGCAAGGGGATTGCCGGCCGGAGATTCCGATGGAGGAGACGATCATCTATGAGGGGCATGTCCGGGGGCTGACGATGCGGCATCCGGGAGTGGAGGAAGGCGTGCGGGGGACGTATGCGGGCTTGGGTTCCGACGTAATGATTGAGTATTTGAGGCGACTGGGGGTTACGACTGTTCAGTTGTTACCGGTGCACCAGCATTTGGAGGACGGGTTTTTATTGGCGAAAGGATTGACGAATTATTGGGGATACAACACCGCCGCGTTTTTTGCGCCGGAAGCGGGGTACGCGAGAGCGGGGGCGAGTGCGGGTGAAACGGTTCGTGAGTTCAAGGAAATGGTGCGGCGTTTCCATGCGGCGGGTTTAGAGGTGATTTTGGATGTGGTTTACAATCACACGGCGGAGGGGAATCACGAGGGACCGACGGTGAGTTTTAGGGGCTTTGACAATGTTTCGTATTACCGGTTGAGCAAGAAGGATGCGGCGAGGTATCACGATTTTACGGGGACGGGGAACACCTTGGACACTTCGGGGCCGCCGGTTTTGCGGCTTGTGATGGACAGTCTGCGGTACTGGGTGGAAGAGATGCATGTGGATGGTTTTCGTTTTGATCTGGCGGCGACACTGGGTCGGGTGAACCCGGAATTCAGCAAGGAGGCGGCATTATTTCAAGCGATTCAGCAGGATCCGGTGTTATCACGGGTGAAATTGATTGCTGAGCCTTGGGACATCGGGGATGGAGGGTATCAGTTGGGGAATTTTCCGGATGCGTGGAGTGAGTTGAACGGCAATTTTCGAGACGTTGTGCGGCAATTTTGGAAGGGAGATCATCGAATGCTGCCGGCCTTTACTTCGCGTATCAGCGGGAGTGAGGATATTTTTGGGCACAGTGGGAGGCGTCCGCAGTCGAGCGTCAATTTCGTTACTTCACACGACGGGTTTACGATGGCCGACCTGGTCAGTTACAACGAGAAGCACAACGAGGCGAACGGGGAAGAGAATCGTGACGGCGACAATCACAACAGCTCGTGGAATTGCGGGGTGGAAGGTTCGACGAAGGATGACGCGATCGATGCATTGCGGTATCAGCAGCGGCGGAATTTTTTCGCGACATTGTTGTTGTCTCACGGGGTGCCGTTTATTTGCGCGGGGGACGAGCTAGGGCGCAGCCAGGGGGGGAACAACAATGCCTATTGTCAGGACAATGAGATCAGTTGGTTGGACTGGGACTTGGATCGGAGTCAGGAGCGATTCCTGGAGTATGTGCGGCGGTTGGTGCAGTTTCGGAAGGATCAGACGGTGTGTCGGCGGACGGGGTTCTTTCACGGGGAGAGATTGAGGGGGGAGCAGATCAAGGATGTGGCTTGGTTTGATGTGAAGGGACGGCCGATGGGGGATGATCAGTGGCATCGGGATGCGCCGGGGGAGATTGCGATTGTGGTGAGCGGGAGCGCGGCGGCGGATGCCGAAGATTGGCGGACGGATCGCCGTGCGCGGTCGCTTTTGTTTTTGATGAATGCGACTGCGCGTCAGAGGAGTTTTGTTGTGCCGGGGTCGAAGGATGTTCGCTGGCGGGACGTTTTGGAGACGGTTCGGGTGGGCGGATTCAGCGAGCGGGAGCGTTTGGTTACGGGTGGGGGGCGACATGTGGTGGCGAAGCGATCGATGTCGGTATTGACGTTATGGAAGGGGACGGACGCGGCGGCGCAAGTGGGGGTGGTGGCGGCGGGGGACGGCAAGCGGCAAAAATGATACGAGAAGGGCGTTGTCGGGCGGAGGGGATGGTATAGGATTCGGGCGGTGAACGACATGGAAGGAATACTTCGGAAGACAAAGATCATTGCGACTTTGGGGCCGGCGACGGAGACGGCGGAAGACATTCGCGAGTTGTTGGAGGCGGGAGCGAGCGTGTTGCGGTTAAACATGACGCATGCGAAGGCGGATTGGGTGCGGGAAGTGGCGCAGGCGGTGAGATCGGTGAGTGAGGAGGCGGGAATTCCGGCGGCGCTCTTGATGGATTTGACGGGGCCATCGATTCGAACGGGGGAGCTTAAGGAGCCGATTGATTTGGAGCCGGGGGATGGCATGGAAATCACGCTGGGTGATGCGACGCCGGCGATGGCGTGTTCGACTTCGGTGAACTATGCGGGTTTGGGTGGTGATTTGGCGGTGGGAGATTTGGTGTTGGTGGACAACGGGGTGATTCACTTGAAGGTGAAGGCCAAGGATGCGGAGCGGGTGACTTGTGAGGTGATTGCAGGGGGCGAGCTGGGATCGCGCCGACACATCAATTTACCCGGCATCCGGGTGAGTTTGCCGGGATTGAGCGAGAAGGATTTGAAGGATATTGAGTTGGCCGGGGAAGTGGGGGTGGATTTTGTGGCGATGAGTTTTGTTCGGGATGCGGCGCATTTGGAGGAATTGCGGGGCTTATTGGAGAAGGCGGGGAGTCATGCGGAGATCATTGCGAAGATCGAGGATCAGGAGGCGGTGAAGCATTTGGATCAGATCGTGATGGCTTCGGACGGGGTGATGGTGGCGCGGGGGGATTTGGGGATTGAGGTGCACATGGAGGAGATGCCGATCGTGCAACGGATCATCGTGAAGCGATGTCATGCTTTGGGGAAGAAGGTGATTGTGGCGACCCACTTACTGGAATCGATGATTGAGAATCCGGTTCCGACCCGGGCGGAGGTGACGGATGTGGCGAATGCGGTTTACGAGCAAGCGGATGCGTTGATGTTGAGTGGGGAGACGAGTATCGGGGCGCATGCGTCGGCGTGTGTGCGGGCGTTGGACACGATTGCGCGGCGGATCGAGGCGAGTGGCGGAGCGGGTTATTCGGAAGCTGCGCGGTTGGACACGCGAAAGAAGAAGACCGTGCGATCGGCGGTGGCATTGGCGAACTCGATTGCGAACTCGAGTATCGTGGTATTTACGGATCGCGGGGTATTGGGGAACTATGTGGCGAGTATGCGTCCTGAGAAGGCGCCGATCTTTGCGTTTACGGGCGAGGAGACGGTGTATCGTCATTTGCTGATGAACCGAGGGGTGGAGCCGTTTGTGATGGGGATATCGGAAGCGCGGGCGGTATTGGTGGAGCAGGCGGCGGCGGTGTTACGCGAGCGCGGCCTAGTGGAAGCGGGTGATCCTTTGGTGGTGTTGATCGATGTTTTGGAGGACGAAGAGAAAGAGAAGGGGGCGGTGGATTCGATCCACTTGCAGACGGCGTGAGAGCAAAAAGAAAAGGCACGCGTGGTGCGTGCCTTTTCGGTTTAGAGTTTTAATTGCGCGCTTGGCGTCAGGCGGCGCCGACCAAGGCATTTTTCCTCGGGCGACCGCGTTTGCGTTTGACGGGCGCTGCGTCTTCGGAAGCATCGGCTTCGGGGGCAGCTGATTCTTCGGCGACTTCATCGTCATCGGAGGAAGCACCGACGCTGCGCAAGGGGCGAGGGCCGGGGTCTTCGCGTTTTTGCAAGGCGCGGCGCAGTTTCTTCAGTGCGATATTTTGCAGCTGACGAATCCGTTCGCGGGTGACGCCGAATTCTTGACCGACTTCTTCGAGGGTCTTGGGCTTTTGGCCGTTGAGCCCGAAGCGGGCATCGATGATTTTCCGTTCGCGTTCGTCGAGGACATCGAGGAGGCCGTCGAGCTGGCCGTGCATGTTTTTGTGCGTGAGCTGCTCGAGCGGTGTCTGGGCTTTGTCGTCCCCGATGATTTCGCCGAACTCGGTGGTGTCGTCGTCGCTGATGGGGGCGTCGAGCGAAGCGGGCCGGAGGGCGGCGGACTTTAGGTGCGAGAGTTTCGCACGATCGATTCCGATTTCCTCGGCGAGCTCTTCGTCGGTCGGTTCGCGACCGAGTTCTTCGCTGAGCACCATGGCGACACGGCGCATCTTGGAAATTTTATCGACCATGTGGACGGGCAGGCGGATGGTCTTGCTTTGGTTTGCCAGGGCGCGCTTGATGGATTGTTTGATCCACCAGGCGGCGTAGGTGCTGAGTTTGCCTCCCTTATTGGGGTCGAAGCGTTCCACGGCTTTCATGAGGCCGATATTGCCTTCGGAGATGAGGTCGAGCAGGGGGAGGCCGTAGTTGGCGTAGTCCTGCGCGATTTTGACCACGAGCCGGAGATTGGCTTTGATCATGTGAGCGCGGGCTTCTTTATCCCCTGCTTTGATGCGGTCGGCGAGTTGGACTTCCTCTTCACGCGTGAGGAGCGGCGTTTTGCCGATCTCGCGGAGGTAAATCTTGATTCCACCGTCTAGTTCCAAATTGGACATTTCTTTATTCCTTACTTTCTATAGTTAGATGCGATTTGCGGTGCGCCTTTGCGTCTCTTTTGATGTCGGGCGCGGTCTGGAGTGCGGATTTGATTTCCATCGAGGTGCCGGGCTTCGGGCCCATGTGGACTGCTCTGGATGGTATTAATCGGGAATTCGCGGCACTCCGCTTACTTTCAGAGACTCATAAACGCAAGCCTTTGTTCAATTTTTTCAGTTAAACTCAGGCGTGATTGGTATTTTTCGAAGGTTACCAAAATTTCAATAACGATTACAAGTACCAATTAAGGTTTTTGAATTCTTTTTTTGGGTTGTCAAGGCGGGTTTGGGTGAAGGCGGGTTGGAAAGGGTGATTTTTGCTGAATTTGCGTTGGGAAAATGGATTTGGGGTTTTGGCTTGGGAAGGGGTGACGGATGAGATGGGAGGATATGCAGGACACTTGCCAAGTACTGTTCAAATGTGCACATTAGGGGTGGAATGAAACTGACTACAGTATATTCGGCTGCGCTGCAGGGGGTGGATGCCATGGAAGTGGAGATTGAGGTGAATGAGGGGGGCGGGGACCCGAAGATTGTGATTGTGGGCCGTCCGGACGCGGCGGTTCGGGAGAGCCGAGACCGAGTGTGGACGGCGATGGCGAACAGCGGGTTTCGGCGGCCCCGGGGGCGGACGACGATCAACTTGGCGCCGGCGGATTTGAAGAAGGAGGGGCCGAGTTTTGATTTGCCGATTGCACTGGGGATGATTGCGTTGGAGGAAGAGGTGGAGACGGGGGTGTTGGGGGGGTATGGGGTGGTGGGGGAACTGGCTTTGAACGGGGCGGTGAGGCCGGTGCGGGGAATCTTGTCGCTGGCGATGGAGGCGCGGAACCAGGGGAGGCGGGCGATTTTGGTTCCGGAGGAGAATGCGGCGGAGGCGAGTGTCGTGGAGGGGATTGATGTGTATGGGGTGCGGAATTTGCGGGAGGCCTTTGATTTGATTCGGACGGGCAACGGGATTTTTCCGGTGCGGGCGGATATGGAGGGGTTGTTTGCGCGGACGCGGCGGTATGAGGAGGACTTTTCGGACGTGAAGGGGCAGGTGCATGTGAAGCGCGCGATCGAGGTGGCGGTGGCGGGGGGGCACAATATTTTGATGCTTGGGCCTCCGGGGACGGGGAAGTCGATGTTGGCGAAGCGATTGCCGACGATTATGCCGACGATGTCGGAGGAGGAAGCGATTGAGACGACGAAGATTCACAGTATCAGTGGTCTGCTGGACGGGAAGAGTTCGTTTCTGGCGACGCGGCCGTTTCGGGCGCCGCATCATACGATTTCGGATGTGGGTTTGTTAGGTGGGTCGAACAATCCGCGTCCAGGGGAGGTGAGTTTGGCCCATCATGGGGTTTTGTTTTTGGATGAGTTGCCGGAGTTTCGGCGATCGACGCTGGAGGTGTTGCGGCAGCCATTGGAGGATGGGTGTGTGACGATTTCGCGGGCGGCGGGCTCGATGACCTTTCCGTCGCAGTTTATCTTGGTGGCGGCGATGAATCCGTGTCCGTGCGGGTATATGGGGGATCCGAAGCGGGAGTGTCGGTGCAGTCCGAATCAGATTGCGAAATACCGACAGCGGATCAGCGGGCCGTTATTGGACCGGATTGATTTGCATGTGGAGGTGCCGATTGTGGATTACCGGGAGTTGGCGGGAGAGGCGTCGGGGGAGAGTTCGGCGGTGATCCGGGAGCGGGTGATGGCGGCGCGGGCGGTGCAGGAGGCGCGGTATCGGGAGGAGTCGAGGGTGCGGTGCAACCGGGCGATGACGCCGAAGTTGGTGAAGGCGTTTTGTGGGTTGGACGGGGAGGGGGCGGGGTTATTGGAGCAGGCGATGGAGGATTTGAATTTCAGCGCGCGGGCGCATGATCGGATTTTGAAGGTGGCACGGACCCTGGCGGATTTGGATGGGAGCGAGGGGATTCGGAGTGAACATGTGTTGGAGGCGATCCAGTATCGGACTTTGGATCGGAATTTGTGGGTCTAGATGAAAGCGCTTTCGATATGGTCGGTTTCGAGTTTCATGTGTGGCCTACTGCGTGGTGTTAGCGGTCGTCTAGACTTTGTGTACAACTTGGAATGGATGTCGTGCTGAATAAAATCGCCTGTCCCTCTATACTCTGCAGGCATGCGTTTTGCTCGACCTCTTTGGGGTTAGCTCTTTTGATCACAAACATGATGAAAAATCGTGATATGCTTAGGCGTCTTTATATGTCTAAAGCCAGATTGATCGCTGTTTTTATGGCGATTACGATTGTTGCTGGCAGTGTATCTGCCGAACCCAAAAGTGGGAGTGGGAATAATACTTCTTCACTGGCGCTAACGATCGGTTATTTGGCTGACTACGTTGTCGTATGGATTGACGATCGACTAGTTTTTCAAGGAACAGTCTACACCGACGAATCCACTGGATTCGCTGCGAATCTCCCGATAGAACTTACGGGCGAGAAGGCATCGATTAAGCTGAAGATTGTTATCCCCGACGAACGCATAGAGGAGGAGAGTGAGATTGTTGTCAGGAAGGACCAGATGATCATGGTATCACTTGATCAGGACGCAATGGCGATTGATGTGCGAACTGCTCCAAAGGATTCGTTGAAGAAATGGCGCCCACCGAACGAGTAACTCCGCGGAGCGCGAGCGTTAGTTATTTTGTATCAGATAGGAATACGCGTCAAATCGGCCAACCCAACCCGCTCAGATAGCTCGTTGTCGAATTATCGGCGAGGATATCTTAATTAATCTCAAGATTGGAGAGCAACCGATTCCGTACAAGCTGTCGCCCCGCGCAGCGAAGCTTATTCTGGATCACTTGGTGCGGAGTGAATAGTGCATTTGCACCCGCCGATGCGTGGTGGTTGTGGATTGGATTGGAAGAGCATAGCTAGTCCGAGTTTTGGATTGCCGCTTGTCCCGGAGGGAGGACTGGTCCCTTGGGCTTTGGCAAAAGCGCCGCCGACCTTAGGTATTTTTCGGCGCGTGAACCGCCAATTATGAGACCGAATGCTTAGAGGTTTCGAAAAGAAATGTAACAGATCGAACCATCGCTCACGGTGCCGCGGCGGGGACGGTCCAGTGGAGGGAGTAAAACTTGCAGTGGCCGGTGGAGTTGGGGTCGGTCCAGGTGTGGGTGGTGTTGGCGGGGGAGAAAGTGTGGGCGGGGGTCCAGGTGATGAGGTCGATGGAGGTCATGATCTGGTAGGTGGCGTTGGGGTCGAGATTTGAGCAGGTGAAGTCGAGGGCGTTTCCGTTGGGTTTGGAGGCGAGGTCGGGGCCCGGGCCGCAGGTGCTGCGCCAGGCGAGCGCGAAGGGAACGGCGGTGTCGGCGGTGATTTCGAGACGGTAGGCGCCGGGGGGAAGGTTGCGGGAGTGGATGTGTTCAAGGTTGTGGAGGGAACCGTGGGAGGAATCGATCACCGTGCCGGTGGCGGATTTGAGGACGAGGTCGAGATTGGCGAGAGAAGGGGTGAGGGTGCCGCTGTTGAATGAGAGTTGGCGATGCCAGACGAGGAAGGCGGAGAACTCTTCGGCGATCGTGCCGGCGGGAATGGTGAAGTGGTAAACGATGGGGTTGGCGGGGTTGGCGGTGCGGCGATCCCAGCCGGTGGGATTGGCGTTGGCGGGCAGGGGGGATTGTTTTCCGCCGGTGAGGATGGTGTGGCTGTGGTTGATGTTGAGTTCGCCGGCGCCGTAAGTGGTGTCCAAGGGACGGCTTTGGAGGCGGGTCCAGTTGGGGAATTCTTCCTTGGTGGCGCCTGCGAGGAGGATGGCTTTGATGGTGTCGGCGTGATTGGCATCGGCGAGGGCGGGCTCGTCGTTGGCGACTTGGAAGAGGAGCGCGGCGGCGGAGGACACGATGCCCGTGGCCCAGGAGGTGGTGTTTTGCGGGGCGACGAGTTCGGGTTTTATTCGTCCGGGGCCGTCGACCCCGCTGGGGGTGACGCCGATGCTGTGGCCACCATCGGAGCGGCCGATGGCGATGGCGTTGTACCCCGTGACCATGTGGTAGGGGATTGTGCCGCCGTTGTTCATGCCGGTGATGGCGAGAAAGTCGTCACGCGCGATGGCGAAGTCGAAGCGCTGAATCTGGTTGTTGACGAAGAAGCCGGGCGAGGTTGTGATCCAAGCGTGGTTTTGGATGCGGCCGTTTTCAGTTGCCGGTGGCGAGGCACCGAAGCCGAGAAAGAAGGTGAGGTAATCGGACGCGTTATAACCGGAGATGTTCGTGATACCGGGGGCGATGCTGGCGACCCCTTGGGCGGGGTCGGTATTGTTGCCGAAGAAGAAGCGGGCGACGGTATTGGCGTGGCCTGAGGCGGCAGAGGAGCCGGAGTGGGCGGTGAACATTTTTCCGGTGAACGAAGCGGTGGCGGCGGGGAAGGTATTGTTACCGGATTCGGCGAGGTAATTGCCGGAGCCGTCCGGGGCTTCCACCTGGGTGACGGCGATGCCGTCGCCGGTGGGGAGACTGGTGGGGGAGAGGCGTTCCGAGAGGAGGGAGTAACCGATGGCGTCTTGCCAGGGGTTGGCGAGGGAGGTGGGGGGGCAGGCACTAAGGAAGCAGAGGATCGCGGCCCCTCTGGCGAGGTGGGAGCGGCCGCGAGCCCCGGCCAATCGAGTAGATATGACAGTTATGGAAATTATAATTACTTAGATTATCCATAAATTTCGTAAAATCAAGTTGTTGTCTCGATCCTCGATCCTCGATGCTGGATGCTGGATGCTGGATGCTGGATGCTGGATGCTGGATGCTGGGGGCCGTGG
>JBCCIR010000127.1:0-16039 GCA_039028175.1 Verrucomicrobiota bacterium
CCTCCGGCAAATCCCCCGGCGCCCCCACCAAATCCAAGCCCGTCACCGCCACCCCGCCCGCCCACAACCGCCGCGCCAAATCCCCCTCGCCCGCCCCAATCTCCACCACCCGCTCCCCACCTCGAACCCTCCCGCACAACCACCGATGATTCCCCATCACCGCATTCAAGCGCCGCAAATCCCGCCGACTCCCCACCGCCTCCGGATCATCCACCGGTAACCCATCCAATATCTCCGCCTCCACCACGCGCTCCTTCATCTCACCACGAAGGACCCTGAACTGTGAACAGATTTCATTCCGCACAAATCGCCGCCATCTCCGACAAGGTCACCACCTCATACCCCGCCGCCGCCAACTGCGGCAACACCATCTCCAACGTCTCCGCCGTCCGCCGCCCGCGCCCCCCGCCATCATGCACGATCACAATCGATCCCGGCTCCACATGCTTCATCACATAACGCTCCTGAAACCCCGTGCTCGGCACAAACACATCATACGGAAACACATCCCCCAACGCCGTCCGGTATCCCAACGCCGAAGCCTGCTCCACCATCTTCTTGTCATACGGCCCCCAACCCGGCCGAAACCAACGCACGTCCCCATACTCCGATAACACCTCATGCGTCGCTCGCAAATCCTCCTCAAACACCCCCGAACTCAATAAAATACTCGGCCGGTCCGCTGTCCCGTGATTCCCCACTTCATGCCCTTCCGCCGCCATCCGTAACAACCGCTCCTCATTCCCCTCGACCTTGTTCCCAATCACAAAAAATGTCGCCCGCGCACCATGCTTCTCTAACACATCCAAAATGGCATCCGTCGTCTCCTCGTCCGGCCCATCATCGATCGTCAACGCCACCGCTTTCCGCTCCGGCGAAAATCGAAATACCACGTCCAGCCCCGCCGCATCGTCACCCCCCGCCTCCCACTCGCTCAAAGGCAAACGACACCCCGTCATCACCAAGACCAACCCCGCCCCGAGAAGCACGCCCAATGCGCCCAGGCTCCAAATCCCCCGCCGAATCCACCGCCTCACCCTACCGCACCCCCTGCTCCCGCTGATACTCCTCCACAATCGCCTTCACCCGCTCCGGATAATCCTCCGGAAAGGTCCACAACGCCTCCCCCTCCTCCCGCACCAAAGCCCGCTCCGATGGCGTCCGGTCGCCCGCCAATATCGCAATTACATCCGTGTTCACCCACGGATTCGCATACCAATAACTATGCCCAAATCCGTCCCCCTTCCCCGCATACTTCAGGGCATCCGTCACATCCACAAACGAAGTCACCGTCGCCTGCCGCAGCGCCTCCAAATCCCCCTGCGTCAATTCGTTCGTCACCCGCCCCAATCGCACATTCTTGTTCATCAACGCACTCGATAACCCCAAGCCCTTGTCGTTCGCCGAGGTATAAACCGTGATCGATTCCGCCAAGTCATTAAACCCGTCCAAATACACGTTCCGAAAATACTCCCAGTCATCGTCCGCACCCGCATAAATCACGTGCCCCAATCGCGTCGCCGCATGCACCTGCGCCGCCGTCTTCCCCTCGTGCGTCAAACGCAGCTGCAACAACGCTTTCGTCACCAAGGGCGCCCCCGCACTGAAGGTCACGACGTGTATCTTCTTCGCGTTCGTTTCCTCCGCCAAATAAACCAAAAACTCCCGCAAGTTGCGCACCGATACCTCGCGCCGCTGTATCTGCTTCGAATACCCGAAAGGACTCGTGCTCGACGGCCACGAATACGCAATAAACACCCCGTCCCGCTGCATGAAATGCGAAAACTGCGCCATCATCAAAATCGGCGTGTCAAACGAGGTATTAAATCCCGGCACGTAAACCGTCACATCATCCCGCGTCGAATTCGCCAAGCGACGATTGATCTCCCCCGCAAATTTCGCACCCGCCGCCCGCACCGGAGCCCCCGGCCCCGGCTGCTCCATCACCGCCGCAAACCCTTCCGCATCCGAAATCGGAATCGTCGTCCAAAGTTTCCCATACTCCTCCACTGATTCCATCCGCATCTTCGGCCGCTTGTTCGACATCAATGACTGCCGCTCCAAATCCGGCCACTCTTGACCCTCACCCCCCATCTTCACGACCGCATGCCCCAAACGCAGCGCCAATCCCCGCTCATCGGTATACCCCTCCGCCGCATTCACCCCGTTCTCCGGCTTCCGATCCGTCACATACAACACATCAATGTCCGTCGTCTCCTTCGACGCACTCATATCACTAAAGAGATTGATGTTCGATATCCGGTAAGCCACCGGCGTCGGCATCATCGAAAAACTCCCCGCACATCCCGCCAAAAATCCCGCCGCCACCAAAAGCAATACCCGTCCCAAATTCAAAAGCTGACCTGAATCCATATCGACGACGCTACGCTGATCTCGCAAATCTTCCAAGCCTTTCAACATACCACAACCCCTCCCCCACGCCTTGCATCCCCCCGTCCCAGGTGGCAAGTTGCCACCATGCTCGCATCGCCTCGCCCCACACGCCCCCCGCGCGCGCTCATCCCCCTCTCCCTCCTCCTCGCACTCCTCACGATCGAGCTCCTCCCCGCCCAACTCCCCTCCCTGCGCTCACGCTTCAGCTCCATCCCCTGCCTCGCCCCCATCATCCGGCAGATCGATCCCGATGCCCCCAACGACGTCGAGGAAGCAATGGTCCTCCCCCCCTATCAAGGCCCAAAACGCGTCGACAATATCGGCACGGTCTCCTTCCCCATCTCTTCCCCAAACCCGGAGGCCCAAGCCTGGTTCAACCAAGGCATGGCTCTCCTCCACGCCTTCTGGTATGGCGAAGCCGAACGCGCCTTCCGCCAGGTCGTCGCTCTCGACCCCTCCAACCCCATGGCCTTCTGGGGACTCGCCCTCGCCAACGAAACCAACCCGCGCCTCGCCGAAATCTACCTCCAACGCGCCCACTACGAACTCACCCGCCGCACCGAGATCACCCCGCGCGAAAAACAATGGATCCGCGCCTTCCTCGATTACTACCAGCCCGACCACGAACCGCTCTCCGCCGCCTCCGATGAAGAAGCGCTCGCGCGCCGCGCCCAACGCATCCGCGCCCTCGAAGACCTCGCCTACGAACACCCCGACGATATCGAAGCCCGCGCCTTCCTCCTCCGATACCTCACCCTCGATGAACACCGCGCCGGCGTCCCCATCACCAGCCACTTCACCGCGGATACCCTCGCGCAAAACATTCACGAACAAAATCCGGACCACCCCTCCCGCCACTACCGCTCCTTCCTCTGGCTCAACGAAAATCCCGCCCGCGCGCTCGACTCCGCCGCCGAAAACACCGCGATCGCCCCCGGCGTGCCCGATGCCTACCGCTTTGCCGCCCAGGTCTTCAACGCCGCCGAAGATTTCCCCAACGCCAGCCGCTTCGGCGAAGCCGCCCTCCGCGCCGCCCACAATCACATGGCCGGCAACCTCGTCATGCCCGACGACATGGAAAACTACGTCGCCAACGCCGCCGCTCACATCGACACGCTCGTGTCCACTGGCAATCCCTCCGCCGCCGTCGCCGCCGCAGAAAATCTCATCCGCCTCCCACGCTCCGCCTACCTCGACGAACGCGATACCCTCGACGATGCTCTTCAGGGCGCCTACTTCACCGGCACCCGCTCCCTCGCCCAATCCCTCATGCGCCTCGAACAATGGCAGCAACTCCTCGACGCCGCCGACTCCCCCCTCCTCGATCCCGATACCACCTCGCCCGCTTCCGAAACCCCATGGGTCCCCCTCGCCCATCGCGCCTACTGGAAAGCCATCGCCCACCTCAATCTCGACCAATTCGCTGAAGCCGACGCCCAACAACAGGAACTCGATGAACTCTTCCGCCGCTATCGCACTGAAGGCACCACCAACGACATCAAAGAAGAAATCATCCGCTGCATCCGCAGCCTCAAAACAGTCAAAGCCCTCCACACCGCCGCGCTCAAAGACGCCCCCGATCTCGAACGCGAACCCCTCCTCCACATCACCCCCGACCACCTCGCCCGCCTCCTCCACAAAGCCGGTTTCACCGACGAAGCCCTCGCCCTCGCCGCTGCCGACCTCGCACAGCGCCCCGCCCAATTCCTCGCCACCGCAAACTTCTGCGACCTCCACCAACAAGCCGGCAAAAACAGCGAGGTCATGCGCACCTTCGATAGCCGCTTCCGCCACAACGCCGCCGCCGCCGATCCCACCCTCCCCATCTTCGCACGCCTCCGCGCCGCCGCTGACCAATTGAACTTCCCCTCCAAGTGGACCCTCGACAACCCCGAAAAACCAACCGGCCCCGACCCACTCCCAAATCCCGATAACATCGGCCTTCTAACGTATTCCCCACCCGAAGCGCCCGGATGGTCGCTCCCCGATCACGAAAACACTTCCCTCTCCCTCGACTCATACGCCGGCAAACCCCTCGTCGCCCATTTCTTCCTCGGCGTCGGCTGCGTCTTCTGCGTCGAACAACTCAAAAAATTCTCCCCCCTCGTCGAAGACTTTAAAAACGCCGGCATCGAAATGATCGCCGTCAGCACCGACTCACAGGAAGAACTCGCCGAATCCCTCGGCGACCCCGATAAACCCTCCTTCCCCTTCCCCATCGTCGCCGACCCCGACCTGGAACAGTTCAAAGCATACCGCGTCCACGACGACTTCGAGAACAAACCCATGCACGCCACCTTCCTCATCGGCCCCGATGGACATATCCTTTGGAGCGACATCGGACACGAACCCTTCATGTACCCGGAATTCCTCCTCGCCGAAGCCCAACGCCTCCTCCCCTCATCCGAACCCGCCGACGACTGAGCCGCCCGCCTTTCTCCTTTTCCTCCCATGCGCCGCATCGCCCTCATCATTCTCGCCTTCGCCCTTCTCGGACTCGCCACCTACTTCCTCTTCCGGCAGGAGACACCCGTCCTCACGGAAAAACCACCCTCCGAATCCACACCCGCCTCCGACACCAAACCCTCATCAAAACCCCGCCCCCGCACTGATGGCCCACCGGAAGGCCCTAACTTCTACCCCTTCCCCGAACGCGCCGATCCCCCCCAATATCGCCACGCTCCCGATCCCGACGACCCCCGCCTCACCCGCCTCAAAAATGGCGCGGTTCAAATCAACCCCGCCATGGACCACGCCCGCTCGCTCCACTCCAACGAAACCACCCCCGATCAGGACATCGAAAACATCAACGCCATCCTTGGTCTCTACTACTGGATATACAAACAAAACCCCGTCGGCGACAACGTCGACATCGTCGACCAACTCACCGGCAACAACGAAAAACAAATCGTCGTCCTCCCTCCGGATCACCCTGACATTAATGCCGACGGAGAACTCGTCGATCGCTTCGGCAACCCCTATTTCTTCCACGCCCTAACCGATCAAAAAATGGACATCTGGTCATACGGACCGGATGGCATCGTCGGCACCTTTGACGATTTCTTTCTCTACGGCCCCGAAAACGATCCCGAATCCGAAAATTCGGACGACGGAAACGACTGACACCGCCGCAAATGGCGGTAAAAGGTCGCCAGTCGGAATGGTCGAATTGAGCCCCCGTTTTCTCATTTTCGCAACGCATTCGACTCCCGCCTCCGTAACCCCGTTTCCACCCCCAGCCCGTTAATTTGGAAACACTTACCATCAACCCCTCTCACCCCCCGTTTTCCTCGCCTCATGGCCCACTTTTCCCTCGCCAATGCGGGCTTTCAGTGGCAACCTAATCTCCACAGGTTCTTCAAAAATTCCCCAGTCGAATCCCCAAAATTCCCCGCCTTATGAAAACTCGTGCTACCCGTGCGGCCCGTCGCGTCAATTCCGCGCACCCGCTTACCCTAACGTTAGTCCCGCTGTTCGCATTCGCGCTGCTCGTGACGACATCCATCTCCTCCCACGCCATCGTCGACCTCGATAGCGATAACCTCGACGATATCTGGGAAGAACGCTTCAACGCCCAAGCCGTCCTTCCCGGCGACGACGAAGACGGCGACGGAAAAACCAACCTCGAAGAATGTCTCGGCGGCACCGATCCCTTCGACCCCAATTCCTGCCACAACGTTGGCGACTACCGCTCCGCCGACCCCACCAACGCCGAACTTACCTTCAATACCGTCGACGGAAAAATCTACCAAATCCAAATTTCTCAGGATAACCCGACCGGCCCCTACGCAAATTACGGCTCCCCCATCCACGGCACGGGCGCCCCCGTCACCGTCTCCCTCTCCAGCCTCACCAATTCCGTCCTCTCCGGATCCGCCAACCACGAAATCTGGGTCAACGTCGGCGGCACCGAGATTCCCGACCTCACCGGTGGCACCAATTATCCCGCCTCCCCCGACGGCGTCACCGCCCTCAGCGAACTGAGAACTCCTTCCAACGTTGACAATAGCTACGGCGGCCGCGTCAGCGGATTCATCAAACCGCCCGCCACCGGTTCCTACACCTTCTACATCGCCGCCCGCCACGCCGGTGAATTCCACCTCAGCACCGACGCCTCTCCCGCCAATCTCGCCCTCGTCGGCTCCGTCGATGCCGACGGCGTCGACCCCGAAAACTGGACCGCCACCACCGGCCAGTCCGGCTCCGTAAACCTCACCGGCGGCGCCAGCTACTATTTCGAAATCCTCCACAAACACGGCTCCGATGAAGATCACTGCGCCGTCGGCTGGGAAGGCCCCGGCCTCCCCGCCGGTATCCAAGTCGTCGATGGCGTCTACCTTTGCCCCGCCGACTACATCGAACCCTCTCCCGTCGACAAAGTCATCAAATACGCCTTCGAAGAAGGCTCCGGAACCACAGCCGCCGATTCCATCGGCACCAACAATGAAGGCACCCTCGCCGGCGGCGCCTCCTGGACCGCCCCCGACGGCGGTGTCATCGGCGGCGCGATCGATCTCGACGGAACCAATGACCAGGTCGAAATCGACGACTCCTCGGAAATCAATTCCGGCGGCCCCTGGCACGCGCGCACCGTCGCCCTCTGGTTCAAAGCCGACAACCCATCGTCCCCCAACAAACAAGTCATCTACGAAGAAGGCGGTCAGGCTCGCGGCTTCAACATTTACCTCGACTCCGGGCAACTCTACGTCGGCGGCTGGAACAATAGCGAAAACGGATGGGCCGCCACCTTCCATAACACCGCCCTCACCGACACTGGCTGGCACCACGTCATCCTCGAACTCAATACCACCGCCGGTGGCACCACGGTCACCGCAAATGGCTTCAAAGCATACCTCGACGGCAACGAATTCGGATCCGGCGACGGCGCCCCCATTAACAACCACACCGGCGATATCGCCATCGGCGCCAAACGCCAGGACACCGAATACCACGACGGCGATAGCCAAGGCGATGGCGATCACTTCGCCGGCTGCGTCGACGAGTTCTGCCTCTGGAACCGCGCCCTCGCCCCCGCCGAAATCGCCGGCTTCTCCTCCGTCTCCCCCGCCCCCATCGGCGGCGAACGCCACTTCTTCCGCATCGCCGTCGGCGATGGCGACCAAGACGGCGATACCCTCTCCGATTACGCCGAAAAACTCATGGCCGGCGAACTCAGCTTTAACCCCTACAAGTCAACCTCCACCAACAGCGGTAGCGATGACCTCACCACCGTAACGAACGCTCTCGGCGCCACGTCCGAAACCGTCGACGTCGCCGCCGCCGATCCTTCCGCCTACGAAGACCCACGCTCCGAAAGCCAGGTCCTCGCCAGCCTGCCCGCCGCCAACGCCGCGCGCGATGCCGGCCGCTTCCGCGTCAAACGCACCGGCGGCCTCCAGCCCCTCAACGTCTCCTACTCCCTCACCGGTGTCCCCGTCCCCGACGAAAGCGCCGGCCCCGGCGATTACTCGGAAGAAGACAGCAACGGCGGCGCCCTCGCCGGCGTCATCAACATCGGCTTCGGCCAACTCTGCGCCGATGTCGTCATCGATCCCGTCCTCGACACCCAGCACGAATTCCCCGAACACGTCCGCTGCACCCTCGTCGACGAAGCGGCTTACGACCTCGGCTCCCAAACCTTCGCCGATGTCATGATCTACGACGCCCGCGACATCCCCTCGCAGGAAATCCTCTTCGTCGCCGCCTCCGAACCCGAAACCGGCGCCATCGCCCCACAAGGCAGCGCCGTCGTCTCCGGCAAAATGAAAGGCACGAAGGACTTCATGAGCCTGAACACTATCATCTCCGCCGGCTTCAGCTCGCCCCAGGACGACTCCCATATCCACCAAGCCAACCCAGGCCCCGCCAAAGGACCCATCGTCTACGAAATCACCACCATCCCCGGCGCGGACTCCGATCCGCTCCTCGGCGAAATCGGTCCCGACTACCCCTACCCCATCGAAGCCGCCAACGGAAAATCCTCCCGCAGCCAGATCGACGGATTCTTCAACCAGAACGGCGCCGATCCCATGTATCTCAACTGGCACACCGTCACCAACGGCGGCGGTGAACTCTGGGCCTTCTTCTCCGAAGCCAACGGCTCCATCGATCCCCCCATCCACCCGCCCATGCCCGGCCATACCTTCCTCACCGGCGATGCGCTCGAACGCGAAATCTATCGCTTCCTCAATCAAGCCACCTTCGGCGCCACCGATGTCGAAGTCCAAGCGATCAAATCCGCCATCGAAACCGAACGCGTTGGTAACCCCACCTACAGTCGCATCGAAGAATTCGAAAAATGGATCGACGCCCAACTCCTCCTCGACCAAACCTACCTCCTCGACTACGCCCTCGCCGTCAAAAATCAGGAATGGTATCTGCGGGATTACTTCAACCCCGATGACTGGTGGGCCGAAGCCGAGTTCCCCGATACCCCCACCCACCCGAAAGACGCCTCCATCCGCATCGGCCCCAATGGCTACCCCGGCCAAGACAACTCGAACCCGCCCGACGGCGATTTCACCGACCCCGAAGACTACCAGCCCATCACCCAAACCTACACCGTCGCACCCATCCCGCCCATCGCGCCCTCGAACGACGCCAATGCCCCCCTCTCCATGCCCCTTCCCACCACCTGGCCCGGCATCGATCGCTCGAATCCCGATCCCTTCCAATGGATCCCGAGCGCCGACTACCCACTCTCTTCTTCACGCCGCGCCTGGGGAGAGGATAACGACAACAACGACAAAGACGGAGGTGGCAATCCCCTCATCGCGCGCCAGCGCTGGACGGGCACCCAATGGGCCAACAACAGCTACGATCGCTGGGCCAAACGAGACTTCGGACGACCCAACGAACGCAACCGTTTTCTCGTCCACTGGATGATGCACGCCAACGCCCACGATCAGCTCCGCCAGAAAATGGGCTACGCCCTCCAGCAAATCTGCGTCGTCGCCAATACCCTCACCGTCATCCAGGACCGAGACCTTGGCATGGCCAATTATCAGGACCAACTCAACCGCATGGCTTTCGGCAAATACCGGGATGTCATCGACTGGATTATGATCAGCCCGCAAATGGGCCACTGGCTCTCCTCCATTAAGAACCAAAAAGCCTTCGACATCGACGGCGATGGCGAATTCGACGTCTACCCGGATGAAAACCTCGCCCGCGAAGTCATGCAGCTCTTCACCTGCGGGCTCTTCCTCCTTCACCCGGACGGATCCCTCGCCCTCGATTCGAATAACGGCCTGCCACAATCCACCTACAACAACTTCCACATCACCGAGCTCTCACGGATCATCACCGGCCATAGCTATAGCCGATACAACAACGGTAACAACAACACCCGACACGAACGCTTCGACCAGGTCCTCGCCAACAACACCTTCACCCGCAACGACGGCAACCAACGCATGGACCACACCTTCCTCTACCCGATGAAGATGTTCGGCGAGTATCACGACACCGATCCCAAAACCATCCTCGGCGACTTTGCCGTCGATAACACTAGCCTCCTTCCCGATGAAACCGCAGTCGGCGACGCCGACATGAAAGACGCTCTCGATTGGCTCGCCGGCATCCCCGGAGACGGTCAGCCCGATTTCGATCAGGTCAACAGCCACCAGTCCACCGCCCCCTTCATCGCCCGGCGCCTCATCCAGCGCTTCGTCTCTTCGAATCCCTCGTCCGCATACGTCGAGCGCGTCACCGAGGCCTTCCGCGACGGATATGACGGAAACCAAAACGGAACCCCTGATGCCCCGAATACCGGCGAAGGCGATCTCCTCAGCGCCATCAAGGCCATCCTCCTCGATCACGAAGCGCGCGATCCCGCCGCCGCCACTCAAACCTTCGGGCTCAAAAAATCACCCTACGAGGCATACGTCCACCTCATCCGAGGCTTCGATGCTCATTCCCAGACGCCCCTCAAACCACTCGACGGTTCCGAACCCGCTACCTACCAAGGCAACGGCGATTACAACTTCGGCTCCAATCCCTACCTCTACCTGCAAAGCTACGGATACCCAGCCAGCCAAATCGACAACTTCCGGCTCAATACGCACTACCGATACAACAACACCGATACCCAGCTCTCCATGTCCCCCATGAACCAGCCCACGGTGTTTAACTTCTACCTCCCCGACTACAGCCCCGGTGGCGTCATCGCCGCTTCCGCCTTGGTCGCCCCGGAAATGATGCTCGCCAATGACGCATCCGTCTACCGCAACATCAACTACCTCTACCAAATCGCCCAAAACACCGCGGGAGAAAGCGAACTCGACCTCATCAACCGAGATGACGCCTTCATGGTCACCAGCGGGAACGCCAACAACAACGAACGCATCCGCATCGACCAGTTTGATATCGCCAACGCCATCTACCCCAGCCCCCTGCCCACCGATCCCGATCTAGCCACAGATCGAAACGGCGATGGCGATTTTGACGACGATGAATCGCTGGCCGACGAAATCCTCTTCGACGAAATCGACCGTCGTCTCACCGGAGGTCTCTTCAAGTCCCTCTACCCCTACGATCACTCCGACGACGCCGATACCTTCGACCACGATGACAACCCCGCCACGCCCAACCGCGTCCGCGGCCCGAACCCGCGCGAAGCCATCATCGACTTCATGACCGATGCCTACGGAACCGGAAGCACCAACAACATCCGCGACAAGTTCCGCTTCGGCCTCTACCTCTACGTCACTTCACCCGACTACCTCGTGCGCCAGTAAATCAATCCCCAAGAATCCCCATCCCATTCCATTCCATTCCCCAACCGATCGAGTCCCATGAAAGATAACAAAGAATTTAAATTCAAAATGGACCGGCGCAGCTTCCTCAGCCGCTCCGCTTGCGCGTCCATGGGTCTCGGCTCTATCGTCAATACCCTCGCCCACCTCCAACTCATCGACCGCGCCGTCGCCAATGGCATCAACATTGGTACGGATTATAAAGCGCTTATCTGCATCTTCCTCCGCGGCGGTTGCGATAAAAACTACTTCTTCCGGCCCATCGGCACTCACCCCCAAAAAGCCCAATACGACTCCTCACGTGGCATCGCCAAACCCGATGAAGCCGATATCGTCAGCGCCGGCACTGAAATTCTCCCCGCCAACGCCGCCGCCGGCGAACAGTTCGGTCTCCACCAGAACTGCACGAACATGGCCAGTATGTTCAACAACGGAGAACTCGCCATCATTCAAAACATCGGCACCCTCGCCGAACCCACCACCCTCGCCTCATACCAGAGCGGGAACGCCATCCTCCCCGTCCAGCTTTTCTCCCACTCGAACCAGGTCCAAGAATGGATGGCCACCGCCGCCGAAAAACCATTCACCTCCGGTTGGGCCGGCGCCATCAGCTCGCTCATCAATGACACTTCCAACCCCAACGGCCTCGCCTCCATGCTCATCACCGCGGCCGGGAATAACAACTGGCTCGTCAGCCCCGGTGGCGGCCCCGCCCAGTACTCCGTCACCAGCAGCGGCGCGCTCAGCCTAGTCGGCTACAACAACAACAACGAACCCGCCTACTTCGACGCCATCGATCCCAATACCGGCGATTACCGCAACAACGCTCAAGGCGACCGTCTCAAAGCCTTCGAGAACATTATGAATTACACGCACGACCACACGATCTCCGAAGGATACAACGAGATCGTGCGCCGCGCCCGGGACGGGGAAGGCCTCGTTGGCGAAGCCCTCGCCCATGCCCAAAGCCTCGACGGCACCGGCGCCGGCCAAGTCGACTTTTCCGGCTTCCCCGGAACCAACCTCGGCGGCGAACTCGGGCTCATCGCCCAACTCATCGCCGGCCGCCGCTGCCTCGGAAACAATCGCCAAATCTTTTTCTGCGACCTCGGTGGCTTCGACAACCACGCCGCCATCAATGTCAACCTTCCCAACCTCCTCACCCAGGTCGACGACGCCGTCGGTCACTTCAATACCGTGATGAAGCAATTGGAAGCCGCCGATACCGACTTCGCATACGACGACTTCACCTGCTTCGAAATGAGCGACTTCAACCGGACCTTCACCCCCAACGGAACCGTGGTGAACAGCAACGGCACCGACCACGCTTGGGGCACCCACGCTTGGTGCTTCGGCGGTGCCGTCAAAAATCAGCACGCCGGCGCCTCCAACCTCTACGGATACTACCCCGACATCAATCCAAACGGCACCCAAAGCGTCAGCGCCCGTGGCCGCTTTATCCCCACCACATCCGTCGATCAATACGGCAGTGTCCTCGCGGAATGGTTCGGCGTCGCCCCCGGCGACCTCTCCGCCATCTTCCCCAACCTCCCGCGCTTCACCGCCCCCAGCGATCCCGCCGCGAATCTCAATTTCCTCGACCTCACCTCCTGAGTCAGGCTCTAAGACAACGCTTCACGCGTCCGCTTCACCAGCGCGTTGTCCCTCGCCTTCGCGCCACGCAGCTTGAACACGCTCGCTGCCAGCATCCGGTTGCGCCACTCCGGCGAGACCTCGTAAAAATCCTCCAATACCGCGGAACTGAACTTGTAATCGTGCGAGTCCGTCCCCTTCAAAAAAATCAATCGCCGCGCCACATCCATCATCGGCTCGGGTAAGCCGCCGGAATCCAGATACCCCAATAATCGGCGTGCCGCCCGCATCCCGTCCCGGCCCACATCATCAAAAATCTCCTCGATCGCGCCCCCGCCCCCCACCGTCATCTCAAGCGGCTGCAAATCATCAATCCGCTCGTCCCGCACCTCGCCCCGACCCCGCATCGCCTCGCGAAACAACGGCAAAAACGCCGCATTCTGCAACAAAACCCGCCGCCGCAAACGGTCGCCCGATACCGTCTCATAAATATACCGCAACGCGTTTGTCGAAGTCATCGCATGCAACGCGACAATCCCGGGCTGCCGCATCAACAACTCGCCCGAACCCGCAAAAAAAGCGTCAAACATCGACTGCGGCGATACCCCTCGACCTAGCCACGCCGCCACGTTCCCACACACCGTCTCCACCCCCTCGCTCCGCAAGGCCTCCAACATCTCCGTGGTCGCTTCCCCGTCTACCGCGCCTCCCCTCCAATTTCCGCCCATCTCCTCAGCCAATACCTCGTTCTCCCGCCACGGACGATCCGGCGCCAAATCGCTCTCCGATGGATTCGGCTCCCCATTGTGATTGAGCAACGCATACGCCAACGATCGCAAGACCGGCTCCGCATGACGCCACCCCATCGTTTGTAATGTCCGCCAACTGTTCGCCACGTATATCGCCTTGTGCCCGATACTCCGAAAGTCTCGCACCCCATACTCCGCAAACAATTCAAACACCTCCTGCGCCCCCACCCCGCGCGCCAATCCCGCCGCCGCCGCATCCGCCCCCTCCACATCCCAACGATCCATCGCCCGAATAAACGCGCGCTTCGCCCGGCGCGGTGGCGGCACCCGCGCCTCGTCCACCGGACCCATCGTCCATCCCCCCTCCTTGATGTCCCGCGCCTCCGATTTCTTGAACTCATCCAATGCCCAGAATATCGGCAGCCACCGATCCCCATCCGGCGACGCCAAACTCGCCAGGTGCGCCGAGTTTACCACCAGCACCGCGTGAAACTTGAAACCCACCGACGGCCGTGGCTGAATGTTGCGTACCCCCGCCAACATCAACGCACTCAAAACTTCCTGGTAACTCAATTTCCCCGATCGAACACGCCGACCCACTGCTTCCAACAGATCAGCCCGCGGGGTCTCCTCGATCAATCGCACCGTCCCCTCGATGTCAGGCAAAAACGCCACCCGCTCCGGATCCGGCCTCGCCTCCTCCGCCGTCACCGCCGGCAAATCTCGAAGAAAACCAAAATCCCCCATCCCCACCAAGGCCCCACCCGCGGCGGTCCGCCGCAAAAAATGTCTTCGGCCAATCGAACGTTCACCCATCGCCAACTTTCTCCGAGTGCTTCACTTACCCTCGTCCCACCCATCTCCCCGATCAAGAACAATCAAACCGCCCCGCGCTCTACTCCAAATCCTCAAGCAACGCCCGCTGCAATAGCTCACTCAGCGCCCCCCGCTCTCCCCCGCTCGCCGTCCCCAGCGTCCAACAGGCCGCCAAAGAAATTCCCGTTTCCAAATTCACCCCCAACCACGCCCGGTAAGACTGCAGCGCCCCCGAGTGAGTCAGGCGCACCGGCTCCCCTTCCCGCTCCGCCACCTTCCAACCCAATCCATACCCGCTCCCCACGCTCAGCGGCGTCCCCAACGCCTCAACCAACTCCGGCGCCAAATCAAAAACCCGCTCTCCTCCCCCCTCGCCCCACTCCGCCATTACCCCCTGCCCGAACAACGCCATCTCCTCCGCCGTCGAATACAAACTCCCGCCGATCAAAGGCAAGCGATGCCCCTCCCCCAAACGGTGCGGCGCCGACCCACCTCCCGCACCCGTCGCAATCTCTTCGCCAGAAAACTGCCCCCACGGAAAAAAAGTCGTCCGCTCCAAACCCAGCGGCTCACACACCCGCGCCTGCAGCAAAGCCTCAAACGCCTGCCCAGACGCCTCCTCCGCCACCCGACCCAAGACACAATAACCCGCCCCGCTATAAGCATACCGTTCGCCCGGCATCGCAATCAAAGGAAACGACGCAATCCCCTCCGCCGACTCCTCCAAACTCACACCGAAATCCCGTATCCACCGCGCCTGCGCCTTCGTCATCCCCACTTTCTGACTGTATATCCCTGCGCGATGCCCCAACAACTCCGCCACCGTCGGCGCCCGCTCCGCCTTCCCTCCTCCCCTCACGCTCTTCCCCCCAAATTCCGGTAGCCACCCGTCAATTTCATCCCCCAAGCCGATCTCAACCCTCTCATCATTGACCAAACTCAACACAACCATCGACGCAAACGGCTTCGAACACGAGCCCACCAGGAACAACGTCTCCTCATCCACCCCACGCTCCGATTCTTCCCCCACCAACCCATACCCTAACGATACAAAAAATTCTCCGTCTCGGCACATCGCCCATTGGCCACCCACGATCACCCCCTCTTCAACCAACCTCACAATCTCCCGATCCAACTCATCAAGGACGATCGTCATCGGCGACAAATCCGCCCCGCGCACCAAGCCCATCGTGCATCCCAATGCCAACATGAATGCCCATCCTCGCATCATCATCCCCCAACCTAGTGTGCCGTCCCGGAAATAGTGTGACACACTGCACGAAGATTCTTTTTCAAATTCAAGGCGTGCCGAGGGAATGCATAGGCATGCATGACTGAGGCAGAACGCAGAAGTTGGAAAAGAAGATCGTGCATTATATAATTCTCCCGAGTGAAACGAGGCATCTTATAAACTTCTAAATTAACAGTGTGTTACAGGATTTACGGGACAGCACACTAACCCGCACCACCCGTCAAGTCACGCACCCACCTCACCACGCCGGCACCCCATCACTCCGCGGGCGCACGCCCTCTCCCCCCACCACCCTGGCCACCTCCCGGCCGCCTCCGCTCGCCGCCACCCTTGCCGCCCCCGCCCCCCTTCTTCGAATACGTCGTCCCCGGCACATGCTGCGGATTCTCCTTCGGCAACAACGCGTCCACCGCCGCCAAATACCCGTCCAATAACCCCTCCAATTCAGCCGCCCGCTCCGGCATTTCCGCCGACAAATC
>JBCCIR010000128.1:0-15960 GCA_039028175.1 Verrucomicrobiota bacterium
CGCCCCCGCCGGATCATACCCCGTCTTTACCCACTCCACCGTCCCATCCGGCCCAACAATCACCGTATGCGGAATCCCCTCAACTCCAAAACTCTGCCCCACCCTCTGCTGCGCATCCATCGCAACTTCCATCTCCCACCCCCGCGTCTCAAGAAATCGCTTCACCCGCTCCGCCGACTCCCCCTGGTTCACCCCCACAAACAACACCTCATCCTCGTCAAACTCAGCCATCGCATCGATCAACTCCGGCAACGCCTTCACACAAGGTCCACACCAAGTTGCCCAAAAATCCAAAACCAACACCTTCCCCCGCTCCTTCTCTGAATCAAAATTGCCGTCTCCCAAGTACGGAATCGAAAAATCCTTCAATTTCGTCCCCAATAACTCCGAACTCTGTCCCCCGGATTCCGGTAATACCGGATCCTTCGCAAATACCAACTCCCAATCCTCAAAAACCTGCATCGCCCCACTTCGATTCAATGCCGACCCCCTAACCAGGTGCACCACGTCAATCGGCACCTCACACTCTCCTAAGAACGAATGCTTTCCGTAAACCCGGTCTTTCGCAAATCGATCAACCTCGATGCCCAGCCGTCCCCCACTTGCTAACTGCAACCAATGGGTAACTTTCTCCGCTTCTTCCCTCGCCCCACTATCCTCCGGCGATACCCCACCACCCCCCTCGCCATTCTCCCACCCCGTTAGCCAAACGACCGCCGACACCCGGGAACGCGGTATTCGCAATTTCTCCAACCCCGATCGCAGCAGATAGTGCTTCGTGGTCATCCCTTCAATCACGCCCCGCAACAAATCACCGTTCAGGGCCACCAAAGCGTGCCGCGGCGGATCATCCCGCCGAAACCGCGGCACCGTCAACGCTTGCTCTTTCGCGACCGCGTCTATCCCGGGAACCGACGTAATGCCGGGAGCCGCGCGCACTTCAAAATCAGCGATCGAACACGTCCGCTCGTCATTTCCCCAAAGCCCGCACGGCTCGATCACCAAACCAATCCCCGAACGCATCTCAGGTTTCACCTGAACTTTGCGAACAGATATCCCGTTGATGAAAACCTCGACAATATCCTCCTTCAACCCCAGTCGGATCGGGGTTGCCTTGCCGGCAGGTGAGTTCAATCGATTCTGTGAATCCAGCTGGTTCGGAACCCGTTCCACTCCAAAAACAATGTCTTGGCTGTATCTGCCAAAAACTAAGTTTAGAGACGGCGAATCCATATCCGTCCCGCTGCAAAACAAGCGAACTCGCATCGCCGCGTAGCTGTGCCGGTCGCCGCCAAAACTGAATTTGATCTGATCCCCCTGAATAATCGAAGGGTGCGCAAATGACGTCCCCGGCTGGAAAGTCAAACGGTCCTCCCCAATCTCCAACCCCTCGTCGCTCCCACGAATCTGCTCCCAACCGTCATCGACGAATCCACTTAGCTCCACCTTGGCCGCCATGAATTGCACCGCGCTGACGTCCTCCACCGGATACTCGCTCCGCTCCACAATATCCGACTCAAATTGAAGATGCTCTTCGCCTACCCCTCGCAATTTTCCCGGCACGACATCCCCTTCCTTCAAATACAACAACGCCTCGGCTCGCGCACCCTGAGACGTTGATGCCTCACCGCGCGTGAACTCGACCCCATCACCCTCCTGCAATCGCACCGCCTTCCGCGCGCCGATGGGTTTCCACCGTAAACCGTTGCCTCCGGTCACCAATTGCCCCCGCAAATTCTTCTTTCCCACCACCAGCTTGTCTTGCTGCAAATAAGGCAATTCCTCAGAGCCATCTTCCGCTTCCGGTATCCGCAACATCATCCGCCCGATATCATCAATTGCAGAACGCACCGGCTGAGCACTGAGCGAGGTCCGCAATGTAATCCCCTCCTCATCAGCCTCCACCATCTCCCCCGCAAGCCAAGCCCCGTCGGTAAACCATAACTCAACCCCATGCTCTTCCACCGGCCAATCTCCTCGCGGATCAAATTCCACCGACTCCACGTTGCGCCACGAAACCTCACGACGACGCCCGTTCGTGGCCTCTCGAACAATCGCCGTCCCGCCGTCTAACCGTTCCACCGCACCGGAGATCATCGTTCCATCCATCAATATCACATTCGGCCGCACCGATTCCCGCCCCTCGGGAACCACCCCGTCCCACGAACGAATCCGCAAAGAATCCAAGGTCAATTCTGGCCCCTTGTTGTGCAATAACAACCCCTCCTCCTTTGGCGTTTTCGTCTGCGCCTCCTCCCCTTCCGGCTCCAACGCCGCCATTTTCGATTCCGCCAATTTCTCGCCACGATCGCTAAACACTGCCGTCCGCCCCGTCTTACGATCCCAAAATAAGCGCAGTGACAGCTCCCGATCTTCATCCTCCAGCGTTCGCAAACTCGCAAACTGCCTCCCTTGCAAAACCAACTCGTCGTCCCAGGTCTCAAGCGTCAGCCCGCGCTTCCCTTCCGGAGTAAGAAACTCCATCCGAAAGCGCGGCGATACCGAACTTCCTAAAACCACTTCGATCTCTACCCGCTCATCCGTCTTCAATTTCAAGAACGCCCGCTTGTTCCAGCCCACCTGCGTCAAAACTCCGCCCGATCCTTCCCGCCAAAATTGACGCCTCGTCTTGGCCTCATCGAGCCCCTCCCAACCAGCCACACTCGTTGGCCCCGCATACTTCAAACGACCACCCTTCAACCGCCGCACACTTAACACCGCATCCCGCTTCACCCGAACCTCGCCATGCCGATCACTCTGCAAAGTCACCGAGTCGGCGTCCACCGCCACCACATCGGCATACAGTCGACTCCCATCGCGCAACCGGATACTGCTCGGTTCCGCCGGCTGCGTCCCTTTCGTGCTGAAGTTGACCCGGCGCAATTTTGCCAAATCTACCGTCAGCGGATCTCGAAAGTACTGCGGCGCCTCCCACACCAAACCATCCTCGCTTATTCCCGCAAACCGACCGCGTATCGACTCACTATGATTCCAAACCAAGAACCCCTCCCCCACCTTCCGGTCCGTGCCGCCATACACCCAACCCAAACCCTCATCCACTTCGTCATTCCCCTCCTCCGCACCCGGAACCTCGCCATCCCCCTCGGAATCCGATTCCGCACGGACGTCCGCAACAATAAAACCCCCTAACAAAATCCAAACCATCGTTCCAACGACGATCCGTTCTAGCTCTCCTGACACAATCCTCTTCATCGCTCGTAAATCGGCAAAAATCGATAGTTCAAAGCCAGCGCCAGTAGCGACATCCCTGTCGCGTAAGGCTGATCCTCAAAACTTCCGTTGTCGCTCTGGCTGTCTGCCAACTGCCGCGCCAATGCCCCATTCCACTTTTGCCACGATTCGTAATCCCCCTGAAACAAGGCCTGTGCCATGTAATACCGAAAATACTCTTTGTATCCGCTCTCCCGATGCTCCAATCGACTCGTAATATGCTCCAGCGTGGCTTCGTATTCCTCCGTATCCTTCCCCTTGGACACGGCATACACTAGCGTCGCGATCGCAGACCGGTTCATCGATTCACCCATCCCGCCAAATCCCCCGCTATACGCCACATGCCCGTTCGGCCCCGTGCTGCGACGCATGTATTCCAACCCCGCTTCCATTACCTCATCCGGCACTTTCATCCCCGCGTTCCGCGCCGCCAGCAATCCCATCAATACGGCCCCCGCCACCGAAGTGTCCGCATCCGTCGAATCAGGCGAATAACGCCACGCCCCCCAACGGTTCTTCTCCTGCGCCGTCACCGCACATCCAATCGCCAGTTCCAGCGATTTCGCAATGCTACGCCCCTTCTTTCCATCCCCATGAAGCAACGATTCGTCCACCACTCCATAGGCTTCCGATAACGCAAGCATCGCGAAACCATGATGATACATACTCGACCCGTAATACCCCGTCTTCTCATCTTGCCGTCCGATGATGTTCCGAACCGCCCGTCGAATATTTGGCGCATACCGCCCAAAATTGGCATCTTCCCCACCCGCCAAAAAGGCCATCAGGCAAATCCCATCCACCCCGGGCCCCCCGTTCGACCCCTCCCAATTCCCATCCTCCGCCTGCGCCGACGCTAGCCACGCCAATCCACGCTCATAAATCGTATCCACTTCCGCGGGTATCTCCCCGCCAAATCGCAACCCCGGATCTTGCGCACGAACACTCTCAATCCACCCTGAGGCGAAAATACAAACCGCCCCGAACCACACCAACCCCACTCCGGCCCGCCCCCTCGACTGTCGCCGCTTTTCCTTCACTTCTTCTTCTCCTTCATCCGCCGCTCGTGATTCGACTCAATCCCCGACCAGTAATTCGAAATATCTGCCAGATTCTCCTGCTCGAACGCCTTCCACTGATCCTCCGACAAAACCTTCTTTAGCCTCTTCTCCGGCACACCCCCAAACGGCAACATCACGTAATAAGATTGCAAATACCAGCTGCCCGAAACATACCGGCTGATATCCGGATAATACTTTTCGAAGGACTCCCTCAGCAACGGTTCCAACGCATCAGTCTGCTCCTGCGTCGTCCTCCGTCTGTTCTCAAACTCCGACAACGTCATCTGCAAAATCGATTCCATCAAATACGCTTCCCGTTCCGCGATCGCCTCCTCCCACTCCTCTTGCTCCTCGTCGGTCAACAACTCATCCAAAGTCCCCGTCCAAAGCACATCCGCATGCGGCGCATTTCCGGATCGACCGAAAGACGTCCCCCGCTGACTGGCCAAGACCTTCTTGATCGTCTTCGGCGTCGCACCCTCCACACTGTTGCGCACCCAACGCTCGGCATTCACCATCGTCCGGAAAACACAACGATCCACCGCCCCTTTCGCCGCTGTCGTTAAGCGCGTCACCTCCGCCGGCTTGAGCGATAGCACTCGCGACACATCATCGATCCGGACCTGCATCTGCCCCATGAACTTCTCCCGCTGCTCTTCACTCAGTTGAAACAAATGCTCCGAAACAACCGACTCCAAATCAGGCAGCTCACTCTCTTCTTCGTCCTTCACCTTCGCATCTGCCTTCTTCTTCGCTTGTCCCCCGGAAGACGCATCTTCCTTCAAACAGATTTCCTTCCAGCGTTCCCACTGCACATCATCGACCACGTCCTTGATCAACGCTTCGTCAACACGCCCCGCCGCCCGATAAAGTTCGCTCACGTTGATCCCCCAATACCCATGCCCCTCATGACGGGGAAAAACACTCGTCGCCTCCCCCATTAGTGGCTCCAATCCCTCTCGCTGCGTCTTCGTCAAAGAAAGCTTCTTGTCTAACTCGACCACTACAATTCGCGACAAGGCCCGCTCACGCCGCTCCTTGCGCTCCGCCCGCGCCGCTTCCAGCGAATCCATCTCCTTCCCCTCAAGCAACTTATCCAGCCCCTTGTCCCAAATCGCCAAGTCCTGTGGTCGACTCCCGGAGTTGACCCCATAATAGTAATTCCCATGCACGATTCGCTCCTTGAACGTCTCTTCCGGCAAATCACGCAACTGCTTGCGCCAGTGTTCCTCCGCCCGTTCCAACGCTTGATCCACCGCCCGCTTGCCTAAGGCGTCCAAATCCTCGCGACGCTTCCCCTTCAGCAAAAGGGTATGCGCAATCTCATTGATCTCGGTCTTGATGCTCGTCTCAAGCTCCTCCCGCGCACGATCCACATGTGGGGCAAAATATTTTCCCATCTCTTCTTCTCGGGCATCCTTGTCTTCCTTCTGCACCCGCTCCCACTTCGCATGATCATTCCCCAACGTTGCACGCACCGCCTTCTCCCACTGCTCCTCAATCTCTTCGCGCGTCTCACCCCCCTGCGCCAACGATAACCGAGCCCGCCCCTTCATCTGCTTCCATTGCGGATCCGTGAGGAATGTCATCATCTCCCGCATCCGCACCGTGTTCTTCTTCATCTGGCGCTCCGTGATCGCCTCCGCCGCTTCCCGCAATGCGGCCTCCCCCTCCTGATCCAATTCAAGCTTCTCCACCATCCGGTCCAATTCCCCAGTCATTGGACTCTTAAACGAATCCTTCAACTGCCCCTCCCACTCGTCCAACTTCGCGTCAACCTCCGCCGCCCGTTCCTCACGTTTCTCGGCAACAATCCCTTCCCATTGCTCCAGCCGTTCCTCATCCAAAACCGCTTCCAACGCTTCCTCCCAAGTTTCCAGCCGGTCCGGAAGACGACATCCGCTCACGGTCGTCTGCCGAACAAATTCACCAAACCCCTCCTGGTCCATGGCCTGCTCCAAGTCAGCCAAATCAACCATCTTGAACCACCCCTCCATCGACTCCAAAAAACCGTCCGGCCACGGCTCCAATGCCTCGTTTACCGCTTTCTCACTCGCTTCACTCAGCGCGCTCCTTTCTCCCTCCGCCAATCCGATCGCTTCCTCCATCTCATCCAGAATCAATCCCATATACTCCTCCATCTCTTCCACTTTCAGCGGCATCATCCGCTCCACAAATGCCCTCGCCCGCTTCTCACGCTCCGGCGTCAGTCCGGCTCCTTCCTCCTCCTCTCCCCACAACCCTCCCACCCCCACCATCAATATGGCGAAAATAACCAACCACAACGCCTTCGCGCCTGCTGCTCGCACCACTCCCGTCATCGGGCCGCGCCCTCTTCCTCCAAAGCGTTAAAATACGCGTCCAACCCCGCCTTGAACTCCTCGGGAAATTCCCGACCCGCCTTCCCCGTCGCCTGACCGACATTCCGGGCACCCACCCGCGCATCCGCATCGCTTCCCGGACCCAGTCCCGCCAAAGCCGCCTGCGATCTCGTGTCCCCGCCACCGCCACCACCCGGCGAGGCTCCACCACCCCCGCCGCCCCCGGGATTCATCCGACGAGCCTGCAATAACAACTCGATCACTTCGGTCTCGGCCGCAATAGCCGGCGCCCCCGTGTCCGGTTGCTTCAAAATGCCATACGCCTCCCCCATGACCTCCGTGACCACTTTCAACAAACGCAGTTCCTTCCCAAACTTCTCGTTCCCCTGAGGCAAATCCAAAATGTCGTTGATCGCCCCCAGTGTGTGCGTCCGAATCTCTCTCTGCGTCTTCGCCAAAGGCAACGCCCGCTTCTCATACCGCGCCTCCTTCATCGCCCCCCGCGCCTGCTCCAACTCACGCGTCTCATCCCGCAAGGCAATCTCATCCCGCAGCGCCTGCATCACCTTTAAAACAATCTCCGGCGGAAGACTGTCCGCACTGCAACTCGACGAGGATTCACACTCCGACGCCGCCACCATCTCCTCCGCCCAACGATCCATGGTGTCCGCCCAAAACTCCGCCCCCGCCAAGCCATACCCGCTCAAGTTCACTTCCGTGTTCGAACCCACCCGCGCAATCCCCCGAACCACCTCCATCTTTTTCATCTGCCCCAAGACATTCTTGAAATGCATGTCCGGTCGCCGCTGGAAATACGCTTCCATGTCGCTCTGAATCACCCGCACCACTTCACTCTCGCTCTCCGCCTTCTCCGCAATCGTCGCCGCGACCGGCACCGGCTTCTTCCGCAAGCCAAACGCAGTCATGGTCTTCGCATTCAAATCCTTCGCGATCGCCAACTGCTCCCGCGATGCCGCCTTAAACCGCTTCACAAATGTACTCGCCTCCAGACTCGCAAGAATCTCGTTCAGCTGATCCGATACCCGGGCAAATTCCGCCAATAAATCCCTCTGCTCCACCACGGCCGTTTCCAAACTCTCCTGCGCAGGCGATTCCGGCGCCCCCGGCTCACTCTCCCCCTTGTCCCCGCCCGGTCCCGGTCCCAATGTCGTCTGCGGCAATCGCAAAGCCCCCGGTGATGGCCTCTTCGGCGGCACATCCGCCTTGGCGAGATCCCGCCCCTCATCCCCCAAACTCTTCTCCCCGTCCGCGATGCCCGGCACCGGCTGCTGCCCCTCATCCTCTCCCGCCTTCGGCGCCGCCCCCGGGCCACCCGGAATCGGCGGTCCCTCCCCGATCCGCGGCCCCGCCGGTTGCCCCTTTCCACCCTCCTGCGGCCGTTCCCCCCCCGGCTTCCCATCATGCTCCGTTGATTCCCCGGACGGCGCGCCGGACGACGCCTGCTGCGCTTTCCCCCCGGGTGCTCCCGCCGTCTCCTTCAACAAATCCGCCACACTAGGCATCCGCTCCGCCGCAATCTCGTCCAAGGCCTGCAACATCGTCGCCCACGACTCCAGCCGCGTGGCATCAAACTCGTCATTCCGCGTCGCTTGTTCCACGAGATTCCGGCCGGATGCCGTCAGGCCCGACAAACGCGCCGCGTTCGCGTCTTCCGCCGCCGCTTGTTGCGACACCCGCCGCCGCACTTCGGGACGATCCAAGTCCGCGGCACTCAAAGCCCGCAATTCCTTGTTCGTCTCATGCAATTGCTGCTCACGCTCGTAACTCTCCCGGGCTACCTGCAACCACTTCCCGAATTGCTCCGTCAACCACAAGGCATGATCCGTCTTGTTCAACACACGAATCATGAATGCCGACGAATACGATCGCTCCCGCTTCGGCAAATAGTCGTCCGCCCATGCCCGAATTTCCAACACCTGCGGCTCCACCCCTTCCCGCTGCGCCGAGAAGGTTGCCCTTACCGCCATTTCCCGCTCTTCCGGCCCCCCCGCTCCCGCTATCTTCTCGCCCCTGACACTATCCTCGCCCGTCCCACGCCACTCCAAACCCGTCCGCTTCACACCAAAGTCGTCCGCCACCGACAAATCAAAAGTAACCACATCTGTCTCCAAAACCACCTGCTCAAGCGACTCCCGCCGCGCGACAATCTTCGGCGCCTCATCTTCGACCGCGCGTACCCGCAAAACCAACTCATCACGGGGACTCAATCCCAGTTCATCCGTCCAATTCAATCGCACTTCCTCATCCTCTTCCACCTGCTGAAACTCCGTTCGCAAAGTGGGACCGTCCACCGACTGCTCCGCGCCATTCAGCTCCGCCCGCGCCAGCTCACGACTCGCCGTCGCCACAATCGATGCCTCCGCCCCGCCCAATAAACTGACACTCCCCCCTCTCACTTCGATCTCCGGCTCCGTCTCATATCGGAGATACTTCGGCAGTCGCAATTGCACCGCCAAGGCCGTCAACTCGGGCCGCACCATCGGCTCCAAATCCACCTGCTGAAGCGCGTCCCCCACCCGCAATGACAACCGCTCCCCCTCCTTCTGCGGCGGAAAATCCAATCGATAAGCCTCGCCGTCCCGGTCCGCCATTACCGCGTTCTGACCCGATAGCCGCGCCTTCGCCCGACCCGGCATCCACCGCGTGTCCTCCGCCAACTGCACCGGAACTTCAAACGGCTCCGCATACGGCACCACCACCCGCTCCGGCAATCGCTCATGCCGCGCAAACGTAAACCGCTCCACTTCCTCCCAGGGCATCACCCAGCGCGCCAGGGCATTCCGCGCCGCGTCCGGCACCACGAAAATCGCCACACCCGCCAATATCAACACCCCCCCCACCGCCCACGCCCAACGATGATGACGCGCATCGGGAATCGCCTCGGCAAAATCCTTGTCCTTCGCCGCCTCCGCCGCCTGCTCCATCGCCGCCTCCACCAATCGCTCACTCCGCCCCGATTCCCCCGACTCCATCGCCGCTAGCTCCACAATCCCCAGCAGCTGATCGCCCAAACGGGGAAACTTTCGCCGCATCAAACGCGCCGCATCCTCCAATCGCCGCTGACGCCAAACCCAGCGATGCCACTTCAAAGGCAACCCAAACCCTAACACTGCCGCCCCGGCAAACATGATCACCCCGCGCAGCCAGCCCGGCGTCTCAATGAAACGATCCAATACAAAAACCAAGACATACGACAACGCGATCCCAAACAAAGCCGCCAATATCCCCTCCGCCAACTTAACCACCCATACCCGCCGCCGGTAATCCGCCAGCTTGTTCTCCAGGATCGGTGGTAACGGTGTTTTCATGATTTCGATCTTAGACAAACATCGGCCCCAAAGCGCTCAAAACGCCCCCGCCGCCTTTCTTCCGGCCCAAAACACGCCCATAAATACGATCAATATACCCGCCCAAGCCGGATGCGCCCACAATTGTAATCGCCGCTCCTGCGGGTCAGGCTCCGCCATCGCCGCCACCGCTCCCACCACTTCCACAGGATCCGCACTCCCTAACACTTCTCCGCGGGTAAGCTGCGCGATCTCACCCAACACATCCCAACGCGCCGCCCGCCCCCGCCGCTCCCGGCTCACCCCCTGCACCATGATCACACTGTCCAACGCCGTGCCCGCCTCCCGGCAGCTCACCTGCACCCGATGCTCCCCCGCTTCGTCCGGGGTAAATACTCCCGTAAACAAACCCCACGCCTCCGCACCCGGCGGATTCAATCGCACACTCGAAGTCTTCCCCGACGGCGAGGCAATTTGCGCAATCACCGTGCCTTCCCGCAACGGCTCACCCGTGGGACTGATCGCATTCACATTCAACGTTAATACATCGCCCGATCGCGGACGATCCGGAGAATAAAATAACCGAATATTGTCTCCTTGCGACATATTGCGCTGATACGCCATCCACCGCACCACCTGACCCCAGAAACGGTAATGATACTTGTCCTCCACTCCCTTTCGCCAACGCCAAGCCCCATCCGTCCCCATAAAGAGAATCTTACCCGATCCGAAGGTCTTGGTCACGATCAAAGGAATCCGCCCAAACCGGTTCGTCTCCGACCCGTGCGTCGCCAATATCTCCGTCCCCGCCTTCGCCCGCACCGCGGGCGCATACCATTGAAATCCCGGTAACCCCGCCCACACCCGCGCGCTCGCCTCGTCGCTGTCTTCTAACTTGGTGAGTAAGCTTCGCATCCCCGCTTCAGTCAAAGCAAAGCGCCCCGGCGCGCTCGATCCCCACCCCCGAGGCTGCGCATGATCCCAAATCACCGGCACCAACTCCGCCAATGCCGTCCCCTGCAAGCTCCCCTGGTTCCCCTTCCAACCCGGCATGAACACCAACCCCGCCGCCTGGTCCCGAACCAGCTTCCTCAAAGAATCACACTGCTCGTCCGTCAACTGCCCGTTGCCGACCCCCACATCCCCAAGGAATACGACGTCATACTTCGCCAAATCCTCATCCTTGGGAAAAACCGGCAAATAACCCCTGCCCGCTCCGGTTTCATCCAATTCCGGATGAAACAACAAACAATTTACCTCCACCCCCGGATCGCGCTCCAAGGCATTGCGCAGATACCGGTATTCCCAGCGCGGATAGGATTCCACCACCAATACCCGCAACCGCTCCTTCCGAATCGAGACCGGCGCCTCCATCACATTGTTGTCCTCATACCGCTCGCTCCCGGTCTTCGGAATCGACAACTTCAAATCAAACTCTCCCGGCCGCTCGGGACGCCACACCAATGCATCCTGATAACGGTTCATCGCCGGCAAGGTCACCTGCTTGCTCAAGACCTCGCCCGACGACGCCTCCATCTCCACCACAACGGTCTCATCACGCGGCAACGAACTGTCAATCGTAAACGGAATCCGCAACGGCTTCCCCGCCACACCAAAAGTCGGCACATCAAAACTCACTAACTCCACATCCGGCAACCGCGTCTCCGCTCCCACCGGCACCGCGAAAACCGGCGTCTCCCGCATCCGCAAGCGCGTCGCCGCCTCCACCGGAGCACTCCCCGCATTCCAATCCCCATCCGTTACCAAAACCACCGCCCGCAATCGCGGATACTTCTCCATCACGCCCGCCAAGGCCCCATTCAAATCCGTCCCCTCCCGAGGACGCTCCCCCTGGGACGAAAACGACTCCACCGCCACGTCCATCCGCTCCTCCAACGAGACCCACGTCTCCTTCTTCGCCAACGGCCCCGCCAATTCCGCACGAGATCGCGGTTCCGCCCCCGGGTCATCCCCGTCGACAATGTCCCGCGTCTCCATGCTAAGAGATTCATCCCAAACCACCGCCAACACCGGCTTCGCTTCCGGTTCGAAAATCTCCCGCCACTCCGGCTGATTCAACGTGATCGCGATGCCCACGGCGATCACCACCCGCAACAGCTCAAGCAATCCAATCGATCGCCGATACCCGCTGCGATGCCAGGCGCGGATCGACAACCACACCATCACCAATACAAACACCACCCCTGCCACAACTGACAAAGTCGTGTAGTTGAACATCAGGGATTGGCTCACTTCCTTCACGTCGCTTGCCCCCCTTCTACTTCTTCCTCAACCGGTCGCTCGCGGCGCGCCGGCATGCACAAGAGCGCTTCTCCCAACAACGCCGCGCCCATTAGTATCAAAAACGTCCGCCAAATCTCACTTGCCAAACTTCCCGTGTCTTCGATCGATTCCTCAATCACCTGGTAATCCAATCCCTCAAACAATTCCTCCAACGCAGGCCGCCCCATCACATCAAGCCGGTCTTCACCAGGGGGCCGGTTCAACGCAACCGATAAATCCCCCCCGCGCACCACTCCCGGACTCACCGCCAGCGCCGACGGCAACGCACCTTCCCGGCCGTCAATCGCTTCCCACTCCTCTTCTCCGCCCAAAGCCGATCGCGATGCCCAGCGCTGCCGCGCCTTCCCAAGCCCCCGGGCACCATCCTTCAAAGCCCGGTGCATCATCGCATACAAAACCACGCCGTCCCGCGCCAAACTGGAACTCCCCGGGCCCGGTAGCGTCGCCAAAAAATACGCACCACCCGCGGCATCCGAAACCGCTCGCACAAGCAGGCGCTCCCCCCGCTCACTCCGCGCCAGCGGCGCCCCTTCGCCCTCCACTCCCCGGCTCCGCAATACCTGCAACTCGCCCACAGGCAATGCCGAACCATCCTGCGTATTCGCCAATAACCCCGCGTCGCTCCGCCACCATTCTACCGCCGCCCCCTCGTCACCCTCCACCCACTCCCCCCAACTCAACCCCATAAACGCCTCCCCACCCGGACCCTCCGGCGGCAGAAATATCACCACCCGACCCGCCGCCACTTGGTTCTCCAGCTGCTGACGCAAGATGTCTCCCTCCCCCGGAATCGGCGCCTGCCACACAATCAATGCGGTCTCGTCCCAAACAATCTCCGCCGCCCCCTCCGGCGGAATCACATCCACCTCATACCGCCGCGACCCATCCGCCGCCGCCGATAACAATGCTCTCAAAGGACTCGCCTCGTCCGGCGAATCCGACACGACCGCCGCCCGCAATACCGGTGCCTCGTCATAAACGAAATGAAAAACGTCATCCATCGCATACCCATCCCCGGGAATTTCCACCCGCCCCCATCCCCGCTTCGTCGCCTTGTCGATCGGAAGTCGATGCCCCTGCAAAACCAATTGCGTGTCTCGAAACTCCACCTCGTGCGTGCTCCCTAACCCATCCACCACAAAACGAATCGGCACCGTCTCCGCCCCCTCGCCACGCGCCGATCGCGTCAGCCTCAGGTCCATAGACAACTCCGCCCCGTCCGCCGTCTCCCTCCGCTCCACGCCTTCAACGGAAATTCCCATATTCCCCCGCGTCGGCTCCCCATAGGTCAGCAAATGAAATCGCACCCCCGGCAAACTCGCAAATCCTCCCCGCAATGCCTCCCAGCGCCCGCCTCCCGCATCCCAGTCACTCCGCCGCAAATCACTCAATACCCACACATCCGTCCGCCCCGTTTGATTCGTGGTGATATAGTCCAGGCCCGCCTGCAACAACTCCGGCACATCCGCCGCCGTCCCCGTGGCCGCCGAATAGGGATGCTCCGGTAACTGATCCACCCCCTCGATCTCCACCGGCTCGACCACGGCACTGTCAATCAATACCAGCCGCGATCGGTTCCCCACCGTCGCCTTTAAGGCCTCGGTGATCTTCGCCAAACCCGCCTCCCGCTTGCCCAAGCCCGTTTCCAGGTTCTCCTGCTCCATGCTCGCCGACCGATCGAGCAACACGATCACCGTGTCCGGAGCACCTCCCGTCAACCCTAACAAACCACCGGCCAACGGCCGACTCACCAGGAAAACCAACGCCGCCACCGCCAGCACCCGGAACGCGAGAATCAACCACTGTCGTAACTTCGAAAACCCCTTGTTCAATTTTTGCGCCGCAAGGAGAAAAATCATCGCCGCCCACTGCACCGACCGGCGCCGACGCAAATGAATTAGGTGAATGATCACCGGAATCGCGGCCAACGGCAGGCCAATTAGCAGTATCGGTTGAAGAAAACTCATCGCCCCGCCCGCTTCGGCGTGCGCCCCAGCAGAAATCGCGCAAGCACATCGTCGTATTTTTCGTGCAACTTGATCCGGTGATAGTCCACCCCCGTCGTGGCAATCACCTCGTCCATCTCCCCCAAATACCGCCTCACCACTTCCTGATACCGCTTCGCCACCATCGTCGGATCCGCCATCACCGCCTCCCCACCCTCCATATCTAAGAACCGCGCCGGTCGATCGAAATCAAAGTCCAACTCCACCTGGTCCAGCAAATGAAACAACGCCACGTCGTGCCGCCGGAATATCAAGTGCTGCAAGCCCGACTTCAAATCCTCCGGCGCGACAAACAAATCCGAAATCACCACGACCAAGGCCCGCTGCCGAATTTTCTCCGCCGCCTCGTGCAGCGAAGACAATAAGGTCGTCTCACCCCCGGCCTCCACCTCCGCCAGCTGATCCAATACCACCCGTAAATGTGACGCCCCACGCTTGGCAGGAATCTCCAAGGACTTCTCCCCCACCCGCCACATCCCCACCGCATCCCCCTGCTGCGCCGCCAAATACGCCAAAGTTCCAGCAAGCCGACGCGCATAGTCCAGCCGCGTCTTGCCCGCCGGACCAAACCCCATCGATCCGCTCGCATCCACCACCAGGCACAAGCGCAGGTTGGTGTCGGCTTCAAACTCCTTGATGTAAAACCGATCCGAGCGCCCCCAGGTCCGCCAATCCAAACGCCGCGTGTCGTCCCCCGGCACATACTTGCGGTATTGGGCAAACTCCAACGAAGAGCCCTTCACCGGACTCCGGTGCTTCCCCGATACACTCCCCAACATCGCCGTCCGCGCATGCAACGGCAAGGCCATCAATCGCCCAAGCACCGCCGAATCCAGAAATTCATGCTTGCTCGGATTCGCCATGACTCATTCTACGCTCTCAACACCGATCACCCGGCCCAATTCCTCGCGCTCAGTCCTCCTTGCTCAATTCATCGACCAATCGCTCCGTCACATCCCGGCTCGTCATGCCTTCCGATTCGGCCGTAAAAGTGGTCATAACCCGATGATAAAGAACCGGCCCCGCCACCGCGGTAATGTCCTCCTGCCGCACCATGTAGCTCCCATGCAAGGCCGCCCGCGCCTTCGCCCCCAATATCAAATACTGCACCGCCCGCGGTCCCGCCCCCCAACCCACCAGCGGCCGCACCCAGTCCGGCGCCTCCTCGCCCGACGGCCGCGTCCGCCGCACCAGGTCCACCGCAAACTCATAAATATGATCCGGCACCGGCACCCGCCGCACCAAATCCTGAAACGCCATCACTTTCTCCCCATCCAAAATATGCTCCAGCTCAGGCAAATCCATCCCCGTCGTCGTGCGCGCAATCTGAATCTCCTCATCACGCGATGGATACTCCACGCTGATCATAAACATAAACCGGTCCAGCTGCGCCTCCGGCAACGGGTAGGTCCCCTCCTGTTCGATCGGATTCTGCGTCGCCAATACAAAAAACGGACTGTCCAAGGTATACGTCCGCCCCGCCACCGTCACCCGGCGCTCCTGCATCGCTTCCAACATCGCCGACTGCGTTTTCGATGGCGCCCGGTTGATCTCATCCGCCAACACGATGTGCGCAAACACCGGTCCTTTCGCAAATTCAAACTCCCGCTTCCCGCCGGGCAACTCCTGGAGAATATCCGTCCCCGTAATGTCCATCGGCATCAGGTCCGGAGTGAACTGAATCCGGCTGAAGGTCAGGGACAACGTCTCCGCCAAACGACTGATCAAC
>JBCCIR010000129.1:0-15731 GCA_039028175.1 Verrucomicrobiota bacterium
CCCACCCCCAAATACTATAATTTAATATTTTATTTTTAATTTTTCCCTTTTGCCCGCAGCCCTCGCCTGCCTTCCATAAAAAATAAAACTTACAAAATAAAAATTTCGCGCGCCGCCCGCGCCGCCCCTCCCTGATCCCCAACCCCTCACACCCTTGACTTTCCCAACCAATCACGTTAAAAATAACCCGTTCCACCATCAGGAACCCTCTCAATCATAAACCGATAAAACTTACCCTCTCACCGGCCCCGCATCTCCCCCGATGCAACCCCGGCGAGCGGACTCTTCTCTCAAGAAGCTCTCTCCTCAACACACTCAACACTCTCCCAGCCCCAAGATAGCGTCCGCGAACTTCCCTCCGGCCCAAAGCCGGAAGGAACCTCGATCCCAAGCGACGAACGCCTGCCCCGGCACCTGATTACCATCAATACGTATCCTTCGTAACCGTCTGCCCGAACCATGACATCCGTCCGAACTCAAATCCGCTCGTCACTCGCTGCCCTGACCCTGACCATCAGCGCAGCCACTGTCTTCTTCACCAACCCCGCTATCGCCCAAACCGATTTCACCGGCAACGGCGACGGCACCACTTGGAGCGACGCCGGTAACTGGGACAACGGCGTCCCTAACGGCACCACCGACGCCTCCATCGACACGAGCGGCGTCTTCAATGTCATCATCACCGGCAACTCAAACGCTCGAAACCTCACCGTCGGCGGTGATGATTCCCTCACCCTCAACGCCGGGCTCAACCTCGACCTCGGCGCCGGAGGTTCCCTCACCAACTCCGGTATCATCATCACGAACAATAATACTGACCTCGGCGTCCTCGGCACGGTTAATAACACCGGCCAAATCAACATCAACGCCGGCGGCAACCAAACCGACTTCGAACTCCGCGACACCACCACCCTCACCGGCGGCGGCACCATCACCTTCTCCGGCGCCAATGCCGGCATCAATGACCTCAGCGGAACACAACAGCTAAACGTCGAAAACCAAACCGTTCAGGGCGAAGGAAATATCGGACGCAATTCCATCAACGTCGATAACCAAACCGCCGGCCTCTTCGACGCCAATGTTAGCCTCGGAACCCTCACCCTCGACGCCTTTAACACCTTCTCCAACAGCGGCACCCTCCAGGCTACCAACGGAGGCATCCTCCTTCTCAACGGCGGCGACTACACCCAGACCGCCACAGGTTTGATTCGCGCTGATGGAAATGACGGAGGAGGCAACAATAGCACCGTCACCCTCGCAAACACCGCGAACATCACCGGCGGCACCATCCAGGCCATCAACGGCGGCGTCGTCCAGACTGCCACCGGGGTCGATGTCTCCCTCGACAGCGTCACCATCGATGGCCTCTTCAACATCAGAGACAACACGGATCTGAACCTATCCAATACCATCACGAACAACGGCGAAGTTGCTTTCGTCTCCACCGGCAATGCCGTTAGTATCGCCATCCAAACGAACGAAGTCATCCTCACCGGCGGCGGCACCATCACCATGGACTCCAGTGTCGGTCCCGCCACCATCGGCGACGACGGCGGCACCAAACGACTCACCCTCAACGACCAAACCATCCAGGGAAGCGGCAACGTCGGCGCTGACACAATCGCCATCACCGTGGACGCCAATGGCGAAATTAACGCCAACGTCAACGGCGGCCTCCTCCTCGTCGACCCCAGCATCTTGGCCCCCGACGACGGCGGAGACGTCGGCCTCACCAACAACGGCCTCATCCAAGCCACCAGCGGCGGCACCCTCGCCATCGGAGGCGGTCCCACCACAAATAACAATCTCATCCAAGCCGATGGCGCCAACAGCGCCGTTCAACTAAATTCCGACGCAACCATTACCGGCGGCACTCTCCAATCCATCAACGGCGGCGTCGTCCAGACTGCCACTGGCATCAATGCCTCCCTCGACAGCGTCACCCTCAATGGCCTCTTCAACATCAGAGACAACACGGATCTGAACCTCTCCAATACCATCACGAACAACGGCGAAATTGCTTTCGTCTCCACCGGCAATGCCGTTAGTATCGCCATCCAAACGAACGAAGTCATCCTCACCGGCGGCGGCACCATCACCATGGACTCCAGCAGCGGTCCCGCCACCATCCGCGACGACGGCGGCACCAAACGACTCACCCTCAATAACCAAACCATTCAAGGCACCGGCAACGTCGGAGGAGACACGATCGCCATCACCGTGGACGCCAATGGCGAAATCAATGCGAACGTCAACGGCGGACTCCTCCTCGTCGATCCCAGCAACTTGGCCCCAGATGACGGCGGAGACGTCGGCCTCACCAACAACGGCCTCATCCAAGCCACCAGCGGCGGCACCCTCGCCGTCGGAGGCGGTCCCACCACAAATAACAATCTCATCCAAGCCGATGGCGCCAACAGCGCCGTGCAACTGAACTCCACCGCGTCCATCACCGGCGGCACCCTCCAATCCATCAACGGCGGCGTCGTCCAGACCGCCACTGGCATCAATGCCTCCCTCGACAGCGTCACCCTCGATGGCCTCTTCAACATCAGAGATAACACCGATCTCAACCTTTCCAACACCATCACCAATAACGGCGAAATTGCTTTCGTCTCCACCGGCAACGCCGTTGAAATACGTCTCCAAACAGACGAAGTGATCCTCACCGGCGGCGGCACCATCACCATGGACTCCAGCAACGGGCCCGCTGCCATTCAGGATGACGGAGGCGTTGAACGACTCACCCTCAATAACCAAACCATTCAAGGCACCGGAAACGTCGGCTCGAACTCCATCGCCGTTACCCTCGATGCCAACGGCGAAATCAACGCCAATGTCAACGGCGGACTCCTCCTCGTCGATCCCAGTTCAGCAGTGCCCGACGACGGCGGCGTCCCCGGCCTCACCAACAACGGACTCATGCAGGCAACCAGCGGAGGCACCCTCGTGCTCGTCGCCGCACCATACACAAACAATACCCTCATCCAAGCCGACGGAGCAGACAGCGCCGTCCAAATCAATTCCTCGGCAACCATCACCGGCGGCACCCTCCAGGGTATCAACGGCGGCACCGTTATCTCCGCGGATTCCTCCACGGTCACCATCACCGACCTCACAACCGCCGGACAATTCAAGGTCGGCCGCAACTCCTTCGTCAACGCCGCCGGCACCATCAACAACATCGGAGACATCTCTGTCGCCCCCTCCGACTCCAATGACATCCGCCTCCGCTCACTCGGTGGCGTCGAATTCACCGGCGGTGGCACCATCTCCCTCGACGACGCCAACGGCCTCGCCATCATCGATGATGCCTCCGGCACCCAGCGCGTCACCCTCACCGACCAAACCGTCCAAGGCGCGGGAAATTTTGGCTTCAATACCATCGTCATGACCCTCGGTGCGAACGGCATCGTCGACGCCAACCTCGCCGGCCGAACCCTCACCGTCGATCCCACCAACGCCGCACCCGCCGATGGTGGCAACCTCGGTCTCACCAACGCCGGCACCATCCGCGCCTCCAGCGGCGGCACCGCCAACCTCGCCGCCGGCCCCTACACGAACACCACCACCGGCACCTTCGAAGCCCTCGATAACAGCACGCTCGATTCCAACGGCACGCTCTCCAACCTCGCCGGCGGCACCCTCACCGACGGCATCTACCGCTCCGTCTCCACCGGAAACACCTCCACCCTCGAAATCTCAGGAACCACCGTCACCACCATCGGCGGCTCCAACACCACCGTCGAACTCTCGGGCGCCAACGCCGTCATCACCTTCGACGGCACCAACCTCGAAGACACTCTCGCCAACAACGAAGGCACCCTCAAAATTCTCGATGGTCATAACTTCAATATGACCAACGCCCTCAACAACACCGGCAACGTCGAACTCGGTGGCAACGCCCTCAGCGCCGCCACTCTCACCTCCAATGGCGATATCACCAACGCCGCCGGCGCCGAAATCTTCGGCCACGGCGTCATCAATAATACGATCCTCAACTCCGGCTCCGTCCGCGCCGCCAACGGCGAACTCGCGATCGTCGGCGGCATCATCGACGGCCAATCCGGCACCATCCAAGTCGACCCCGCGTCCACCCTCAACCTCTCCGGCGCCTCCGGCGATTCCGATGCCGACTTCCTCGTCCACAACGGCACGACACCCAATTCCCTCAACCTCGGCGCAAACAATATCAACGTCGATATGGATTACACCAACGCCTCCTTCGGCACCGGCAATGCCTTCGACGCGCGCGCGAACGTGACAGGCGCTGGCCAAATCAACGCCACCGGCGATGTCGCGCAAAACCTCACCGGCAACGTGACCGGCGGCGCCTCCGCCACCGCGACGATGAACTTCGGCAACATCCACGTCGGCGACACCAGCACGCTCACCTACCAGGTCGCCAATACCGGCACCACCGGCCCCTCACTCCGCGGCGCCCTCCAAGACAACACGAACGGCGGCAATATCACCGACGGCCGCCTCTCCGGCTCCGGCGTCACCCCCTCAAACTTCGGCCCCATCAACACCGGCGCCGACTCCGGCGACCTGACCGTGACCTTCAACGCCGGCAGCGCCGGCTCCCTCACCGGACAGGTAATCCACGTCGAAAATAACTTCGACAACGTCGCCGACCAAAACCTCCAGATCACCGGCGCCGCCTTCCGCTTCGCCAGCCCCAGCGCCGCCTCGTCAAACCCCGTCAATTTCGGCAATTTCCACGTCGGCGACCCCAACCCCATCTCAACCCTCAGCATCTCTAACACTGCCGCGAACGACGGTTTCTCGGAAGCCCTCAACGGTGCCATCGGAGGCGCCACCGGCGACGCCTCCGCCGCCGGTAGCTTCAACCTCCTCGCCCCCGGCGCCACCGACAACACCAACCTCACCGTCGGCATCGACGTCAGCACCGCCGGCGCCAAAGCTGGCACCGCTACCCTCGATCTCACCAGCGACGGCACCGGCTCCAGCGGCCTCGGACAAACCGCCCTCGCCGCCCAAACCATTAACGTGTCCGCCAACGTCTTCCGCTTCGCCGCTCCCAGCGCCGCTTCCGCCAATCCCGTGAACCTCGGCAACGTCCACGTCGGCGATACCCCCACCCAAGCCCTAACCCTCTCCAATACCGCCGCCAATGACGGCTTCTCCGAAGCCCTCAACGCGTCCTTCAGCGGCACCACCGGCGACGCCAATGCCGCCGGCAGCTTCAACCTCCTCGCCCCCGGCGCCACCGACAACTCCAGCCTCACCATCGGCATGGACACCGCCACCGCCGGTGCCAAAGCAGGCACCGCGACCATCGCCCTCGTCAGCGACGGCTCCGGCTCCAGTGGACTCGGCCAAACCGCCCTCGCCTCCCAGACCGTGAACGTCACTGGCAATGTCTTCCGCTTCGCCGCCCCCAGCGCCGCTTCCGCCAATCCCGTGAACTTCGGTAACCTCCGCGTCGGCGACACACCGTCCGAAGCCCTCACCCTCGGCAACACCGCCGCGAACGACGGGTTCTCGGAAGCGCTCAACGCCGCCTTCAGTGGCACCACCGGCGACGCTTCCGCCGCCGGTAGCTTCAATCTCCTCGCCCCCGGCGCCACCGATAACACGAGCCTCACCGTCGGTATCGACACCGCCACCGCCGGCGCCAAAGCCGGCACCGCGACCATCGCGCTCGTCAGCGATGGCAATGGCTCCAGTGGACTCGGCCAAACCGCCCTCGCTTCCCAAACCGTGAACGTCTCCGCCAACGTCTTCCGCCTCGCCAGCCCCAGCGCCGCCACCCCCAATCCCGTGAACTTCGGCATCATCCACGTCGGCGATACCCCCTCCCAAGCCATCTCTTTCACTAACACCGCCGCCAACGACGGCTTCTCCGAAGGCCTCAACGCCTCCATCGGATCCCTCACCGGCGACGCCTCTGCAGCAGGAAGCTTCAACCTCCTCGCCGCCGGTGATACCGACAACACCAGCATCACTGTCGGCATCGATACGTCCACCGCCGGCGTCAAGGCGGGCACCGCGGAAATCGTTCTCGCCAGCGATGGCACCGGCACGAGCGGCTTCGGTGTCATCGCCCTCGCCCCACAAACGGTCAACGTCCAAGCCACGGTCAATAACTTCGCCGATCCCGAGTTCAATCAAACCGGCGGCGACGGCACCCTCATCATGGACTCCGCCTTCGTCTTCACACTCGACTTCGGCACGGTCGCGCAAGGCACCGGCCCCTACACCGCCGACCTCGAAGTCCTCAACGATGTCCTCGGCCCCGCCGATACCCTCGCCGGCTCCTGGGTCATCAACGCCCCCGACTTCACCACTTCCGGCTTCACCGCCTTCTCCGGCATCGACGCCGGCGATGCCTTCAGTCCCCTCCAAGTCTCTCTCTCCGCCGCCACCCTCGGCAGCTTCAACGGCACTATCACCCTCAACCCCCGCAGCCAAAACGCCAGCGGCTTCGACGGCGCCCTCACCAATGTCGTCCTCAATATCAGAGGCGAAGTCATCCCCGAACCCACCGCCCCCCTCCTCACCCTCATCGCCGCCCTCTCCCTCCTCGCCACCCGACGCTCCCGCAAATCCTGAGCGGGCCAAACAAGCAATCCTGGGTCACCCACTTTGGAGGGGCGCGCTCCCGCGCGACCATGGGCCATCGCCGCCCACAACCTAAGCCTCGCCTCAAATCACATTGTAGCTCCCCGCTTCTAAACTTGAAACCTCCCCCCTTTCCCCCCCGTTCCCTAACAACCATGAAATCCAGCTACTTCCCCACCCTCCTCTGCCTCTCCCTCATCCTCTGCGTCTCCGCGGCTCCGCGTGAGACTCTTTCCGCCGCCGAAGACCGTCCTCCCAATATCATCCTCCTCATCACCGACGACCAAGGATACGCCCCCATCGCCGCGCACGGCCACCCCTGGATCAACACCCCCAACCTCGATAAACTCCACGACACTTCCACCCGCTTCACCCGCTTCCTCGTCTCGCCCACCTGCTCGCCCACCCGCGCCGCCCTCATGACCGGTCGACACCCCATGAAAAACGGCGTCACCCACACGATCCTCGAACGCGAACGCATGACGCTCAATGCCACGATCCTCCCCCAGGTCCTCAAAACCGCCGGATACACCTCCGGCATCTTCGGCAAATGGCACCTCGGGGATGAAGAAGAGTACCAACCCCGCAACCGCGGCTTCGACGAATCCTTCATCCACGGCGCCGGCGGCATCGGCCAAGCTTACGATTGCTCCTGCGCCGACGCCCCGGGTAACAAATACTTCGACCCCGCCATCCGCCACAACGGCAAGTTCGTCAAAACCAAGGGCTATTGCACCGACCTCTTCTACACCGCCGCATTGGGTTGGATCAAAGAAATCACCCAAGGCAAAAAATCTGCCGGTGCGGCTCGCACACCCTTCTTCGCGTACATCACCACCAACGCCCCCCACGGCCCCTTCATCGCCCCGCCCTCGAACACGAAACGCTTTACCGACCTGGGCTTCGAAGAAAAAACCGCCGGCTTCTACGGCATGATCGAAAACATCGACGAAAACATCGGCCGCCTCCTCACCAAGCTCGAAGAATGGGACCTGATGGAAGACACGATCATCATCTTCATGTCCGATAACGGTATGACCGGAGGCGGCTCCGGCCGGCCAGGCGCGACTCTCGGCAATCTCCCCGACGGTACGCCCATGGAATACTACAACGCCGAACAAAAAGGCATGAAAGGCTCCACCGACGAAGGCGGCGTCCGCGTCCCCTTCTTCGTCCGCTGGGACGGCCAGTGGGGACCCAATCGCGAGGTCGATTCCATCGCCGCCCATATCGATGTCCTCCCAACGCTAGCGGATATTGCGGGCATCGACCTCAAAAGCGCCGAAGGCGCATCTGGGTCCAGCGTCACGCTGGTCAAACAGGTCGAGGGCCGCTCGCTTGTCCCGCTCCTCGAAGCTCCAGATACCGATTGGCCCGATCGCTTCCTCTTCACTCATAAAGGCCGCTGGGCCACCGGAAGCGATCCAAATGAAGACCAATTCAAAAACTTCGCCGTCCGCAACCAGCGCTTCCGGTATGTCGGCGCCACCGGCGGCAACAAACGCCAACAAGACGAACCCAAAGCCTTCTTATACGACATGGAAGCCGACCCCGGCCAAACCACCGACGTCATCGACCAATACCCCGAAGTCGCCAAAAAGATGCTCAATGCCTACAAAAAATTCTGGAAAGAAGCCGTCCCCTTGATGGTCAACGAGGACGCCCCCATGTCCCCCACCCGCCCCTACCACGAAGACTACTACGCCCAGGAAAAAAAAGAAGGCATCCCCAACTGGCAACCCCCCTCTCTCTAAAACTACCACCTCTTCCCAGCCCGCGGTAGCGGGCGCATAATCTGCGTAATCTGTGGGCAACAACTCTCAGCCACGACCGCGCCTTCGGCTCCCGATCATGCTCAAAAGACACACTCTCCTTCTCCTAATTCTCAGCGTCTCCGCGTCTCCGCGTGAGCACATTTCAGCCGCCGAACACCCCCTCAAACCCGAAGGCCGCGTCGCCTTCACCGAAGGCCCCGCCTGGCACCCCTCCGGTAACGTCTACTTCTCAGATATCGAAAACAACCGCATCATGCGGCGCGATCCCTCTGGAAAAATCCACACCTACCGCACCCCCTCCGGCCGCGCCAACGGCCTCATGTTCGATTCCCAGGGCCGCCTTATCGCCTGCGAAGGCCACCGCGAAGGCGGCAACCGCCGCGTCACCCGAACCGAACTCGATGGCTCCATCACCATCCTCACCGATAACTTTAACGGCCACCTATACAATTCCCCCAACGACCTTGCCATCGATTCCAAAGGCTTCATCTACTTCACCGATCCCCGATACCGCGAACGCAAAGGCATGGAAATCGTCGACGCCGACAACCAACCTATCGAAGGCGTCTACCGCCTCGACCCCGAATCCCTCGAAGTCACCCAGATCATCACCCACGAAGTCGCACGCCCCAACGGCATCGCCATCTCTTCGAACGACAAGTATCTCATCGTCGCCGACAACGCCAACGACAACCCCGGAGACAACCGAAAACTCTGGCGCTTCAATCTCAACCCCGACGGCACCGTCGACCCCGACTCCCAAAAACTCCTTTTCGACTGGGGCACCGACCGCGGTCCCGATGGCATCTGCATCGACATCAACGACACCATCTACGCCACCGCCGGCTTCAATCACCCCAACCCGCCCGCTCAGACCGCCGACCAATACAAAGCCGGCGTCTACCTCATCTCCATCGAAGGCGAACACCTCGACACCATCCCTGTCCCCATGGACCTGATCACCAACTGCACCTTCGGCGGCCCCGACCTTAAAACCCTATACATCACCGCCGGCCACACCCTCTGGTCCACTCCCGTGGAAACGCCGGGTAAACTCCACTGGCCGAAAGGCGCACGGTGACGCACCACTCAGCCCCCCGTCAGTGCGACCGCCGTATCGAGCTCCCCTCCCGACTTCACCGTAATACTCGCCTTCTCAAAACTCGGTGGCCCCATTCTTCCTTTCGCATTGTTCCCAAAGCCATACGGCTCTTTCGGAATCCCCAACGCGTTCTTCTCAATCTCATTGTTCCCGTCAAAATCTTGGTGCACCGTCACCCCATAAACCCCCGCCGGCACCCCCTCGCAACGCACGGTCACCTCGCCCGCCTTCGTCACCGGCACCGCCACCTGCTTGACCGGTATCTTCAAAAAATCCTTCTCCGAACTAAAGAAACTCACCACCACCCGCCCCTTCACTTCCTTGATCCCCGAAACATCGACCACGACCGTCCCTGTCCCCGTCTCCTTGGCAAAAACGAAACCACCCGCCACCAAGATCATCGTCACTATCAGCGCAAATCTCATCTCTCTCACCATAACGCCTCTCCCCGCCTTCTCGACGTCAAAACCGCACATGCAAAAATTAATTTTGCCGCAAAATTTCCCTACCCAGCCCGCAGTGACGGGCCCATAATTCGCGCTTAAAACGATCTAACTCACTCACCATGTCCTCTTCCAACACCTACAACATCGGCGTCATCGGCTACGGCTGGGCCGCCACCGCCCACATCGACGCCATCAACAACACCACGCAGGGTAACGTCACCGCCGTCTACTCCTCGCGCGACCTCGACCCCGCCGACCTCGAAGCCACCCACGGTCGCCCCATGAAGGCCTATAACAAGGTCGAAGACCTCCTCGCTGATCCCGATATCGATGTCGTCGACATCACGTCCTTCCCCACCCAACACAAAGATCAGGCCATCGCCGCCGCCGAGGCCGGTAAACACGTCATCCTCGAAAAACCCATTACCCTCAACCTCGCCGACGCCGAGGCCGTGAAAGCCGCCTTCGATAAAAACAACACAAAGACCTGCGTCTGCTTCGAGCTTCGCTTCATCTCCCAGTTCCAAACCATCACCTCCCTCATCGACGAAGGACTCCTTGGCGACATCCATTACGGCGAAATCGATTACTACCACGGCATCGGTCCCTGGTATGGCCAATACCGCTGGAACACGACGAAAGAAAACGGTGGCTCCTCCCTCCTCTCCGCCGGCTGCCACGCCCTCGACGCCTTGCTCCTCTGCATGGGCACCGACGTCGAAGAAGTCACCGCTTATCACGCGAAATCTTCGCACGAAATCTTCCAGAAATACGAATACCCCACCACCACCACCGCTCTCCTGAAATTCAAATCCGGGAAGATCGGCAAATGCGCCTCCGTCATCGACTGCTTCCAACCCTACTACTTCCACACCCACCTCGTCGGCTCGGAAGGCTCCCTCCTCGACAACAAAATCTACTCCTCGAAGCTCCACCTCCGAGACAAAAAATGGACCGAACTCCCCGTCGCCCTCGCCGACTCCGGAGACGTCCACGACCACCCGTACCAAGCCCAGTTCCAAGCCTACTTCGACGCCCTCGACGAAAACAAACCCATGCCCCTCACCTCCTACGACGAAGCCTTTAAAACCTTCCAAGTCCTCTTCGCCATCGACCAATCCGCCGACTCCGGCAAACCCGTCTCCCTCTAATTCTTGGCGAAGCCAGGTAGGGCGCGGCCTCCGGACGCGCCTGCATCCCACGACGCCCCCACTTCATCTGGCGAAGCCGGTAGCGCGCCCTCGCCGATCCCGACAACGGAGGAAGGTATCTATCTCGAACGAGATAGACTCGCGCACAACGCAATTCCTAAAAATCCCCATCCGCCCTAGAATCGGGGGTGGGGCGAGACTTCCCTGTCGAGCCTCCGAGCAAAGCGAGGACTAAACCTCCCGAACAACCAAAAATTATCCTCCCGCCCAAACCGATTAACCGGCCAACCGATCCACAATCTCCCGATACCCCGGCTTGATCACACTAAATATAATCCCCAGCCGATCCTCAAAATGAATAAACGCGCTCTTGATCGCATTGATCGTGATCTTCTCCAAGTCATGAATCGTTAAATCAAAAGTCCGCACCGCAGTCTCACACTCCTTGCTCATACTCGTATCGCTCATCAACCGGTCGTCCGTATTGATCGTCACCCGAAACCCCGCATCGTAAAAAACCCGGAACGGATGATCACTCAAATCACTCACCGCCCCCGTGTGCACGTTACTCAGCAAACAACACTCCAACGGAATACGCTGATCCAACACATACTGTGATAAAGCCCCCATCTTGATCGCCTTCCCGTCCACAACCGTCATGTCGTCCATCAACCGCGTCGCATGACCCAACCGGTGCGCCCCGCAATACTGCAGCGCCTGCCAGATCGACTCCACCCCGAATGCCTCCCCCGCGTGCACCGTGATATTGAAATTCGCGCGATGAATCGCCTGGAACGCTTCCAGGTGCCGCTTCGGCGGATGCCCCTCTTCTTCCCCCGCCAAATCAAATCCCACCACCCCGTCGCTCCGAAAATTGATCGCCAACTCCGCCGCCTCCAACGAATCCGTCCGGTCGCGCATCCCGCAAATGATCAATCCCCACCGCACCCCATACTTCCGCTCCCCACGTCGCAACCCCGAGATCACCGCCCGTACCACCGACTCCTGGTTCAACCCGCCGCTCACATGAAACACCGGCGCAAACCGCACCTCCGCATACACCACCCCGTCCGCATGCATGTCCTCGATAAACTCAAACGCCACCCGCTCCAGCGCCTCACGCGTTTGCATCACCGCAATCGTATGCGCAAATCCCTCCAAATACTTCGGCAAACTCCCCTGGTTCGCCCCCCGGTGAAACCACTCCCCCAACCCCGCCTCATCCGTCGCCGGCAAATCCCCATACCCAATCTCCTTCGCCAACTCCAACACCGTCCCCGGCCGCAATCCCCCGTCCAAATGCTCATGCAACAACACCTTCGGCACCGACACCATATCCAGCCGCGACAACAACTCCTCCCCCGACAAATCTACAATCTTATCACTCGGGTGCTTTAACTCACGCGCGTCCATACCTTCAACTTAACCGAATCACCCCCGTTTGGCGAACCCCCTTCTCTCCCCATTCTGCCTCTCCTGTTCACTGCGAAATTGATTCCTGCGTATCCAACTAATAACTAACAACCAAAAACTAGTAACTAAGATTAATCATCTGTTAGAGAAAAAGCTTTGCACCGAAGTCCCAGCTTCCTAACGTGTTTTTGAAACACCTCACATAAACACAAACGAACCCTTACTCCTCGATACAACCATGAAAACGTTCCGCCCTGCCGGCGTCCTCGCCGCGCTCGCCCTCGCCGCTGTCGGCTTCGCCACCACCGGTTGCTACCAAACCAGCATGATCTGGTCCGATAGCTTCCCCTACCCCGGTAACGCCGTTCACAAAGGATACAACTCTCCCTACCTCGTCGGGATCGACGACGGACGCGCCGCCGCCATCCACGGCTCTTCCCTTAACACCCGGCCGCAATGCACGCCTTACTCCGATTACGCCAGCCGCACCTGGTATCAAAACGGATACTACGAAGGCTATCACACCGCCGACAACGTTATCCCCCCGAAGGATCCGCAAACCAAACGCGACGCTTTCGCCCTCGGAAACCAAAAAGGCCGCTGCGACCAACGCCTCGGCTACAGCCCAAATCCCGCCCGCTACTTCAACCACGTGTCGCCAAAAAACCGCGACGCCTTCGAGGAAGCCTACCACCGCGGCTACGAACTCGAGTCCGGCCCCTACCCCGCTCTCTAGCCCGCCCCCGGAACCATCCCCTCGCCGCCTCCCCCAAGGATCGCCGCCCCGCGATCCAAACACCCCCGTACGCCCACATCCCCCCTGCCTCCCACTTCAAAATTCATCATTCCGTGTTCTCTGTTCACTATTCAAGAAAACCCTAACCCCTTCCTATCCACCAACACCCCCCAACGCACCTCCCTCCGCCTAAGAATTCCCCCCTTCCCTTCCCCCATAAGTTCTCGTAATATAGAAACTCCTCCGCCTCCGACGAGAACCCAGCCATGCCACCCGAATCCACACCCGGCTCCGGCTCGCAATCTTTTGTGCCGCCCTCCGCCGAAAAACTCCACGAACTCCTCCCTAAGTTCGACGTCCTCCAGTTCATCGGCCAGGGCCCCATGGGCATCGTCTATAAAGCCCGACAACCTCAACTCGACCGCCTCGTCGCCCTCAAACTCTACCCCGTCCCCCCCACCGCCGGGGACGAATTCATCGAACGCTTCGAGCGCGAAGCCAAAACCATGGCCCGCCTCGCCCACCCACGCATCGTCACCGTCCACGACTTCGGCCGATTCACCCTCCCCGATTCCGGCGCCCAGGTGTTGTATCTGGTCACCGAGTTCGTCCAGGGCGATACCCTCGAACGCACCGCCGACAAACGATCCTTCGACCAAAAAGAAGTCCTCGCCATCGTCACCCAGGTCTGCGACGCCCTGAAATACGCCCACGAACACGGCGTCATCCATCGCGATATCCGGCCCAACAACACCATGTTCGACTCCGAAGGCATGGTCAAAGTCTCGGAATTCGGCCATGCCAAACTCATGGGCGCCGACCAATTCCAGTCCAACCTCACCATGGCCAACCAATCGTTGAAGACCATGGACTACATCGCACCCGAGCAACTCGAGGGCGGTCGCGAAGTCGACGGCCGGGCCGATGTCTACTCCGTCGGCGTCATGCTCTACAAACTCCTCTGTGGAAAACTCCCGCGCGGCACCTTCGTCATGCCCTCGGAAAAAAATCCCGAACTCGATACCCGCCTCGACGACGTCATCGTCAAGGCCATGCAATCCGATCCCGACGATCGCTACCCCGATATCACTTCCGTTTGGCAAGCCATCGACGCCGTCCGCACCGCTCCCACCCTCATCACCGGCAAAGTTCAGGAAAAAGCCCCCGTCGCCAAACTCGTCACCGGCAAAGTCCCCGAAAAAGCACCCCCCGCCCACACTCACACCGCCGCCGTCACCACCAAGGCCGAAGACACCGCCGAGTCCCCCGCCGAAGAACCCGAATCCAAACCTTTCCCCCTCATCCCCGTCCTCGCCATCACCGCCGTCCTCGCCGTCGTCGCCCTCGGTGCCTACGCGATCTTCAAATCCCCCGCGGAACCCGAAAAACCTCTCGCCCAAACAAAAATTCCCACCACCTCCACCCCCAAACCGAAACCCCCTCCCACCCAGACTTCAAAAATCGAAACTCAAAGATCAGAAACCAAAAATCCGCCTTCGCCCCCCCAAACCCTCGATACCCCACCCGCTACCGCCCAATCCCCTTCCCCCGATCCCGACCTCCCTCCCCTCGACCTCCTCCCGCCCACCCTCATCGGCGAAGTCGTCGCCATCCCCCGTGCCGATGCCCCGAACGACTTGGATAGACTCGGTCCCCCTCCCCCCGAAGCCAAAAACGCGGTCGCCATCGTCGCACCCGAGAATCTCACCGTCGGCGTCCTCATCCTCACCGCCGACGGCAAAGTCGTCCCTTGGTTCGACGAAAACGGAGACGGACCGATCGAAGTCTTCACGAATATCCCTGAAGACCTCGATGACGTGGTCGCAATCGGTGCCGGTGCTGGTCACGCCGTCGCCCACAGAAAAGATGGCTCTCTGGTCTCGTGGGGCACCGATAGGCATCCACAAAGACGCGACATCCCCGATTCCATCCGACAGGCTTCCAAAATCTCCGTTGGATACGGCCACAACCTCGCTTTGCAAACCGATGGCTCCATCAAACTGTGGGGCGGTCAGGACCACCGGCGCCTCGGCATGCCCGAGAACCTTCCCCCCGCAAAAGCCGTCGCCGCCGGCGGGGCCCACTCCCTGGTCCTCCACGAAGACGGCTCCCTCTCCGGCTGGGGACGCAACGACTTCAATCACTCCATCATCAACCTCCCTCCCGATGCCGGAACCCCCATCGCCATCGGCGCCGTCGCCGAAAACAGCCTCATCCTCACCGACGACCGCACTCTCTACCACTTCGGCCAAGGCGCCGAAAACATGCCCCCGTCCGTCGAAGACGTCCTCGCCTACTTCCCCTTCCGCAGAGGCTTCGCCACCCTCACCCGCGACGGCGTCTGGCAGTTCCACGGAGAAATTGTTGGCAAAAACCGCAAAGCCGAATTCGCCGACGGCGCCACCCAACTCGCCTTCGACAAAAAATTCGTCTACGCCCTCAAACCCGCCGCAGCCGACTACCAATCCTGGCTAGCCGAACAAGGCATCGACCCCTCATCCTCCACCCCCGCCGTCGCCG
>JBCCIR010000130.1:0-15718 GCA_039028175.1 Verrucomicrobiota bacterium
AACCTGCCCCCCCAACCACCAATGCGAAGCGAGGTAGGGCGACTTATCCTTAAGGAGCCGCTCCCACGAGCCCCAAAAGATCAATCCCCGCTGCTCCTCCCGCGATCGCGCCAAAGGAACCAGAGACGCCCCCTGAGTCATCCTCCTCGAAACGGCCAGTGCATCGCGAAATGGAACAGGGGAATCCCCGTGAAAATGCCCGCCGCATAGAAAGCATACGGCCCATATTCCCATCCGAATGCCCAAGCGATTCCGGACAGTACCATCCCGATCAAGCACACGACCAACACCCCCCCGAAAATTCGATCCGCCACCTTCCCTGTCTCAATCATTGTCTTCGAACGTCAAAGGCACTCACGGCGCGTTAGCGGCGTTATGTGCTCTGTCTTGTTCGATATTCACTTTTCTTACCCAGTCAAATCGTTGGACCCAAAATGGCCATGTGATCGGAGTCTTGCTCTTCCATTTTTTTTAGGTCCTCAATAGCCTTTGGCAAATAGCGACAAAGGTAACCACGAAAATCATTTAGGAGATCTCGTTTTCCAATGTGTTCAGCGAGGTCTTTGTTGGTGGAACCTCTATGTTCGCTCCTAAATCGGATTGCAGCCGGAAGGTGAACTCGGTCCAGGTCCCCTAGATACTCAATTGCGGATAGAAACCCTTCCCGCTCATTGGTTAAGCAAAATTCACAGGTTCGCCACAACTCTAGCTGATAGCCAAAAAGACATTCCGCCCATCTTGAACGCTGGATGTCATGATGGCCCTGAAGCCGATCTAGTCGCGCATAAACCAGTTCAAACATCTCTTCGATAAGTGGCATGAAGGCGCCCGAATCACTCGTCCAAACCAAATCGAAATCGATTCCTCGGATTCCATTTTTTTCACAGTAAGGCAAGAATCCTTCACCATCTCTTGAAACGAAATACACTCCATCACTCTCATAGTCCTTGGCTCTGAATATCGGAGATTTTAATCCCGTGATATTCTCATCGAGGAACTCGATATCTTCGATTCTCTCTCCTGCTCTATTGTATGAAAACTTCGTGGTTTCATTGTTGATAGCATCAGCGATCTCTAGACAGTTCACATAGAGCCAATCATATTCTCCATCTGTTACTGGCAACAAATCAGAGTGTTCGTCCACATATCCGCATAATCGATCTGACCATTCATCATTCTGCTTGATCGCGAACTCACTTCGGAAAAACGGTATTAAGTCTGCAACCCGTTTGCCATTCTTGTAAGCTTCAGCTTTGAGCGGAAGCGGCAGTTCGTCCAAATTCTTGCCAGGCAGGGAAAAAGCTAGCTTTCGATCAATGAGATCAAGACTAGCGTATTTCCTTGGTCTGTATGCCACCTTGTAAACTTGTGTGCCCTGGCCCTCTGCCCGCTCAATCCTCTTTCCTCTAATAGGCTCGGATGACCATGTAAGGGATTTGGGAAGACGTTCTGAACGGTGAACAATCGCAGTGGATTCATACGTCTCTGACTCCAGAATGCTTATATAGCAGGGATGCCAATGATTATCCGAACGCTCAGCAAACTTTTCCTTAACGTATTGAACAACCCAATTATATATTATGCTGACAACCTCCTCATAGCTGCCGTGCTCCTGAGATTCGTTTCGATCTACCACTACGAATCGTAAGTCCTCTTCGTCGATGTCGTTCTCCTCATAGATGCGCTCTGATTCTAGTGCGGGAATGTAGATGCCGAGCCAACCTGCCCTTGTGTAAGATGCTATTTCATCGCATCGAAACGAAGTATCGTCATCATCGTTGAGGGCAAGAATAAATCTTCCGAAACGGCTGTTGAGTTCAATGCCGAGTGATGTGCCTCCAATATGTTCGCCAGAGTCGATCCGCCTTAACCCCTCAGTGATACATTTCTCAATGCGCTCACGAGTATCTTTGAGATTGATTTCTACCGTTGCCATTGAATTTCTTTACCGTTCGTTTGAGCGATGTCACTGCCTGCCGACAGCGCGCTCCGACTTCGGGGTTAAAGTTTGAATATTCATTGAGCTTTCGACACATCGCGGACAGGCAATTGATCATCCGCGACTTGTTCTGTGTTTTGTTTCAGGAGGAGCTCCCGCTCGCCCGCTTGTAGTCTAAATACTCATCTTGGACGACGCCCTCGTTCACCAATCGCTCGGAAGTTCCGGGATACTGACCGTCGATGATCTCGAGAAACTCCTCAAAGGATTGTTCAGGGTAAATCACCGCTGGCTCGTCATCGTGATCACGTGTTCCGAATCCGTAAACATCCACATAGTCCTCTGATCCGATGTCTGGGGACTCCCAAATCTCAGCCGACACACGCGTTCCATCACCGCTGATCACAAGTCGCCGGATCGCTCGCTCTCCTTCCGAGTCGAAACCGCCAAGGAATGCTTCAACCGTCTTTTGCCGCCGCATCGCTGATGCCGCTTCGCTTTGCGTTAGGTACCGGCGTGCCATCTATCTTTTCGCAGAACAAGTTATTAACGGGCGGGAGCACCAATCGAGAGACCGCCAAGGAAAGCCAATCCCCAAAACCCCCATGAATCCGTCACTCAAAACGGATGTGTCTCCCCATTTTGCAGTGTTCAATAGTTTTCATTAATCTCCACCATCGCGCTCCCGGCACAACCCGCTCAGCCGGAAAAATACACGCAATAGTGTAGCAGCTCACCACGGTACAGATTCTCCTGAACCTTAAAAGCTCGCCCAAGGCGATCCAACTCCGGGAAACAAAAGTTCTTGGGCACCCGCATCACGACGTTCCGGAACCGCGACAATGCCACATCCAATAGCCGCTCCCCATCAGGTTCAAAATTCGAAAGCCTGAACGCATCCACCTCACCGTAATCAGTGCCACCCCACGGCGGATCCAATATAGCGGTGTCGGCATCATAAACCGCGAGCAACTTCAGTGAATCACCACATACAAACTCAATCGAAGCCTTCACATCAAATACAACCGCATTCTCTCCCGCCATTCGAATGCGTTCCGCCGAGCGATCAATCGCGATCACCCGCTTTCCCCGCCTCGCCATGGCAATCGACAAACCTCCCGCCCCACAAAACGCATCGACCACCGAATCGCCCGGCGTCGCATCAGCGATCTCCAATGCCACCTCCTGAATCGCCAACGAATACAACGCCTCTTCATCAAGCGAAAATCGCCGCTCCTCAGGAGAAAGCCGATCCCAATACTTCTGCAACCCCTCACCAAAGCGACATAAATCCGCATCCATGCTCAATTAATCCAATGTTCTTTATTAAACAAAAGATACCCCTTCCACCGACTCTGACCGTCCCAAACAGACAATTTAGATTGAAATCTCAATGACTCTTAACTCTCATACCTTAACCCCGATACTCAACACCATGGAAACCGCCACCGTCGAAGAAGCCGTTCACTACGCCGACTTCCAATGGAGAGACGGCGCCATCGTCCCCGATGAGCCCATCGAACAGCTCGCCGCTGATGTCGACAACGGAAAACTCGTCGTCCTCACTAAGCTCTGCTCCGCCGACGACATGATCGCCCTCCGCCGCGAAGTCCTCGCCTGGGCAAACGCCACCGAGCCCTGGCCCCAGGGCGTCTCCGCAAGCAAACCCGGAATCAACTTCCATCGCATCGATGACGGCTCCATCGGCGGCCGCCTCCCCCACATCTTCCACCAATTTGGCCTCGGCGATTTGGATGCCCTCCCCGACAAGCTCAAAGAACGCCTCGTCCCTCTCGCCGAAGCCATGTGCCACTTCCAAAATCAACTCGCCGGCACCGACTACCGCCTCGACGGCGGCAGCTTTCGCATCAAAATCCTCCGCCATCCCCCCGGAGGCGGCCATCTCGTCTGGCACCGTCACCCTTACCTCCCCCAGAAAGTCGAACTCTTCATCAACCTCTCCCAACCCGGCGTCGACTACCAATGCGGCGGCGCCTCCTTCAAAACCCCCTCAGGAAAACTCGATTCCTTCCACTGCTACGAAATCGGCGACCTCCTCGCATGGCGATACGACATGATTCACAATGTCGATCCCGTCGATCCCGATGCGGAAATCGATTGGGAAAAGGAAGACGGTTTCTGGCTCCTCGCCATGGAAATGATCGAATCCCACGACAACTCCACCGTCGAAGAATGACATCCGATCATGACCGCATCGTCCGGGACCAACTCCGATTGGCTGCCACTCCTCCGCCCGGATATGCCGTCTCCAACTGAACTCGCACCTTTCCTCGAAAAAATTTCCACCGCCGGACAGTTCACCAACTTCGGCCCCCTCGCCAAAGAACTCGAAGTCGCGCTTTCACACCACGTTCCCGGCCCCGGCGATGCCCCTTCCCCCATCGTCACCACTTCCAGCGGAACCCTGGCCCTCGAACTCGCGCTCACAGCCCTTAAACTCCCAAAAAATTCACACATCCTCACCCCCGCCCTCACCTTCCCCGCCACCGCCACCGCCATCCTTCGCGCCGGCCACATCCCCCTCTTTGCCGAAGTCAATCCCGACACGTGGACGCTCACCCCTGAACTCGCCCGCGTACCCACCGCCCCCTTCGCCGCCGTCCTTCCCGTCGCCATCTTCGGCCACCCCATAGATCCCGATCCCTGGGACCATTTCACCGAAGAAACCAGCTGCCCCGTCCTCGTCGACGCCGCCTCCGCATTCGGAAACCAATCCATCGGCCGCACCACCGCCGCCGCCTTCAGTCTCCACACCACCAAAACCCTTTCCGCCGGAGAAGGCGGCTTCGTCGCCGCAAACAATCCAACCCTCATCAACCATATCCGCTCCATCTCAAACTTCGGCTTCGTCGGCGAACCCGGTATGGTTACCACACCCGGCACCAACGCCAAACTCAGCGAATACCACGCCGCCGTCGCCCTCGCCAATCTCAAGCGCTGGCCCAAGTCGCAAACCCAACGCCTCTCCCTCGCCACCGAATACGCCAAGATCCTCACCGATACTCTCGCCGATCGCGTCTCCCTCCAAAACGATGGCGCCCTCTGGACCCGCTCCGTCTTCGTTGCTCGCTTCCCCAACCACTCCATCGACCAAACTCTCGTCGCCGCCCTCGCTGACGACGGCATCGAAGCCCGCCGCTGGTATCACCCCCCGCTCCACGAACACCCCGCCTTCACCGATTGCCCCCAGGCCGGCGACCTCGCCGTCACCCGAACCCTCGCAAACGAACTCCTCGGCCTCCCTTTCCATCTCGATCTCACTCCAGAAGACATCCATCGCATCGCCGCCGCCCTCGACCGGCACCTCGCATGATACGCCATGAAACTCGCTATCATGCAGCCCTACGCCTTTCCCTACCTCGGATACTTCCAACTCATCCACGCCGTCGATCGCTTCATCCTACTCGATAACGTCAACTTCATCGTCCGCGGCTATATCAATCGAAACCAAGTTCTCGGCCCCGATGGCCCCGCCCCCTTCACCATCCCCGTCCAAGACGCCAGCCAAAATCGCCTCATCCACGACATCGACATCGCGGACGATTCCCCATGGCAATCCAAGCTCCTCAAAACCCTCGCCCAAACCTACCAAAACGCCCCCCAATACCACTCCGCTTTCCCCCTCATCGAACACCTCATCACCACCGCCCACGGCAACCTCGCCCACTTCATCCAAAACTCTCTCTCCGAACTCAATCAATACCTCCAAATCAACACCCCCGTCACCACCGCCTCCACCATCTCCACCGACCCCGACCTTCGCGCCCAGGATCGCATCCTCGCCCTCTGCCAACACGAAAACGCATCCGAATACATCAACGCCGAAGGTGGTCGCGAACTCTACGACGCCCCCGCCTTCCACTCCCATAACATCCAACTCACCTTCCTCGAACACACCCCCGTCCCCTACCCCCAATTCAAAGAACCCTTTGTCCCTCGCCTCTCCATCATCGATGCCCTAATGTTCAATTCGCCGGAAGCACTCGCCCAACGCCTCACCGAATACCAACTCCACCCCGAACCCGCCTCCTCCTGACCCATGGCTAAAGTCGTCATCTTCGGCCAACGCGATTACGCGGAACAAGCCCTCTACTACCTGACCCACGACTCCCCTCACGAAGTCGTCGCCTTCTCCGTCACCGCCGATCAATGCGAATCCGATACCGCCTTCGGCCTCCCCCTCGCCCCCTTCGAAGAAGTCCAGGATCGCTTCCCGCCCGATGACCACCACTTCCTCGTCCCCATGAGCGGCCGCTCCATGAATCACCTCCGCGAACGATTCTACCTCGCCGCCAAAGAAAAAGGTTACCCCTTCATCTCCTACATCTCGTCAAAAGCGATCACCTGCCACAACGAAATCGGCGAAAATTGTTTCATCCTCGAAAACACGAACATCCAACCCTTCGTCCGCATCGGAAACAACGTCATCATCTGGTGCCACAATCACATCGGCCACCACTCCACCATCGAGGATCATGTCTGGATCGGCTCCAGCGTCATCATCTCCGGCCGCTGTACCATCGGCTCACACTCCTACCTCTCGTCCAAAACCCTCATCGAAGCCAATCTCCACCTCGCCCAAGGCACCCTCACCGGTTCCACTTCCTACCTCAAGAAAAACACCGAGCCCTGGACCATCCACACCGGCAACCCCGCCACCCCAAGAAAAGTCTCCAGCAAAGACTTCGATTTCCTCTAGGCCGGCTTCGGCACCCGCCGCGTCCACTTCCCCTTCCGACCCTTCCCCTGCCGTGGCAATCCCAAATCCCGCGCCTTCTCCCAATACTCCGCATAACTCCGCCGCGTATGCTCGGGATCATAATGAAACCCCCACTCGTTCGCCCGATCCCCCTCGCGCATCCGCGCATTCAGCTCCGCATGCCGCGCCTCCAAATACTCCAACCCCAAATGCTTGTAATGCAGCAAATACAACTCCTGCTCACTGGGCACCACCACGTTCCCCGTCGGCTCTGCGCTGTGCCGCGCCATCCCAAAACCCGATTCCAAAATCTCGTCCGGATGAAAAAACCCGGGCTTATCAAATGCTTCGTGCCGCACACCCAAACGGTGCATCGCCGCCAAATCATCCCCCGGCCCCGGAAACGATTCCGTGATCATGTCATACCCCCGCGACGGCAAATAAGTGATCCCCCGCCGCCGGCACGCTTCCAAATACCAACGCAAATCCGGATGCCAAAAAAACTCATCGATATTGCAAACCACCACCCAGTCCGCCTTCCCTCGACTCCCTTTCCAAAGATCATTGATCAACTCAAACGCCGCCGCACACATCGAATCCCCCTCCAACACCAACGGCAACACGGTCACCCGGGGATGCGCGTTCAAAATCTCCAAGGACCCGTCCGATGAATCGTTGTCGTGAATAAAATACTCATCCACCACCCCATCATAATGCCGGAAAAAATAAGGCAGCATCCGCTCCTCATTCCAACACGACGCATGTAAGTGAACCCTCATCGTTCCCGCTCGGTCTCGCCCAAGCGCCCCAAACTGAGCTCGCCGAACCCGCCCTCGCAAGTCGGAATTTTCTCTCACTCTCGCCACAAGCCCGCTACCCTTACCCCATGAACCGCCGCTCCTTCCTCCTCAAATCCGGAGCCGCCTCCGCCGGCCTCGCCTCCGCCTCCCTCCCCCACTCTCTCGCCGCGGATACCCCCGCCTCGAACACCGCCAAACCCATCCACAACCCCATCGGCGTCTCCACCTACTCCTTCTGGGGCTTCCGCCGCGACGAATTCCGCCCCATCCCCAAATGCCTCGAACTCGCCGCCGACATGGGCTTCGACGGCGTCGAAATCCTCCAAGTCCAAATGGAAGACCAATCCAACGCCACCCTTCAAAAAATCAAACAACGCGCCTTCACCCTCGGCCTCGACCTCATGGGCTTCTCCACCCACCAGGGCTTTCTCTCGCCCGACAAAGAAAAACGCCAAACCAATATCGACAAAACCCTCTCCCAAATCGAACAAGCCTATCGCCTCGGTATCCCCACCATGCGCATCAACACCGGCACCTGGGGCACCTCGAAAAATTTCGATCACCTCATGGAAAACAAAGGTATCGAAGAGCCCCTCCCCGGTCACAACGATGAAGACGGCTTCACCTGGGTCATCGATTCCATCGCCGCCCTCATCCCCAAAGCGGAAGAATGCGGTGTCACCCTCGGCCTCGAAAACCACTGGGGCCTCGGCCGCACCGCCCAAGGCGTCAAACGCATCGTCGACGCCATCAACTCACCCTGGCTCAAAGTCACCCTCGACACCGGTAACTTCCTCGAAAACCCATACGACCAACTCACCCTCCTCGCCCCACAAACCATTCTCCTCCAGGCCAAAACATACTTCGGCGACGGCACCTGGTATACCCTCGACCTCAATTACCCTCGCATCGCCAAAATCATGCACGACGCCAACTACCGCGGCTACATCTCCCTCGAATTCGAAGGAAAAGAATCCCCCCTCACCGCCATCCCAAAGTCTCTCAGCCTTCTCTCCGATTCCTTCAGCTAGTCGATTCGCTCCTCCAACGACGACGAAGGCAACAGGTAAAAACGGCAACCATGCTGAGCAAGCCGACTCCAGAGGGTTCCGGCACTGCCGTGAACTGAACCTCGCTGAGCCCGACACCAAACGCGAAATCGTCGGCATGATTGTCGATGATATCAAAACGCACGTATCGCGCCAAAAAAGAGGTCGGGGCAATCACTTCTCCAGCATACGGTGACGATCCTCCGGGCGCTTCAGCCAAAGCGAAAGTCCCAATCGAACTGTATCCAACATTATCCAGCGACGCGAATACCTCGAAGTTTTTCACCCCACGCTGGGTAAATGGAGTTCCGGAAAAAATAGGCGACCCCGAAAAGCCTCGATCACCGTAATTCCATACCTCAAAACTCCCGACAATCACGGCACTGCCCAAATCGAAGGTGACCTGAGGGTCAGTATCGGTCCCCGTAGATGTAAAGGGCGGACTAAAAGTATCAGCATCCCACATCGTTCCGTCCGCAATGGTCGAATGAAGGCCGCCTGATAACCCGCTCCCGTCGACAATTTGATCGGCACCCCTCGGAAAACCACCATCGCCGGTCGTGAGCTGGCTCGAAACACTTTCGATCGTCACCCCAGTGACGACCATAGCCCTCAGTTCAGACGAAAAACCCAACAAAGAGGAGAGCACAACAACAGCTGACGGGAGAAAATTCTTCACGACTTCGACCCGAAATTAATATCAGCGCCATGCGGAATACCAACTCAATATGCCCCCAATTTCAGACATGATCCCTAACCGCTAAAGACTCTGATAATTACAAAGGAAACCACGACGAACTTTTCTCGCTCATCACTCGAAAAGTCCGAACACATTCCGACCCAGCGCCTTCGATGACCCCCGTTCAAGCTCCGCTCACCCGAGCGAAACTTCCGTCCAACTAATCCCATGCGCCTCCCCCACGGCTGCATTCGTCAATCGCCCCCCCATACAATTAATCCCTCCCGTCAATTCCGGATGCCCCGCGCAAGCCCCCTCCAATCCCTCCGTCGCCAAATGCAATAGATACGGAAAGGTCACATTCGTCAGCGCCTGCGTCGAAGTCCGCGCAAAGGCCCCCGGCATGTTCGCCACACAATAATGAATCACCCCCTCCTCCGTGAAGATCGGCTGCTCGTGCGTCGTCGGATGCGTCGTCTCCGCCACCCCGCCTTGATCCACCGCGATATCCACAAACACCGTCCCGTTCCGCATCGACGCCAACATCTCCCGCGTCACCAGCTTGGGCGCCTTCGCCCCGGGCACCAAGACCGCCCCCACCAGCAAATCGGTCTTCGGCAAAATCTCCAACAACGCCGCCTCACTTGAATACAATGTCCGTGCCGCCGGCATCGCCGTGTCCAACCACGTCATCCGCTCCGAATCCACTTCCAAAATCGTCGTCTCCGCCCCGATCCCCGTCGCCACTTTCGCCGCATTCGTCCCGCACGTCCCCCCGCCGATAATCACCACTCGCCCCGGCAACACCCCCGGCACTCCCCCTAACAAAGTGCCGCGCCCTCCCTCGTGCTTCGCCAAAAAATAAGCCCCCACCATCACACTCATCCGCCCCGCAACCTCGCTCATCGGCTCCAACAACGGCAACCGATGCCCGATCTGCACGGTCTCATACGCCACACCCGTCACCCCCGATGCCAACAACGCTTCCGTCAACCCCTTGTCCGCCGCCAAATGCAGATACGTAAACAATATCTGCCCCTCCCGCAGCATCGGAATCTCCCCCTCCAACGGCTCCTTCACTTTCACCACCAAATCCGCCTTCTCAAAAACCTCCGCCGCCGTTCCCACCACCGTCGCCCCAGCCTTCTCATACTCCTCGTCATCATAATCCGCCCCCAATCCCGCCCCCGTCTCCACCAACACTTCCACCCCCCGCCGCGACAACTGCAACGCCCCCGCCGGCACCAACCCCACCCGGTTCTCCTGCTCTTTAATCTCCTTAGGACACCCAACAATCATACCCCCACCCTATCCCCACTCCCCAAATTTTGCGAACCTTCAAGCCCCCACTCCTCCCACGGGACGGTAGGGCGTGGCCTCCGGACGCGCCAAGCGCCTCCGGCGCTTTCCAAAATTCCCTCCGCGGCCAAGAGCCGCGCACTCCCCCTTTCCCCTGAAACAAAAGCGCTGTAGGCGCGATGCATACCACCCTGGGGCAACGCCCCAGACCTCCCAGCCACGTCGCTCCTAACCCACACCATCATAATCTCCCCCCCCTTAGCCCCCCTACGCGTACGCAATATTCGGCGCCAACCACCGCTCCATCTCCCCCACCTCCATCCCCTTCCGCCGCGCATAATCCTCCACCTGATCCTTCCCAATCTCCCCCACCGCAAAATACCGGCTCTCCGGATGCGAAAAATATAACCCACTCACACTCGCCCCCGGATGCATCGCCATGCTCTCCGTCAAAACAACCCCCGCCTTCTCTTCCGCCCCCAATAAATCAAACAAAGTCCGCTTCTCCGTATGATCCGGCTGCGAAGGATAGCCCCCCGCCGGCCGGATCCCGCGATACTTCTCGCGAATCAAATCGTCGTTGCTCAAGTCCTCCTCTTTCCCAAACCCCAAATGATCCCGCACCCGCTTGTGCATATACTCCGCAAACGCCTCCGCCAACCGGTCGGCAATCGCTTTCGCCATGATCGAATTGTAATCGTCATGCTCCGCTTCAAACGTCGCGGCAAACTCGTCCGCCCCATGCCCCGCCGTACACACAAACCCACCCACGTAATCCTCACGCCCGCTCTCCGTCGGCGCGACAAAATCCGATAACGCAAAGTTCGGCTTGTCCTTCTTCACCATCTGCTGACGCAAAGTATGAAACCGCGTCAACACTTCCGCCCGATCCCCGTTTGCATACAACTCCAAATCGTCATCCGCCGTCGCATTCGCCGGGAAAAACCCATACACCCCGCTCGCCCGAAACGCCTTCTCCCCTACCACACGCTCCAACAAAGCCGTCGCATCCCCATGCAACTTCACTGCCTCCTCATCCTTCGCCGCATCCTTGTCCGAACTCCGAAACACTCCCGCCGCCGCATCCCAACGCCCCCGTAATTCCCAGGTATGAAAAAACGGCGACCAATCAATGAACGGCACCAACTCCTCCAACGCCAAATCCTCAATCACCCGCACCCCCGTGAAATCCGGCACCGCGATGTCCTGCCCCGCCCAATCACAATCAAAGCGGTTCTCCCGCGCCTCTTCCAATCCCAACAACTTCTTCTTCCCCGCCTTCTTCCCAAATTCTTCCTTCAACTTCACATGCCGCGCCTCGTTCTCCGCCACAAAGCCTTCCCGCTGCTCCTCACTCAACAACGACGTCGTCACCGGCACCGAGCGCGAGGCATCCAACACATGCACAATGCTCCCCGAGTAATTCGGCGCAATCTTGATCGCCGTGTGCGCCGCGCTCGTCGTCGCACCCCCGATCAAGAGCGGGGTGTCCAAGCCCTTTTTCTCCATCTCGCTCGCCACATGCATCATTTCGTCCAACGAAGGCGTGATCAATCCACTCAACCCGATCACGTCCGCCCCGTGCTCCTCCGCCGCCGCCAGAATCTTGTCGCACGGAACCATCACCCCCAGGTCCACGACCTCGAACCCATTACACGCCAGGACCACCCCCACGATGTTCTTCCCAATATCGTGCACATCCCCCTTCACCGTCGCCATGACGATCTTGCCCGCCGATTCCTGGTCCGGATTCTCCGCCTTCTCCGCCTCCATGTACGGCGTCAGATACGCGACCGACTTCTTCATCACGCGCGCACTCTTCACCACCTGCGGCAAAAACATCTTACCCGCCCCGAACAAATCACCCACGATCCCCATCCCGTCCATCAACGGCCCTTCGATCACTTTCAACGGCCGCTCATATTTCTCCAAGGCCTCCGCGGTATCCTCATCGATAAAATCCGTGATCCCCTTGAGCAACGCATGCTCCAGGCGCTTCTCCACACCCTCCTCCCGCCAACTCAAATCTACTTCCTTCTTCTTCCCCCCCTGACCCTTGAACTGCTCGGCATACTCCACCAAGGCATCCGTCGCTTCCGGATTCCGGTTCAACAACACATCCTCCACCTTCTCCAAGGTCGCCGCCGGAATCTCGTCATACACCTCAAGCATCCCCGCGTTCACAATCCCCATGTCCATCCCCGCCTTCGTCGCATGATACAAAAACGCCGAGTGCATCGCCTCACGAATGACGTTGTTCCCGCGGAAACTGAAGGAAATGTTCGACACGCCGCCACTCACCTTCGCGCCCGGCAAGTTCTCTTTGATCCATTTCGTCGCGTTGATGAAATCCTGCGCGTAATTGTTGTGCTCCTCCATCCCCGTCGCAACGGTGAGAATGTTCGGATCAAAAATGATGTCGTTCGGATTGAACCTCACCTCGTCCACCAGGATGCGATAAGCCCGCTCACAAATCCGAGTCTTGTCCTCATACGTCGCCGCCTGACCTTCCTCATCAAAGGCCATCACCACCACCGCCGCACCATACTTCATAATCGTCCGTGCATGCGCCTTGAACACGTCTTCGCCTTCCTTCAACGAGATCGAGTTCACAATCCCCTTCCCCTGCAAACACTTCAATCCCGACTCAATCACTTCCCACTTCGAGGAATCCACCATGATCGGCACTTTCGCGACGTCCGGTTCCGCCGCCAAAAGCTGCAGGAACTTCGTCATCATCTCGACCCCGTCGATCAAGCCCTCGTCCATGCACACGTCAATGACGTTCGCCCCGTTCTCCACCTGCTGCCGGGCCACCGAAACCGCTTCCTCCAACTTTCCTTCCTTGATCAACTTCGCAAAACGAGGCGACCCCGCCACGTTCGTCCGCTCACCGATCATGAGAAAGTTCTTTTCCGCCGTGTGGTTATACGCCTCCGACCCGCTCAAACGCAGCACACCATCGGGCGACGACACCTCCCGCGGCGCATACCGCTCCGCCACCTTCGCAATCGCCGCCACATGCTCCGGAGTATTCCCGCAACAACCCCCGATCAAGTTCACAATCCCGTCCGCGGCGAAATCCCCTAAATACTCCTCCATGTCCGGCGGCTCCAAATCAAAACCCGTCGGCGCCAGCGGATTCGGCAGACCCGCGTTGGGATAACAAGAGACATAGGTCTCCGCCACGTCCGCCAACTCCGCCACAAACGGCTTCATCAAGTCCGGACCCAAAGAACAATTCAATCCCACCGCCAAGGGATTCACGTGACTCACCGCGTTCCACAAAGCCTCGACTTTCTGCGCAGAGATCATCGTCTCCCCCCCGCGACCCACCGCCGCCGAAACAATCACCGGCAAATCCAAGCCGTCCTCGTCATACACCTCGCGAATCGCCACCAAGGCCGCCTTAGAATTCAACGCGTCAAAGATGGTCTCCACCATCATGATGTCGCACCCACCCTCAATCAACGCCCGCACCTGATCACGATACGCCTCCTTTACCTGGTCAAAAGTCACGACACGAAATCCCGCATCCTCGGCATCCGGCGAATTCGATAACGACACGGTCAACGGTCCGATCGCTCCCGCCACATACCGCCGCCGCCCCGTGGCCGACCCAATCTCGTCCGCCCACTTCCGGCACAACTGCGCCGACTCCACATTGATGTCCCATGCCAACTGCTTCAGAAACGAATTCTCCAACACCCCCTCGTAAAACGCCGGGTCCTTCCGCCCCTTCCCCGTCTCCCGCGGATCCTCCACAAAAAACTCACTCTGCGCCAAACTCGTCGCCGAAAAGGTGTTCGTCTCAATAATGTCTGAACCCGCTTCCAAAAACCGCTTGTGAATGTCCCCAATCACATCCGGCTGCGTCAGCGACAAAATATCCCCGTTGTTCAGGAGGTCCTTCTCGTTGTCCGCAAACCGCTCCCCACGCGCCGCCGCCTCATCCAATCCATAGCCCCGAATCGTCGTCCCCATCGCCCCATCCAAAACGACAATCCGCTCCCCCAGCAGCCGCTCCAGCTCCCGTTGCACCTCACTCACCCCACGCTTCTCCTCAACACCAGACATCGCCCGCCAATCTAAAACCCACCCCCACACTCATCAAGTAATAAATTAACATATCACGATATGTAGATATGTCTTTTTCGTTCGCTCCCGCAAGGCTTCCCCCCCACCATAGCGGCCCAAAAAGGTAGGGCGACTTGTCCCCAAGGAGCCGCCTCCCACAGACCACGCGGCCCAAAGAACCCCATTTCTCCCCATCAATGCCCTCCCCCCCACAACCCTCACCCCTCATCCTCGCCTCCTCCTCCCCACGACGCCGCGACCTCCTCAACGAAGCCAACTTCTCCTTCACCATCATCCCCTCCCCCGCCGAAGAAATCCACGACGCCTCCCTCCCCCCACACGAACTCACCGAACACAACGCCCGCCTCAAAGCCCAAGCCGTCGCCCCCAACCACCCCAACGCCACCGTCATCGGCGCAGATACCCTCGTCTTCATCGATCACCAACCCCTCGGCAAACCCCGCGATCTCCCCCACGCCATCGAAATGCTCGAAACCCTCACCGGCCGCACCCACCAAGTCTGCACCGGCGTCTGCCTCACCCGCCACGCCACCAACCAAACCCACTGCTTCCACGAAATCACCCACGTCACCTTCCTCCCTCTCACCCGACCTCAAATCGAATCCTACCTCGAGAAAATCAACCCCCTAGACAAAGCCGGCGCCTACGCCGCCCAAGACCACGGCAACCTCATCATCGAAAAAACCGAAGGCTCCTGGACCAACGTCGTCGGCCTCCCCATCACCCGCCTGAAATCCGAACTAACTCCCTTCCTCCCCTAACCCCACTATCTTCGCCTGCGCAATCTTACCAACCATGTCATCCTGAGCGAGCGCAGCGAAAGCCTGGCCTGAGCGCAGCCGAAGGCAAGGACCCCACGAGTGCCCCCAATATCTTTCGCAGTCCTCATCCCTCACGAAAACTCCCGCGCCCCCGCCCTGCGAAGCCGCCTGCCTCAAACTTCATCATTCAAAATTCCGTGTTCCCTGTTCACTATTCAAAAGAAACCCTCCCCCAAACTACCCTCCACTCCCCCCCCACCGCTCCTCCATCCCTCCTCCTACCCAAATTCCCCCCCATTGACCCACCCCCATTTCCCCCGTATCTTTACCCCCAGTTCCTGAATCTCGTTCCCATCTCCGCCGACCGCCGGAC
>JBCCIR010000131.1:0-15538 GCA_039028175.1 Verrucomicrobiota bacterium
ATGGAAAAACTCGCCCGCGCCATTCACCATGCGCACGAGCGTGGTGTGCTTCACCGAGACCTGAAGCCCGACAACGTCCTTCTCGATGAAGGGGGTGAGCCCTACCTGACGGATTTCGGTCTAGCTAAGATGCTGGATTCCTCGGGCGGACTGACACTAACTCATGCCCAAATCGGCACACCGCAATACATGTCTCCCGAGCAGGCGAGGGGACGCGCCAGCGACATCACCGCCGCCAGCGATGTGTGGGCGGCGGGGGCGCTGTTCTATCACATGCTCACTGGCAAAATCCCTTTCCCTGGCACCAGTTCAGGAGAAATCCTCGACCGCGTGTCCAATGAGGATCCCCTCCCCATGGAGCCCTCTCCAGAAGGACTGGTCGATGGGCAGTTGGAGACACTGTGCCTACATTGTTTGCAGAAAGATCCTGCGCAGCGACTACCCGGCGCTGAATTCCTCGCCGAAGAGCTGGGCCGTTGGCTCGCAGGCGAACCCATCCTAACGAAGCCTCTGATACAGCTGAAACCGGCCAAGACCAAACGATGGCCGTTTGCAGCCCTGATCGTCATTGGGTGTCTCCTCGCTGGGGCCGCCGCATTCATCGCTGCAAACCAAGACGATTCGCCACCGCTACAGGAGCCCGATCCAGCCGGGCCTGCATCCACCGGCGCCTCCCCTGGAATCGATTTGATACAGCAGAGCCGCGTATGGCACGTGCTTCTCGACGCGACCGAAGGCGCATCGCAAGCCGGTGTCTGGATCCTGCCCGGAGACACCATCAGGTTCACCAACGTGGAGGGTGGCTACACCTATGGTGAGGATCCCAGGATCTGGTCGGCGGTGGGCGACGAAGAATCGGGCTCCCCGGCGGGTGAGGGATTCACCTCTCCCCATCTTACGCCGTGGGCTCTGGTAGGGCTGGTACGCTCGACCTCAGGGGAGACCGACCATTTTCCACTGGCTGAAGAGGTCGAGTACTCAGGGGCAGTCGCCGGGGAACTCTCGTGCGCCATCAATACCCCGGTGGGCGAGGCGGGCAGCGCCGGAGGTTTCGTGATGAGAATAGAAGTTCGCCGCCGTACGAAGATTTTCGCCAAGGGAACGGATGCGGCTCAGGCGTGGGGTGCACCGATGTTAGCGCTGGGAGACGAGGTTGGAACCCTGGATAAGAACCATTGGTCGTCGTGGGTCCGCGGTGGGGTTCAGTACTCGGAAGGCGGTGAATTGGTGCCCGCCGGACAGGCGTCGTCCCAGGGGTCGCACGGGCTTCTGGCATCGAACCTACCCGAGCATGCGGTGATCGCGAAAATCGGCCAGGAGGCTGCCTTTGCGCTTGGGGCCGGTGTTCAACACCACCCCAGAAACAAGCAGGGATGGCTCCATGTCAGTGTGAATGACGAGATCGCCCGCCCCGGGGCCTACGCAGACAACCTCGGCTCATTGGAGGTGCATGTGGATGTTCACAGACCCCATCGAACCCTCACGCGGCAGATCATCCTCGGAAAAGTCACTTTGAGACCGCTCTCTCTTCCCCGTGATCAGAACACCCCAGCGCCATCTCTAGTCGTCAATAGCCAGACCCTCGAAGCCGAGGCGAAAAGCCCGCAGAGACCTGCGGTATTTCTTCAGACCGAACCCTCGGCAGGCAGCACGAGAATCGCGCTGACCGCGATCAAGGCCGCCTCAGACACCTACGCCTTTATGGTCGAGGGATTCCCTTCGGCTCCGAGCATCGACACCTCGAGCCACAACCCCTATCTGATCGTTGCGGACGAGCAAGCCGTTTGGATCTTGTGGACCCGCGACCTATACGGTCGGGCCCTCTTCCAACTTCGGCCCCCCCTTGCGAAGGAGCCCGGCGCGACTAAGGCTTACTCTTTTGAGTCAAAGTTCAAGGAAGGTCTCTTTCTCGTCGTGGATCGGGAAGGAAGACTCCGCGCACACACCCCGGACGGGACGGATGCCTTCAGTCGGGCCGCCACTTGGATGCTTGAGTACGGAGAACAGTAGCGCCTGGACGACCGGTAGGCGCCCTCGCCCATTCGCGCAGAGTTGTGATGAAAAAAAATCAAATTAACTTCTAAAAAAGAGAATAACTAACATTCACCCGCTTTAGCAGGATGTCAGCGTCAACCCATTACAGAATCTTATTTTATTTTCCATGTAGGATGAAGCATCGTCATTAAGAATGATGCTGGTTCCAAAACCGGCCATTGCTAATCCTCCAAGGAGGATAACGATCATGCAGGTTCTTTTCACCATCACCTGTTCAAGGATTAGGGATTTGATTGGTGAGTGCTAGCGTTCTCTGATGTTTTTTAACGAGTCAACAAACAACCCGAATCCAAAACAATGCAGATCGGTGCCTGTGGAAATATTACCCGTGATCGTGACCTTTTTCCCTCTGTAGCGCTCCAACTTGGAATCGTCACCTCCCACGATCTGAACTTCCATTCCATTGAGCACTTCATTAGAGTTCTCTGGTTCGAAATCACCTGCAGGCTTCACGATAATGCTTCCATCGGTGTAGAGAAAAAATGGGAAAACAGCCCCGTCGTCATCATAGGTCTTGATTTGCTCGATCCTCCCGGAAAGCGTTACCTTCTTTCCAAAGGTAAACTCTTTCGGTTTTGTGACCGTGAATGTCTGCTTTGCTTTGGCGGTAACCGTGTGCTCACCGAGCGTTTCACCATCTTTGTTTTTCAGAACAAAGCGGTGTCCTTCATACGAAGTCTCCTCATGACTTCCGCCGTTCGCAATCGCTGGGCGGTCGAGTTTCTGTTGCTCGTTATCGTGGTTGACCCAGTAAAGATTCACGGGGACGCCTGAGGTGTTCTTGAAGATGACTTGCTTCTGATCTTCTGCTAAGGCTGAGCCGGCAAGGAAGAAGGCTGCGAGAAGCAGTGATGGCAAGAGACTTAGGCGCATTGATAGGATTCTTTCGTTATTCATGATGATCGATTCGTTTTTTTAGTTCAGTGTCAGGGATAGACGCTGGGCAGATCGGAGATTCGCCGCCTTGTTCCACGGATTTTCTGGTGGAAGCTCAGGGAGATTCTGAAACTTTTTCATTCTCTGAAATCTGCCGGACGCTAATGCGGCACTCAAGGTTGCCGCTCTGGGTGGAATGCATGCATGAAGGATAACCTGTCCATAGTGATTTTGTAATCATGGTCCTAAAAAGTGATTTAGTTAGCCATGTTGGACCGATTTTTAATAACGCCTATTTGGCGCTATTAATTGCTCTTGAATCGAAATTGGATTTTCTAGTAGAAGCTCTGGGAGATTTTGAACCTATGATCCTAACCTCGCACAGAGGCACCTCGGACTGGCGATGAAATGAAAACGCCCTCGCCGGATGGGCGAGGGCGTGAGTTCAAATCAATCGAGATATCGCCTGCAAGCGCGATGTGAACACTGCGCTCTACTACAGCTCGGTTGCAGTCGCCGTCACCAAGGTGTGATCCGCGTTGTGCGTTCCGTCCTTCCCGTGATTGACTCCGATGGTCACGTGATCCCCTTTCTTCAGTTCAACTGAAAATACTTCATTGATTACAGAGTCCTTTTTCAGGTCGAAGGACTTCTCCTTACCTGGGGATTGGAAGTCCAACGTGACCCCGCTGGGCTTAGCGGCAATCATTTCGGCCTGGACGCTGATCTGATAACTGCCGGCGGATGGCGCTGTGTATCGCAATTCCACCGTTTCGCCTTTATTGGGGCTGGGATGCAACACCACGCTGCCATCGTTCTTGGCGGGGTATTTGATTTTGGATATTTCGACGAGTTTATCTTTGGTGTTCTGGGCTGCGGAGAACCATTGATCTTGCCCTTTGTTGTTCTTTCTCTCGATGCCGGAGTGGCGCCCAAACGGGTAGTCAACCTGGTCGAACTTCCTAAATCCGCCCGAGGTTGGAGTCTGGTAGCCGAACTGCCATGGACTTTCTTTCTTCGTGATGTCCAGCTTGGCTACTTTTGCCACGGCGTTAGCGGCCGGCCGCTTCTTCTTAGACTCTTCCGATAGTACCACCGCCCATTGGCTTGAACGTTCATGGTCGGGCTCCTTAGAGGCGGAGATCCAAAACTGGTTTCCCTCCACGTTCTTGAGTCCCCATCCTGCAGCCTTTACAGTATGCCCGTGGGTTTCGAGAAAATGGTTCTCCTTGTGTGCGCTCTCGAAGTAGAGCGACTGCTTGATGTCGACGTCCGAGCCCACGCCCTTCGTCTTGTCTGAGCGATCTTTCCTGAGAATCCATGCGCTCGTGCCCTTGCCTTCGGCGCCTTTGGCGGCATCGTCCCGATCTCTGTAATAACTGGCGAAGACGGGAATGTTGGCCCCATGTTCCATAGGCTTGTACGGTTGATCTGCAAGGTCGAGCATATTGAAACCCCGTTGTCGGCTCATCAAGTAGACCCTGTCGCCATACTTCAGTGGCTTTCCGGTCGATTTCCCCCATCCGTATTGCTTGTCATGATAGGAGCTGATCGTCTGGATAGTCCACTGCCCAAGAGCCGTCTCGCCGCGTTTTTCCCAGGGTCCCGAAATGAGGAAATAGTGGGCTCCGGGCTTCTTGCGTTTGGCGTTGTATTCGGCGAGAGCATCAACCTGTGTGGGCTGATGCATGTATGCCGACAGCCAGGGATACTTTCCGATTGAGTTGTACAAGTTTTTCAAGTGGATGATGTCCGCGTCGATGAGTTTGGTTTGCGCGGTTGCACCGGTGAGCGTGACCGCGAGGGCCATGCCGGTAAGCAGGGATGTTTTCAATCTTTTCATGGATTTAGGACTTGTTGATCTTGTGAAATGCGAATCTTGCGATTTCGCCCTTCGGTTTTCTTTTTTGGTTGCTGTCGACTATGGTCGTTCGCTTTAACGTTTTTGAGTTGCCTCCTCTTTCCACGGATTCCGCGACGAGAACTCAGGGAGATTCTAAAACTATTTTCACTTTCTTGGACGCCGCATCGTCAGATGCCGTCTTCGAAAAACCATTCTCGCACAGAGGCACGGCGTTCTTGCTTTTAAGTCTCATCAGTCACTTAGGAAAGCGGTAGAGCGCTTCATGGCTTGGTGTCCTTGTGTTAGTCTCACATGCGGATATCCATTCTCACACAAAGGCGCGGAGACGCGGAGGCCGATCCGCTAATCGATAGGCATAAGCTCGTTCCATACAAGCCAAATCCTCTGTGTCTTCGTGTCTTTGTGGGAGCTATATTGCGAATCTTCGTGATGACTTTTCTTACTCGAAGAGCTTCTTTGAGACACCATGTTTCTTATCCCAGTCGATCCAGACGACGTCGGTATGATTAAAGGAATGTGCGATGACGGACCAGTTTCCTCTGGAATTCTTTTTGAGTAGACCTATCGCACTGTTTTCTACGAAATCCACGTCGGGATCAACGATGAGTCCCGCCTTCTTCCAATCGACTTCTTTGCCATTGGCCAATTGGAGAGAGCTATTTATAAACGCCCAGTCTCCCATAACGTTCAGTGTGTGAATGACGAAGACGATGTCCTGACCGTCGACTTCTTTCTTCATGGGAACGCGAAAAGCATCGCAGATGTCTTTGCGGATTTGGCTTCCCCTTTGCGGGGTGACGATCTTTGTCTCAACCGTATCGATCGTGTTAGCATGATGCGCTTTGATTTTCTTTGAGCCGTCAATGTACATCGCGAATCCATAAACGTTTAAACCGGTCCCGGAGGACACATGCCCATTGATGGTGACCTGCATTCCTTTGTATTGCTCCAGATCAGCATCTTTTCCGCCAAGGGTTTTCACTTCCATGCCGTCGAGCACTTGATTGGTATCGCCGGGATCGAAGTCAATGGCAGGCTTCACGATGATCTTATTATCTGTGTAGAGATAATAAGAGAAAACAGCCTTACCGGCGTCATCATAGGTCTTGAGTTGCTCGATCCTCCCTGAGAGCGTTGCGTTATTCCCAAAGACGATTTCCAGGGGTTTGGGATCGCTGTTGGCGGCTGCGACCATCCGGTAGAAGCCACCATTGAACTCAAGGCCAGCGATTTTCCCAGCAGCATCTTTCTTGATCCCTAGCTTGGCCTCGCCGTAGGGGCAGTCTTTGGTGGTCCAGAGTTCGTTGCGATTGCGCAATTCGAGAGGCCAAGACCGGCCGGCGGCGTTCTTCCACAGGAGCTTGCCGCCGGTGTCGCGTTCGATGGTGACCTTGTGCCAATCGTTCTCGACCGGCACCTGCTCATACTGGCCGAGAAAGTTTGTGCTCGTGTCGGAATCTTGTTTTGGTGTTGGTGTCGCAACGGCAGGCTGTGGAGCGCCCGTTCGTAAAGATGGCTTCCGAGCCGGGGAGGCTGGTGCAACGATGCTAACATCAAACGACCCATTTTGATAGGTCACGGCAACCAAGGGGTTTCCAGATTCGATGGCTTTTTTTGTCGCGTCGCCCATGGAAAACGTCGCCGCAGCTCTCTTTTTCAAGGTGTTGAGATAGGAGTCGTTCTGGTCCTCTTGGTCTCTCCTTTTGAAACGATGATAATTCGCCCGATCTTGTTTCAATATGTCGATGGCCTTGGCGATACGAGTATTCTTGCTGTCGACTTTGTCTTGGTCGCTGATTCTAGCCACGTAAGTGTCGCCAGTCGTTTGAGCGTTAATTTCTTGGCCAAGAGCTAACACGGATAAAACAACGAGAATGGAGTGTGATAGCTTAGCTACCATGGTATTTCTCCTACGGTTGAGATTAAAGATAAGTTAGACATATTACTGGTTCTTATTGGTGGGTCACAAGGAACCGATGCCACCCTTTCCACGGATTCTGAGATGAGAACTCAGGGAGAATCTGAGTTTTTTTATTTTCTCTTCGGAATGCGCCAATTCGTCCTCTCTCGACCTTGCTGCCAGATCCCAATTTTTGGTTTAGCTGGTGTTTCTCAAGGGTACCGCAGCAGGTGGCGCGAAATCCCCGAACCCGCTCTCGAACGCCATGGAAGCCGTGGTGGATTCCTCTTCCGAATGGTCGATGCCAGGAGTGAGGGCGTTTTCGAGTGTGCAGGCCAGGCACATGGAATCCTGCTCCAAGGGCGCGCTGCAAACGGAGCAAGAAGTGGGGTTTGTCGATGGATCCGCTGACATCGCATCGGATTCCACGTAATCTCACTTCAAAAATGAGGGAGAAGACGAACACTGGAGCATTTTTTAAATTGTGGCCCTCGGGTAGGTAATGCCTTTAAGCAGGTTGCTTCACAAGAAATGGTTGCCTGAACGGGGTCGAAGCCGGTAAAGAATCAGAATCAATACGAATTCCCATAGTCGTGGTGGAATGTCCGAATCGATGGGTTCAAGGGGCGGCACTTTTCCAGCCACTCCCTGGTCTGTCCTGCTGCAGAACGATAGTGAAGGATCACCGACCCACGCGGCCTGGGAAAAACTTGCGCGGGCGTATTGGAAGCCGCTCTATGTGTTCCTGCGTCGGAAAGAAGGGGACCACAACACGGCGGCCGATGCAATTCAGGGTTTCTTTGCCCATCTGATGAGCCGCGAATTTCTGCGCAAGGTGGAGCGAGGCGACGGACGGTTTCGGTCGTTCTTGCTCACTTCGTTGCAGAATTGGCGTAGGGACCAACACCGTGCGGCGACCGCGCAGAAACGCGGCGGAGGTTCGCCGGTGATTCCGTTGCACGAGATTGAAGAAGTGACTGGTGATGAAGGTGGCCTCGATGATTCGCCGGAGAAGGCGTTCGACCGACGGTGGGCGCGAACGCTGATTGATAACGCCCTGGAACAGCTGCGCGAGCGTCTCGAGAGTCGCGGGCGTGAAGCCCACTTTCTGAAACTGCGCGGGCTGTTCACGGGCGAAGGAACCGCACCTTATGCAAAGATTGCCGCAGATCTCGGAACGACCGAGGGTGCGGTACAACAAGCAGCCCTCGAACTCCGCCGGGAATTTGGCAACGTCCTGCGCCAGGAGATCAGCCGTACCGTCACCGACGAAGGCCAGGTGGACGGTGAAATCCGGTATCTACTAGGGCTGCTGCGTGGAGGTTAAGCTAGGGGAGGAAATTTATCTGACATTGATAGAGTTATTCGATGAAGGCAGCCCCTGTTCCATTCGGCGTGTCGCTTCACCACAAGGCGGAACTCGGCCACACCAAATGCCATGGCGATGCGACTGTTAGATGAAACTGTGCGCACCATGCTCTGGCAAAACGGTGAATGTAATCCGCCGCCAATTTGATTCAGAAAGTTCGCACCTCAGTGTCAAGCGCTGGCGGGTCGCCTGTCAACGCGAACTCCCATCCTTTGAAATCTGTCCGGAGAGCCGAGCGGAAAAATTCGCATTTGGTTGGCATGCGGGTGGCGGAAGGGGTGGGATTCGAACCCACGGTACGTTTCCGCACACTCGATTTCGAATCGAGCGCCTTAAACCAAGCTCAGCCACCCTTCCTGGAATGGTAGGTGGGAATGATACCCGGTCTGAACGGGCTGTAAACCCCCTATTCGACGGTCACGCTCTTGGCCAGATTCCGTGGCTTGTCGACATCGCAGCCGAGCGCCACGGCGGTGTGGTAGGCGAAGAGTTGGAGCGGGATGGCCGTGAGCAGACAGCTCAGGACTTCCGGGCAAGGCGGGACATAGATGACATCGTCGCAGATGCGCTCGAGTTCGGCATTTCCCTCGGTCGTGATGGCGATGACGGGGCCCTTGCGGGCTTTGACCTCTTCGATATTGCTGACGTTTTTGTCGAACACTGTGTCGCCGGGGGCAATGAAGATGGAGGGCACCTTCTCGCTGACCAGAGCAATGATACCGTGCTTCAATTCGGCGCTCGGGTGGCCGGAGGCGAAAATGTAACTGATTTCCTTCATCTTCAGAGCAGCCTCGGCCGCGCTGGGGTAATTGAACTGGCGACCGAGGAAGAGCATGCCGTCGACTTCACAATATTTGTGAGCGATGGCCTTAATTTGATCATCGAGAGCGAGGATCTGCTGCACCTTTTCCGGAATGGCCTGGAGCTCTCGAATGAATTCGATGCCTTCATGGGCCGAAAGGTGGTTCATCCGACCGAGTAAGGTAGCGAGAAGGGTCAGAACGGTGACCTGGGAAGTGAAGGACTTGGTCGCCGCCACCCCGATTTCGGGGCCGGCATGCATGTAAACCCCACCATCGCTTTCCCGGGCCAGGGTGCTGGCCACGTTGTTACAGACGCCGAGGACCCGCAGGCCCTTGCGTTGCCCTTCACGGAGCGCAGCGAGGGTATCGATCGTCTCCCCGCTCTGGCTGATGGCCAGCATCAGCGTGTTTTTGCCGGTCGGCATGTTCCGGTAGCGGAACTCACTGGCGATCTCCACTTCGGCCGGGATCCGGGCGAGGGTTTCAATCAGGTACTCACCGACCATGGCGGCATGGGAAGCGGTCCCGCAGCCACAGAGGACAATCCGATCGATGTCGCGGAGTTCGCGCGGCGTCATGTTGAGCCCCCCGAGCATGGCGGTTCCCTCCTCGAGGGAGAGTCGTCCGCGCATGGCGTTTTTGATAGATTCCGGCTGCTCGTAAATCTCCTTGAGCATGTAATGGGGAAATTCCCCGAGATCCGATTCCTCTTCGGTGAAATCGACTTCGCTGACCTGGAAGGAGGCCTTCTCCCCTTTCAAGGTCCGGACTTCAAAATCCTCCGGCGTGACCGTGACGACATCGTAGTCGTTGAGATAAATAGCGTCACGGGTGTGGCGGACCACGGCCGAAACATCGCTGGCAAGAAAGTTCTCCCCTTTTCCAAGACCGAGAACCAGGGGGCTGCCGAGTCGGGCCCCGACAATGGTCCGGGGCAAATCCGAATGGACCACGGCAATGCCGTAGGTTCCCTTGACCTGCTGCAATCCGCGACAAACCGCCCGCTCGAGTTTTCGGGCGGAGGGTTCCTCATCCTTCAAAAGGTCGTACTCCCGGCCAATGAGATGGGCAAGGACTTCGGAATCGGTGTCGGAGGTGAAGAGATGCCCGTTCTCCTTCATTTCATCCCGAAGAGATTGGTAATTTTCGATGACCCCGTTGTGAACCACGGCCAGGCGGCCGCTGGCGTCGAAATGGGGGTGGGCATTGCCGTCGGTCGGTGGCCCGTGGGTGGCCCAGCGAGTGTGACTGATGCCCGTATTACCGGACAAGGCCTGTTCTTCGAGAAGGTTCTGGAGATTGGAGATCCGTCCCTGGCATTTCCGGACGGCGAGGTCCTCTCCGGAAACAACCGCCATTCCGGAGGAATCGTAACCACGGTATTCAAGCTTTTTCAGACCTTCGAGGAGGATGGGGACGACATCATGACGGCCGGTGTAGCCGATAATTCCACACATATCAGTTGCGATTTCGGGGTGAATTCAAAAAAAGGAGGGCCGACCAACCTAGACGGGAGAACGCCCCGTGCAAGCAGGGAAATAAGTGCGGGCTCCGGAGGGAGCGATCCGCAGGAATGATTCCAGAAAACGGCACCTGGAGGCAGAGCAGAGACGCTCACTAACCGGAACCTTACCGGGCGCCTGAAAAAGAGACTTTGAAAACAGTTGACAAACGCCTGAGATGAGGTTAGAGGTGCCTCGCAAACCAAGAACTCAATGATCTCACAACGCGCAGAACTTCGACTGAACAGTCTCCTCCCATTAACAGGCGGCAGGCATTGGTCCCTCTGTGCTCCCCGTCTCAATGCGGCAGGAAACGGAAGAATCTATCCGATGAATGAATGCCCGGAGACCGGCAGGGTCACTTGAAGTTCTGAATGACAGAATTTGAAGTTCGAACCCTGCTCCCGAAAGGAAGCGGGGTTTTTTGTTTTCAGAACTTATTCAAAAACAATGACTTAGAACATTAACAACACACAAGCAAAGACCCGCTGACAGCGGCAACTGTCAACGGGTCCGAGAGGAAAAGGAACCGAGAGAATCGGCTGCTTCACCAGATTGCAAGACTTGACGGTAGCATGCCTTCTCTCTCCGGTCAACCGGTGGGCTGTGCCTAACCGGAACCTCTCGCCTGCTTCGAGAGGCTTGAAGGGAGGTGTGCCGGAAACACCAAAACGTCCGCCATGAAAATCCCGCGGCTGCAGTGAGTTGTTCTGCAAGGGTGTGTCCGTTTTTCTATTCAAATATCAAGGAAAAGGGAGAGGATCCCGCAGTGGTTCATCTCACGGGCGGCGGCGACTCTATTCAACGAACATGGTCTTTACCTGACACGCTAAGAGCCCTCGGTTGCCTATCTTCCGAGCCAAAACCGCAAGCCGGGAACCTCTCCCCTTCTTTTTCGAAGATCTTTGGTCAAACGCCGCGTTCCAGCGATCCGTTCGGATTCCAAACCCGATACGACCCGGGGCAGCACCGGGGCGGCGTGCCAATTTCGTTACAATCAACCAAAACAACCAAAACAACCAACAGTGATGAGGGCAAAGAGTCGAGCCACGTGCTTTGGACGCACGGGAAAGTGAGTTCAAGTCTCACCATCGCTACCAATTTCCACTCATTGCGGGGTCGAATGCTGGTCCTTCAGATCGGTCTCATAAGCCGATTGACGTGGGTTCGATTCCCACCCCCGCAACCATTTTCCAAGAAAACACGGAGGGGGTGTTGCCCCGGCCAGCGGCTTGTAAACCCGTTGTCATTAAACCGGTCGGAAGTTGACCCGTGGTGCGTTACCACCAACACCCACCATTTTCCAGGGAGGACTCTTCGCCTGTTCATCTTACCCGCAATCTTAATCCCCATTCCATTTCGAAACGAGAAGGATTGCGAACCAGAACTCGGGATTCCTGAATCTCCGGTTTCTTTCTTCGTAGCTTCCGGTCCCGACCGCCTTAGGGATTAAGGGTTTCGATGCCCGGCTCGGGAGAGCCAGGCAACCCCACGACTCCCAACCATTCCCAATTTCCACTGTCCGGTGGTGAAACAGTATCACGCGCGCCTGTTAAGCGCTGCAGTCCTGGTGCGAATCCAGGCCGGACAGCCAATTTCCAAAAATGCAAAACCCATGTCCCCGAGGTGTAAGAGTGTGCATCCTTCCCTGCGAAGGAAGGGGTTCCAGGTGCAAGTCCTGGCGGGGATACTCTTTTTTTCGAACCGCCCTTTCCGGTGAAAGGGCGAACGGTCTCTGACGGAGCTAGTGAACCGCGCGGTCTGCAAAACCGTTGATGGTGGGGGCGGAACCCACAGAGACCTCCATGCGCCATTCGTCTAACAGCAGGATGTCTGTCTTCCAAACAGAAGGCGCCGGGGCGGCACCGGCATGGCGTACCAATTTTCGTTATTTTCGGTTGAACTTCCATACCCACGTAGCCCAACAGTAGAGGCCCTGCGTCGAGAGCGCAGCCAGTGCGGGTGCAAATCCCGCCGTGGGTACCAATATCAACGCCTCCGTAGCTCAGCTTATAGAGCACCCGGCTTCTAACCGGGAGGTCGCAGGCGAAAATCCTGCCGGGGGTACCAATTTCAAGAATCATGCCTATGTAGTCCAACCGGCAGAGACGTCTGGCTTAGACCCAGAAGGTTGCAGGTTCGAATCCTGCCATAGGCACCAATTTAACTAACCCACGAAAGACCAACGGCCCACGTAGCCCAAGAGGAGAGGCAACCGGTTTAAACCCGGTCCAGTGCGGGTGCGAATCCTGCCGTGGGCACCATTCGGAGCCTTAACCGAACAAGCGTATCGGCGCCGCCCGCTAAGCGGCAGGATCCTGCAACACGGATTGGGGTGCAAGTCCTCAGGGCTCCTCCATCTTTTTCTTTGTCCTCGTAGTGTAATGGCGAGCACAGCAGACTTTCGATCTGCAATTGTCGGGTTCGATTCCCACCGGGGATGCCATTTTTTCGTGGAGACCTGCATAGGAACAACGCCGGAAGGTCCGGCCCGCGGGCGATGGTCGGAAGCCGTCATCACTTTCACCATCGCCCGCCCATATTTTCGCTCCCTTTCCCAATCCAATACAGGTGGTGGTGTAACCGGCTAGCATTCAGGACTGTGAATCCTGCGGACAGAGTTCGACTCTCTGACACCTGACCATTCTCAAAGCGCTCCGGCGATTCGTCCATGTAGCCCAACTGGCAGAGGCGGCTGTTTCAAACACAGCAGGTTGCAGGTTCGATCCCTGCCATGGACACTTGATGGCGGCCGGTGTAGGATTCGTTCACGATCATGAACGGCTTATCCCATTCCCTTTTTCGCTTCGCGCTCGTGGGCCTGTCCCTTGGGTTTTTCTCCTCCCTATCAAGCCGGGCCGCCGATCGACCCAATGTGATCCTGATTTACAGCGATGACCAGGGCTCGATCGATCTTGGCTGTTACGGATCGAAGGATCTACAAACGCCTCATCTCGACCGCCTGGCAGAGAAAGGCCTCCGATTCACCCGGATGTACTCTCCATCCGCCATCTGTTCAGCTTCCCGGGCCGGGTTGCTGACCGGTCGGATGCCCGTCCGCGCCGGCGTTCCCGGGAACGTTCCCTCGTTGAAGGGGAAAAAAGGCATGCCGACCTCAGAGGTCACCATCGCTGAAATGATGCGCGAGGCCGGATATGCCACCGGTCATGTCGGCAAATGGCATCTGGGCTACACCCCGGAAACAATGCCGAATGGCCAGGGGTTTCAAACCTCCTACGGACACATGGGCGGCTGCATCGACAACTACTCCCATTTCTTCTACTGGAACGGACCTAACCGGCACGACCTCTGGCGAAACGGAACCGAAATCTGGGAGGATGGCGAATTCTTCGGCGACCTCATGGTGCGGGAAGCCAATGCGTTCATCGAAGCGAACAAAGCCAAAACCTTTTTCCTCTACTGGGCCATCAATTTTCCTCATTACCCACTACAGGGAACGGCGAAGTGGCGGGAGGTTTACAAGAATCTGGAGGAACCACGGGGCATGTACAATGCCTTCGTTTCCACGATGGATGAAATGATCGGTGAGATCATTGCCAAAGTCGATGCCCTCGGTATCCGGGAGAACACCCTCATCATTTTTCAATCGGATCACGGACACTCAACCGAAGAACGCACTTTCTGGTCGGGCGGCAACCCGGGACCCTACCGGGGGGCCAAGGGTTGTCTTTTCGAAGGGGGCCTCCGGGTTCCCTCGATCGTTTCCCATCCGGGAAAACTGCCGGAGAACGAAGTGCGGGACCAACTGGCGGTCGGGGTGGACTGGTTTCCAACCTTGGCCGAGTGGTGCGATCTTTCGCTACCCGGGAAGAAGCTGGATGGGAAAAGTCTGGTCCCGATCCTGAAATCGGCGTCCGCCACCACTCCTCACAAAGAGGTCTACTGGCAATTGGGCGGGGGAAAACAGCCTCAGTGGGTGGTGCAGAAAGAAGGGTGGAAATTGCTTGGGAATCCCCGGGATACCAATCGACGCCCTTCCGATTTGAAGGAGGAACGGATCCTCGTCAATCTGACGAACGACATTGGCGAGACCAAAAACCTCGCCGAGCAACATCCGGAGAAGGTGACGGAACTGGAGAAGGTGCGAACGGCTTTTCTGGATAGTCTGAAGTAGATCGGGGGGTCGATCAGGCCATCTTTGCTTCGCCTGCAGCTCTACTCCGAATGCCTTATAACATCATTTCCGAAAAACCGGGGTGCTTACCTCCAGGGTGAGCCGTTCTGAGCACTACTGCGGCTGGAGAGATCGTCGCTCGACTTTCCGAAGTCGATGGGGGATGGGCGGCCCCTAACAGGTGTCGTCTTACTCCAAATCCAGAAAAGGGCGGCCCGCGTCACTTGCCGCCATTGGTTGCTGGAATGGTCTGGACAACGGGTAAAGGGCTACCTCCGTTGAAGACGGTGTGAGCGAGGTTGAGAGGCGGGAGTCAAACGCATCGCGGCAGGAGTCCCGCGACTCCTTGAGGCACCTCCAGTCTTTCCATCACACCAGGCAATGTCAGCGAATCGCCGTCTTTGTTCGTTTTCATTCCCGTGTTCAGGTTTACCTCGAACATCTGCGCTAATGGCGGCTCACATTGCTTCGTCATGCGGCAGAAGGGCCCGCATCACAGCCTAACCGAATCGGTTATCCGGATCGAGTGCGCCCTTGATTCGAGCGGACAAACCCTTTCGCTCTATTCCAAGGAAAAGACATTCCGGGTTTCCGGCGCTTGATTTGAAGATGAGCCCTTCAAGGCTCTGCCTTTTGAGGATCGCATCGATCACCTCGACCGCACCCGACACCCAGAGGACGTTTCCACCCATGCTGTAATGACGAGGCAACGCGGAGATCTCGGGATCCTTTTCCAACTCGACAATGGTTCCCGGGGTCAACGGACATTTGACCACGCCCCATCCATCTGTCCCTCGTCCGGAATCGACTCCCGTCTCGATTCGTGCCATCCAGAAGGAGGCGGCTTCATCCTTCGGAAAAATCTCAGCTCCAAAATCATGACGGAGGCGCCGGGCCCGGGCCGCCAGGCTGTCGGCCGGTCCCCGAAGACGGAGGACGAGACGCAACGGATCAGGATCCAGTTCAAGGGCATCCAGTTCCCAGGCACCACGGCTCAAGGTGGTCATTTTTTCAACCGCCTGTTCCATCCCTTG
>JBCCIR010000132.1:0-15507 GCA_039028175.1 Verrucomicrobiota bacterium
CCCCCCATCGCTCCTCCCCCCCTCCCACTTCCCAATACCCCCCAAAAACCGCTCCCCATACCGATCCAACTTCGTCTGCCCCACCCCATTAATCTCCAAAAACGCCCCGCTCGTCTCCGGCAAATAAGCCGCCATCTCCCGCAACGCCCGATCCCCAAACACCACATAAGGCGGCACATTCTCCTCGTCCGCAATCGCCTTCCGCAACGCCTTCAACTCCTTGAATAACCCACGATCATAATCCAATTCCTCTCCCTTCGACCCGCCGCCACCTCCCCGCGACGCCGCCCGCGCCCGCCCCTTCGCCTCCTTCTGCCGCAACACTTCAAAACTCGCCCCACCCCGCAAGATCCCTTCCCCCTTCCCCGTCACCTCCAAATGCGGATACGGATCTCCCACCTGACACAGCGCCTCCTGCGCCAACAAATTATCAATCACATACCGCCAATACTTCTTCGGTCGATCCGCCCCCGCCCCATACGTCTTCACCTCCTCATGCCCGAACTGCCGCACCCGCGCCGTGTCCGCTCCCGTCACCACATCAATCACATGCACCGCCCCAAAACGCTGCCCCGTCCGCAGCATCGCCGACATCACAATCTGCGCGTCCCGCGTCGCATCCACCGTCTCCACATCCCCTGTGCACACATCACAGGCCCCGCAGTTCTCCTCCGGATACGATTCTCCAAAATACTCCAACAACTTCCGACGACGACACACGTGCACTTCCGCGAACCGCACCATCTCCCATAACAAGCGCTCCGCCGTCTCCCGCTCCCGCGCGTCCTCAATGTCCCGAATGAAATACATCATCTTCGCCACATCCCCCCGCGAGAAATACAACTGGCAGTGCGACTTGTCCCCGTCACGGCCCGCCCGCCCCGTCTCCTGGTAATACCCCTCCATATTCTTCGGCAAATCCCCGTGCACCACGAAGCGCACGTTCGGTTTGTCGATCCCCATCCCAAAGGCGATTGTCGCCACCACCACCGGCACTTCATCCCGGTTGAATGCCTCCTGATTCGCCGCCCGCACTTCCGGCTCCAATCCCGCATGATACGGCAATGCCTTGATCCCCTTTCGCGTCAAAAACGCCGCGGTCTCTTCCACACTCTTCCGCGTCGTCCGGTAAATGATCCCCGATTGCCCCTCGCGATCCCGCAAAAATCCATACAGCTGATCATTCAGCTTCTCCTTCAACTCCACTTGGTAAAACAAGTTCGGCCGATTGAACGACGCCCGCACCTCAAACGGATCCCGCAAGCCCAGCTTCTCCCGAATGTCATCCGCCACCCGCGCCGTCGCCGTCGCCGTAAACGCCGCCACCGGCACGTCGGGAAATACCTTCACCAAATTCGACAACACCAAGTAATCTGGCCGAAAATCATGCCCCCACTCGGAAATACAATGCGCCTCATCAATCGCAAAAAACGAAACCTGCGCCTCCCCCAAACTCTCAAGAAAATCCCCCACCGCCAACCGCTCCGGCGCCAGATACAACAACTCCAATTCTCCCGCATAAAGCGCCCGCAACGCCGCCGCCCGCTCCTCCGCCTCCTGCGAACTGTTCACATACGCCGCCTTCAATCCGTTCGCCCGCGCCGCATCCACCTGGTCCTTCATCAACGAAATCAACGGACTCACCACCACGCAGGTCCCTTCCATCAAGCGCGCCGGCAACTGATAACACAACGACTTCCCCCCACCCGTCGGCATCACCGCAAACACATCCCGCTTCGCCAACACCGCTTCCACAATCTCCCCCTGGTGCTCCCGAAACCCGGAAAACCCGAACACTTCCTCCAATGCCCCCTCAGTATCTGCCTCTGTCGTTTTCGTCATATCATCACCTGCCTTTCGTAGGTGCGAGCGTGAGCGAGGACATCCGCCCTACGCTCCCTTGGTCACCCCAACGCGACCGCTTTTCTACTTCGCTCCAGTATAACCAATATCAAAATACTGTTCATAAAAACACCACCTCCTCTCTCTTGGCAAGCCGGATCATTTTGCCCTAGAACCGATCTCAAAAATACTGGATGGTGCCGGAACAAGTCCTTGAGGGTCAGGCTAGGCGCCCCGAGCGCGCGGGTTGAAACCCGTAAGCGAGGGGCAACAACGCATGACGCTAAAGGACTTGTTCCCCGTAGGGCTGCCCCCTACCCTCGCCGACGAAGTCGCAAATTTTCCATTGTACGATTGGCAGCGGCGCCGTGCAGGATTTTTGAGATAGGTTCTACTTTCCACCATGCATCGCAACGTCATCGGCACCGAACTCCAACCCTGCTCCCTCAATCCCCTCACCGGCTTCTATCGCGATGGCTCCTGCGCCACCGGCCCCGAAGACCCCGGCTGCCACGCCGTCTGCTCCCAGGTCACCGAAGAATTCCTAACCTTCTCAAAATCGCAAGGCAACGATCTCTCCACCCCCGTCCCCGAATACAATTTCCCCGGCCTCAAACCCGGCGACCAATGGTGCCTCTGCGCCTCCCGATGGAAAGAAGCCTGGGAAGCCGGCGTCGCCCCACAAGTCGTCCTCGCCTCCACCCACGAAAACGCCCTCGAACACGTCTCCCGCTCCGTCCTCGAAGAACACGCCACCGGTACCTAACCTCTAGGTAGGGACGAGCGCGTGCCCTTCGTAGCCCGTGACCTTCGTAACCTTGGCGAAGAATGGTTGGGCGAAGAACGGGTCCCGGTCGTCCGCCAGCCGCCGCGTTCCGCGGCGCAATCTAATAATCTCCCCACTAAGACGCCGGCACATTCACAGGCCCCGTCACCGCCTTGTCCGCCGGCAATTCCTCCGCCGTCACCTCATCAAACGTGACCTCCCCCGTCGCCGCCCACTCCGTCCCCCTCAACAAACTCTCCTGGAACCCAAGCCCGCTCATCGATGTCGTGCTGTGCCCCAGGGTCGTGTGAAACACCCGCCCATCCCCGTAATCAATCACCATCAAGATCGGCTCGTGCTCGCCCGATCCCCCCGTCCCCTCATCCGCAAACGCCGACGCCAATACCGTCACGTTCTTCGCCGGCCCGCGCAGCCGGTCATACAATTCGTCTTCAGCCTGCATCCACTTGGCCGGTAACCCCGCCACAATCGGATGATCCGGCTCCCGCGTCTCCACCACGAACTCATGCCTCGACCCATGGGACCCGCTCTTTCCCTCCACCTGCTCCGGCCCAAACTTCCCGTCCCGCAACCTCAGATACGGCCCGTTCAGCTCTGAACGACCACCCCAACCTCCCACGGCGATCATCTCGTTGTATGCCTTCCACGCAGTATGCGAATTGTTCGCCGCATGCACACTGACAAAACCACCTCCGCCGCTCACATACTCCTCAAACGCCTCCTCCACTTCCTTCGGCCAGGCCTCCCCGTTGTAATTCGAGACCACCACATCATACTCGGAAAACGCCGGCCGCCAAGCTTCCCACGCCGCCACATTGTCCTCCTTCAATTGCTCCGTCTCTTCCACCCACTTTTTAAACTCCTCATTGTATACCGCCATCTGCTTCTCATCCTTCCCCTTCGGCTTGCGCGGCGCCCGGCGCGGACCCGCCGGACTGCTCGTCACATCCACGTCAAAACGACCGCTCCCCTCCAAAATCGATACCAATACCGGCGTCGTCTCCTGCCACGCATGATTGTTCTGCCCGTCGATCAACAACACCTTCAGCTTCTCCTCGCCCGCTGCACCAAGCACAAAACCAAAGAAAACCACCAGCAATATTAGAGAGTTCTTCATAATCAAAGTTGTAAGGAATCCTGAAATAGAGACCCAATCCTGCCTCCTCACTAAAATCGCTTCAAGCATCCCTTTTCTTTCCAATCACCCACTCTCCCATTGCCTTCCCGACTTCTCTCCCCCATACTATAAAACCCGGTTCCTCTGTCTCTGAGACCGATATCACTAGAATCCAACTCCGATCGACCATGAAAACATTCCCTCTCTTCATTGCCCTCGCCGTCACTCTCGGCTTCATCCTCCCCGCCGCTGCCCAGGAGGAAACCGTCACCGAAGAAGTCACTGTCATCGAAGGCCATTCCCCCGAGGAAGTCGCCGCCCGCATCGCCGAACTCCAAACCTACCTCACTCACCGCCAGGAACGCGCCACCGAAATCACCAACGATATGATCGCCCTCGACGATCGCATCGAAGGCCGCATTGAAAAAATCGTCGGTATGCTCGACGGGATTACCGATAGCCTCGAGTCATCACGCCGCGTCGCGCAAATGAAGAAAGAGGCCATCGCCGCCCTCGAAAACACCATCAATTTCTACGACCAAAAACGCCGCAGCCTCCAGGAAGAAACCCGCCAACGCAACCCCCGCATCAGCCGCGAAGAACTCTTCAGCGATATCGGCAAGTTCGACGACCGCATCGACAAACGCGTCAACCAAATGCTCGACCTCGCCAAATCCATGCAGTCACACAAAGACTACGACAAATGGAACGTCGCCTACGGCGGTGGCGGCGGACTCTGGGGCGACGGCTACTACCGCACTCGCAACCCCCGCTACTACCAGAACCGCCAGGAAGCCACCAACACCCAGCAGGAAGTCAAACAGCTCGTCGAAGAAATCAAGGTGGGCATCGACCGCCTCCAACGCTCCAATCGCGACATCGAAGAAAAGCTCAAGGCCAATATCACGCCCCAATACCGCGCCATGCTCGAAGATGAACTCACGCGCAACAATGGCATTATCGAAACCCGGGAGGGTCAGATGGAAGACCTCGTCATGTCACAGGACCCCGACACCAAAACGGTCGGCCGCAATCAAGCCCTCAATATCGAATCCATGATCCACGATATGGCCAGCGATCTTTCGCAAGACAACAACCATCTCTTCGCGCTCTACCACGAACTCAACCTCGAGCGCGAAGCCATCAACCAAATCAATCACAAGCTCGAAGCCCTCGGCGCCGAACCCCCGCCGTCCCCCATCCCCGCCTCCGAGGTCCCGCCCACCGAATCCGGCGCCCCCGCGACTCAGTAGCAACTACCACTCTTCCAAGACACGGAAGGGCGGAGAGCCTGCCCTGAGCAAAGCCGAAGGGTCCCGACCCGCCGCGAATAATCTGTGGGTTCCTCCGCTCTTCGACCACCGCTTCTCCCATCTCCCACGAACCACGCGCGCCAACGAGCGCGCGACAACAGGGTGCAGGCTCAGCCTGCCGCGCCAACGAGCGCGCGACAATAGGGTGCAGGCTCAGCCTGCCGCGCCAAATCTGCGCCGGCCGCGCCCGGCCCTAATGAGTCTCGATCGAATTCGCCAGGCGATCCACCATTGCTTGGTTCTCCGGCGTATCCTTCGTCAGCACCGCGTTCAACGTATACATCCGCTTCCCCACCAATATAAAAGCCGCCTTCCCCGTATACGCCTCCGTCCCCGGCTTGTTTCTGTATTCCAAAATCCGCGCCGGATACCCACCAATCGTCGTTTCCTTCCAAGACACCTCCTCCCCGTTCGCCGGCCCCAATAAACGCTTCTTCGAACCGTTGAATATCCCCCCCTCACCCACCAACATCTTCGCCAAACCCGGCACCCCCGATCCACTCCCGCTCAATAAAATCCCGTCCCCATCATACACCCCAAACGTCGTCACGACCTTCCCCGCCGCAGTCGTCTCCGTCTGCGTCTGGTAATTCTGCACCTCCTTGGGAAACTCCGCCGACAACTTCCCGTCCTGACTCTTGATTCGCACCCACTCCACTCCCCACGCCTCCATCAAAACGCCCCCGCCAACAAAAATCACACTTAAAACGAGCCCGCCCACTAAGCGACTCCCCATTCCTCGAAACATTGATTTCTTCATCATCGTTTGGTGTAAGTTGTTCTGATCTCTGGCGGCCGTCATAACACCCCCTCAGTTCCGATGCCAGCACAATCACCCAACCCCTTCATCACAACGCCCATACTCCAATGAAACAATCCCTCCTCCTGATTCTAGCCTCTAGCTTCTTGCTCCTGGCTTCTTCGGCCGCCGAGCGGCCCAATATCTTGTTCATCATCGCCGACGACGCCTCCCGCGATTCCTTCGGCGCTTACGGCACCACATACGTCGAAACCCCGAGCTTCGACCGCATCGCCAATGAAGGCGTCCTCTTCACCAATGCATACAACTGCAACCCCAAGTGCGCCCCCGCCCGCGCCTGCCTCGTCACCGGAAGATACTCCTGGCAACTCGAGGAAGCCTGCAACCACCAACCCTTCCTCTCCGATAAATGGGTCTTCTACCCCTACCTCCTAAAAGAACAAGCCGGATACGAGATCGGTTACACCGGCAAAGGCTGGGGCCCGGGCGTCTGGCAAGGCATCGTCCAAGGCGGCACCAGCGAAAACGACAACCCCGCCGGCCACCCCTGGCAAGAACTCAAACTCGAACGCCCATACGAAGGCATCTCCAATAAAGATTACGCCGGCAACTTCGAAGCCTTCCTCGACGCCCGCGATGATTCCAAACCCTTCTGCTTCTGGCTCGGCACTCAGGAACCACACCGCAAATACGAACTCGATAGCTGGAAAAAAGACGGCCGTAACCTCGACGATGTCACCGTCCCCGATTACTACCCCGACAACGAAACCATCCGCGGCGACCTCGCCGACTACGCCATCGAAGTCGAATGGTTCGACACCCACATCGGTCGCGCCCTCGATCACCTCGCATTCCGCGGCCTCCTCGACAATACCCTCATCATCGCCACCTCCGATCACGGCATGCCCTTCCCCCGCGTCAAAGGCCAAATCTACGATGACGGCTTCCACATCCCCTTCGCCGTCCGCTGGGGCGACAAAGTCAAAGCCGGACGCGAAGTCACCGACTTCATTACCTTCCCCGACCTCGCCCCCACGCTCATGGATGTCGCCGGGCTCGAACCCCACCCCCAGATGACCGGCCAATCCTTCCTCCCCCAACTCCTCGCGGAGAACTCCGGCCGCATCGACCCCAAACGCGACCACACCCTCCTCGGAAAAGAACGACACGACATCGGCCGCACCGACGGCGACCTCGTCTCCGTCGCCTACCCCTCGCGCGCCCTCCGCAACGATGACTTTCTCTATGTCCGCAATTTCAAACCCCATCGCTGGCCCGTTGGAGATCCCCAATACAACTTCCCCAATTGCGATGCTTCCCCGATCAAAACCTACCTCACTGGCCTCTCCCCCGAGAACCCCGAATACCGCTTCTACGAACTGGCCTTCGGCAAACGCCCCGAGGAAGAACTCTACGACATGAAAAACGACCCCGACTGCGTCAACAATCTCGCCGACGACCCTGCCCACGCAAAGACCAAGAAGAAACTCTGGAAACAACTGGAAAAAGAACTCACCGCTCAGGGCGACCCCCGCATCCTCGGCGAAGGCGATATCTTTGACTACTACCCCTACCGCAGTATCGAACGCCAACAACAACTCTACAACCGCCCCGATTGGGACCCCGTGAAAGTCTTCGAAGAAAAATACGGAGACAATAACTAACCCGAATCAACAGCTTCAGAAAGCCGCAATCATGAACAAATTCATCTTCTTCATCGTTGCGACTCTTCTGGTGCCGTCTTTGTCCAACGCCAACGACGGCCTCCAAGCCGGCGCCGGCACCGCCGACATCACCCCGGACATCTGGCCCATCTCCCTCGTCGGCTCCTTCAGCCCACGCGGCGCCGAATCCGCCCACGACCCCCTCCACGTCCGCGCCATCGCCCTCAAAAACGGCGACGGCCAGGCCGCTATCGCCATCGTCGATATCCTCGGCTTGTCGCGTGAACTCCTCCAAGTCGCCAAAGATCGTGCCGCCCAAAAAACCGGCTGGCTCCCGGAACAAATGCTCGTCGCCGCCACCCACACCCACACCGCACCCAACGCAAACGCCGAAAACCCCGCCGGCCAGGCCTTCCGCGAAAAACTCACCACCGGCATCACTGAGGCCCTCACCCAAGCCATCGAAAACCTTCAACCCGCAGCCGCCGGCTGGGGCGCCGATTCACTCCCCGATGAAGTCCGCAACCGCCGCTGGTTCCTCGAGCCCGGCACCATGCCCCCCAATCCCTTCGGCGAACTCGACAAAGTGAAAATGAATCCCAACAAAAATCACATCGTGAAACCCGCCGGCCCCGTCGATCCCGAAGTCGCCGTCCTCGACATCCGCCTCCGCAACCGAAACCAACCCCTCGCCCTCCTCGCCAACTACGCCCTCCACTACATCGGCGGCACCGGCGGCAACGTGGTCTCCGCCGACTACTTCGGGGAGTTCGCACGCATCATGCCCGCCCGCCTCGGCACATCCAAAATCGCCGACAATTTCGTCGCCATGCTCTCCAACGGCACCAGCGGCGACATCAATAACATCGACTTCGATGGCACCCGCGCCCCGCGCGCCCCCTTCGAACAAATCAACCTCGTCGCCGGCAAGGTCGCCGACGCCGCCTGGCGCGCCACCAAAGACCTCAGCTATCACGCCGACGCCCCAGTCGCCGTCGTCCAACGCGACGTCACCCTCAAACGCCGCATCCCCACCCAGGAACAAATCGACTGGGCCAATGACACCCTCGCCGTCCCCGAATCCAAAACCGATGCCCTCCCCAAACGCGCCACCAATTACGCCGGACGCGTCCTCAACCTCGCCCGCCAAAACCCCGAAGTCGACGTCCTCATCCAGGCCGTCCGCATCGGCGATCAAGCGATCGTCTCGCTCCCCTTCGAAGTCCTCGTCGAAATCGGCCTCGAACTAAAAGAAAAGAGCCCCTTCAAAAACACCTTCGTCATCGAACTCGCCAACGGCTCCTACGGATACCTCCCCACCCCCCACCAACACGACCTCGGCGGATACGAAACCTGGCTCGGCACCTGCAACGTCGAGAAAGACAGCTCGGAAATCCTCACCCAAAACCTCCTCGAAATGCTCGAGGAATTGCACGGGCAATAGCGACGGCGAATCACCCCCTTGATCGCCCTCGGCGGCCGGTCTATCGTCTCCCATCGCGCTCATGAAGTCGCTTTGGCCCATCGCCCTGACGATCGCCGTCACCGCCCCCATCGCCGCCTGGATCGGCTACCACTCCGGCCAATCCAACTCCGCCTCTCACACCCGCGAACTCGAAACCAAACTCGCCGCCTACGAACGCGGTATCGGCCGAATGCCGGATCACGCCACTCCCGCATCCGCCCATACCCCATCGAATTCAGAGCCCAGCCCCTCTCGCGCCGCAAATACCAATAAATCATATTCCTCCGTCACCGACGTCCTCAGCATCGCCGACCCCATCGAACGCTGGAAACAAATGATCGCCTTCGCCGAAAACCTTCCTCCCTCGGAGATTCCGTCGGCCGTTTCCAACATCGACTCGCTCCCCTTCGACGAAATGGAAATTGCCCTCGTGCAATTCTTCATCTTCGCAAAGTTCGGCGCCGATGACCCCGGCGCCGCTCTCGCCTCCCTCGAAGATGGAGAACTCTTCGCCTCCGATATTAACAGTGATCCCTTCTCGTCCAGCTTTCCCCACAACGGCTTCGCCCACGAATCCATCTACGGTGGATGGTCCGGTCGCGATCCCGCTACCGCCGCCGCTTACTTCACCAACACCTCACGCGCCGGAGAACCCTACGCCGGCCATAACGGAGAACGCATCGCCCGAGCCATTGCCGCCAATTGGGCCCACCAAGACCCCCGGGCCGCTTTCGAATGGGTAACGACACTACATGAAGATGACCGCTACGACGCCACGGAAGCCGTTATCGGAACCTGGGTCGCCAAAGACCCCGGCGCCGCCGCAGCTGCCGCCCTCAAAATGAACCCCGGCGAATACCGGCAAGATACCCTCGCTGAAATCGCCGGTCGCTGGGCCATGGACGATCTTGCCGCCGCCTTGACTTGGGCGACAGACCTTCCCGCTGGGGACGGAGACGACGCGCTCGTCGTCGCCACTCGAGCCCTCGCCAATGATGATTTTCCAAAGGCCAAAAGCTTCGTCGAATCCATGCCGCCCAACGATCGCCGGGATCGCGTCCTCCTCAACGTCTCGCGGCGATGGGATCCCACCCAACCCATCGCCGGTATCGACTGGATTCGCGGTCTCCAACCCGCCGCCGACACCGAAAAACACGCCACTCAATCCATCGTTGCCACCTGGGCCGACGAAGATCCGTTCGCCGCTGCCGAATGGCTCGCAAACGAATCACCCGGCCCCGGCCGCGATGGCGCCATTGTCGGACTAACCAGTCGAATCGCCGGCGAAGACCTCGAACGTGCCCTCCAATGGAGCCTCACCATCTCCGACCCCAAACTCCGCACCTCCCAACTCGATCGCCACGCCTCCCGCTGGCTCGAAAACCGCCCCGATACCGCCGCCGCCTGGATCAATTCCCAACCCGACTTCCCCCCAGACCTCCGCGAAGAACTTCTCTCAGAATAATTGCCTCCCGCCTCCCCTTCATAATCTTAATCTTAATCTTAATCTTAATCCCTGCCTCCTGCCTCCCGCCTCCTGCCTCCCAACCGATCAACCGAAGAACCGATCAACCGGCAAACGCCCGCGTAGCGGGTCAAGGCACCCGAAACACTTTCCCCGTATGCGGATCCTTCGCCAAACTCCCCGCCTCTAACCCCGCCACATCAATCGGCAAAAACTGTTTCTCCCCAAACGGACTGTATACAATCCCCGGCCGCCCCGGCACCGGCGTCGCATACGGAATCTCCCCGTCATCCAACGACACCACCTCCTCCCGCGCCTCCGTCACCACTCCACTCTCACGCTCCAATACTTCCCGCCCCGGCGATTGCTTCAATCGCGCCACCTCCGCCTCCCGCGCCCCCAAATCCTCACGTAATTCCGCCGCTTCCGCCTGCGCCCGCTCCAACTCCGCCCGCAATGCCACCACGTCTTCTTCCGTCTCCAACGATCGTCGCTCTATGAAACCCTCCTCCATCGCCGCCACCCGCGCTGCATGCTGCCGCTCCATCTCCTCCCGCTCCCGCTCCAGCTCCCCCACCCGCGCCGCATACGCCTCCCGCTCCTCACGCCCCGCTCCCGGCCGCGCCGCCCACGCCTCCTCCAACCGGACATTCGCCTCCCGCAATCGCCGATTCAATTCAATCACTTCCATCCGCCGCCGCGCATCCTCCCGCTCACGCTCCCAACGCAATTCCCCCATCTCACGCTCCGCCTCAGCCAACGCCGACACCGCCTCATCACGCGACCGCCGCACCTCTTCCATCTCCCCTTCCAATTCAAAATACCGGCTCGGCGGAATCATCGGCTCCACCGGCGGCGGAGGCGCACCCCGATCATACTCAAACTCATACCCCCGCGCCCGCGGTACCTCGTCGACTCCCCCCTCCCAGGCCGGCGCTACCGCCACCGGCCGCGACGCCTGCGACCGCTCCCACATGTCCCACAAGGCCAATCCCACCCCGCCCCACCGGGCCACCTTGTCCCAAGTCCGCTCCCGGCACTCCCTTTCATAATAACGCCCCCCATGGTCACAATGCCCCCACGCCGATACCGGACTCACAATCAACGCCAAAGCACCCATTCCCGCCATCCAACCCGTCAACGTTCGCATATCCGTCTGACGACCCGCCTTCACCCTTTATTCAATTGCAACACTCGCCCTTCCATCCCCGTTCACAGCACGATCACGAATAAAATTTGGCCTCCACCATAAACTAACCGTAGCTTGGAACCCTCATGAAAACACCCTCCACTCTCCAATCCCTCGTCGCCCTCGTTCTCGTCGGCCTCACCACCCTCCTCAGCACCGCTTCCGCAAAGACCGATACTCCAAACATCGTCTGGATCACTTCCGAAGATAATAGCATCCACTGGCTCGGCTCCTACGGAAATCCCCACGCCGATACCCCGAACCTCGACCAACTCGCCGCCGAAGGCTTCCGCTACACCAACTGCTTCGCCAATGCCCCCGTCTGCGCCCCGTCCCGCTGCACCTGGATCACCGGCATCAACGCCCTGTCCATGGGCACACACCCCATGCGCAGCCGATACGAAATCCCCCACGATCGTATCAAATACTATCCCGACTACCTCAAGGAAGCCGGCTACTTCGTCTCGAATCACACGAAGACCGATTACAACATCGGCGGCCGCGAGGACAAAGAACCCTGGGACTCAAAAGAACGTTTCGCCTGGAAAGACCGCCCCGAAGGCAAACCCTTCTTCTGCGTCGTCAATCATACGCAAAGCCACGAAAGCAAAGCCTTCGGCGATGTCACCAACACCACCCACAGCCCCGACAACGTCAAACTCGCCGCCTACCATCCCGACATCGAACCCATGCGCCAAAACTACGCGCACTACCACGATGCCGTGAAAACCATGGACACGGCCATCGGCGAAGTCCTCGCCGAACTCGAAAAGGACGGCCTCGCCGAAGACACGATCGTGGTCTACAACTCCGACCACGGCGGCGTCCTCCCCCGCAGCAAACGCTTCCTCTTCGAAAGCGGCATCCATTGCCCCCTCATCGTCCGCATCCCGGAAAAATACAAACACCTCTGGCCCGCCGATCAACCCGGCGAAACGGTCGACCGCATCGTCAGCTTCGTCGATATGCCAAAAACCTGGCTCTCCCTCACCGGCGCCGAAGTCCCCGAGATCATGCAGGGCCGCATCTTCCTCGGCGAAGACACCGAACCCGGCCAGGAATACCACTTCGCCTTCCGCGGGCGCATGGATGAACGATACGACAACGTCCGCGCCGTGCGCGGCCCGCGCTTCCTCTACATCCGCAACTACATGCCCTTCGCCCCCTGGGGACAACACCTCAACTACCTCTGGAAAATGGTCGCCACCCAAGCCTGGGAAGAACACTACAAAGCCGGCAAAACCGACGCCGTCACCAGCCGCTTCTTCGAACCCAAACCCTACACCGAAGAACTCTACGACACCCAAAGCGATCCCGATAACGTTAACAACCTCGCCGGCAACGCCGAATACCAAGCGATCATCGAACCCATGCGCGCCGCCCTCCGGGATTGGCAGGTCGAAATTTACGACGCCGGCATCCTCCCGGAAGCCGAACGCGTTCGCCGCGCCGAAGAAAAAGGCGTGACCCTCTTCGACTACGTCCGCAACCCCGAATGGTATCCCCTCGAGACTTACCTCGACGCTGCCGATGTCGCCCTCGCCAAAGACCCCGCCAATCTCAAAACCCTCGTCGAATTCCTCGACGACGATGATTCCGGCGTCCGCTACTGGGGCGCCGTCGGTTGCCTCCTCCTCGGAGACGACGCCAAGAAAGCCAAAAAAGCCCTGAACGCGCGGCTGAAAGACGACTCACACGACACCCGCATTATCGCCGCCTGGACGCTCATCAATCTCGGCGAGAAAGACAAAGGCCGCGCCGTCCTCGCCGACCTCCTCGATAACAAAACCTACGCCTCCCTCGCCGCCCTCAACGTCATAGACTGGCTCGGCGAAGACGGTGAACCCCTCGCCGAAGCCGTCAATAACTTCGAGCCCGGCGCCGGCGTTCAACCCGGTTTCTCCGGAAACCTCCAAACCTACCTCCGCGAAAAATTCGGCCTCACCCCACCCCCCAACCCCCAACCCCAAGCCGAAGCCAAGGCCAATAAAAAAGCCAAGCGGCAAGCGAACAAAAAACCAAAAGAATAGGCCCGCGGTAGCGGGCCCAATCTGCGCAATCTGCGGTTAATAAACTCAGCTCCGTCCCACGACGATCCCCACCGGCATCGTCCACATCATCTTCTCGTCGTCCACGACGATCTCAATACCCGCCTCGCGCAGAAACTGCGGCCCGTTGATCGGCCGGCAATCCACAATGTGCGGAAAATGCCGGTGCATCCATTCATAGGAATGCTCGAGAATACTCTCATGCTCGCCCTTCTTCACCGACGCCATACACACCACCCCGAGTTTTCCGCCGTCCTTTAACACCCGTTTCACCTCCGCCAACACCTTCGGAATCTCCTCTTCCGGAAACAATTCGAGCGTAAAACTCGTAAACACCGCGTCGAAACTCCCGTCCTCAAACGGCAACGCCTGCGCATCCCCCAACTGCAAATCCACCGTCGCCCCCGTCTTCACCTTCGCCACCTTCCCCTGCGCCACATCCAACATCCCCTGCGAAATATCTATCCCCTTTACCGTCCCCCCGTCGCCCACCATCTCCGCCAATTCCACGATACCGCTCCCTGTCCCAAACCCGATCTCCAAGACCGTCGCCCCGCCTTCGACTCCCAACGCTTCTTCCCCCGCCTGCCGATACGCGTGCTCACTCGAGTCCGCCATCAAATCATAGGCCTTGCTGATCCGGTCATAAAAATGCCGTGCAAACCCCGCCTGCGTCTCCTCTTCGCCTCCACTCATCCCCTATCCATATCAAGCCCACCCCCCAAGACGCAACCCCCTAACCATTCATTTCAAAATCAAAAAATCTGCGCAAATCTGCGCAATCTGCGGCCAACTTTGCCTTCCTATACCTCCGCCACCTCCCGCTCCTCCATCCGCACCAACTTCCGCGAAGTCACTTCCAACCGGTCCGCCAATACCCCCGCCAAAAACCGATACAACGCCGCATGATACGCATGCTGGTCCGCTTCCGAAAGCTGCTCCAAAAACCCCGGCCCCAATCGCAAACATTGCACCCGCCCATGCGCAATCAATGTCGCCGATCGCGGCGTCCCCCGCAGATACGAAATCTCACCCAACATCTCCCCCTTCTTCCACGCCCCCGCCAATTGCTTCCCGTCCTTCTCAATCTGGAGCTCCCCGCTCAACAAAAACAATAGCGAATCATCCCGGGTCCCCTCCCGAATCAAATAATCCCCCGGTTCACACTCCACCACCGTGCAACTCCGGATCAACGCCCGCACAATCCGCGACGACAAAGTCGCAAAAAACGGCACCTCCAATATCTGGGCCGGCACCTCCAGCTCCGTCCCCGGCGGCAATCGAAATTCTTTCATAATCCAAAAGAGTAGACCCCCAATCTTATCACGGAACGTTCAAATTTCCATAAATATCATATCTTCTTCTCCCCGGCCCTCACTAACCCCCTCTCACCCAACCAATCAACTGCCCCCCGCCTCACGCAATCGTCCCGCCATGATCCGCATAATCTCCTGCGGAAATAACGGATGATTGTGTACCAAAAACTGAAACTGCTTCTCATTCACTTTCGCAAACCGACACCCACTCACCGTCACCACATCCGCACTGCACACCTCCTTCTCAATTAACGACATCTCCCCCACCACCGACCCGCGCTCCAACTTCTCCAAAACCTTGTCTCCGGATCGCACCTCCGCCGCCCCCTCCAACAACACATACATCATGTCGTTCCCCTCACCTCTCCTCAACAAATGCTCACCCTCCCCCACTTCAACCACATCTTCATCAAACTTAAACAAATCCGCCAAAGTCATCCCGCCACCAATACCCACCCAAACCCAAAACGCAACCCTTCTCCCCACACACCCCTCCCCCACCCTCCGGTCGGGGCGAGCGGCCCTGCTCGCCCCCCGTTCG
>JBCCIR010000133.1:0-15207 GCA_039028175.1 Verrucomicrobiota bacterium
AAGGCCGGGAGTCAGCGCGCAGTCTGCCGGTGCCGTGAGCTAGGCGCGCCGAGGGAGTTGGTTGAAACCAGCGACCGAGGCGCAACAACGCCCACGGTGTCGGCAGACTGCGCCCGGAGGGCCCAACCCTCTCCCGGACGGCGAAGCCGCTTGATTTTTCATACATTCTCATTCGTGGCGATGGCTTTCGGAGTTTTTCAAGATTCTGCTAAGGCTGACTGGCGCGCTCCTTCGCGTGTTCCGGCATCGCTTTCAAAAAACCCGACACAAGCTGAAAGGCCTGCTCAAATTCCGCAAGCTCAAACACCCGCCCTTGCCCCAGGCACAACAAATACTCCCCGTCACTCTCAAACGAAAACCCCTTCACCCGTAACAAGGCCTCGATCACCTTCCCGTTGATAACATCATAGGCCCAACGCTTGTCCGGACTACTCACATAGTAACTCCGGCTGAACTCCGCCGACTCAAAATCAATATCATCCCACCCAAACGCCGCCTTCATCTTGTCGAACATTCCCTCCCGCCGCACCACAATCGGACGAATCGGAAAGCCCGGATCCACCAACACCCCCGAAAAACGATGCGTTGTCGTCCGGGTCCGGCCCTTCGAATCCCGAGACTTAGTCACGTAATGATAGTCAAACATCGTCGTCTCAAACCCATCCAGCTGCCCCGCAATCAGGTTATACGCATACCGGCGCTGCCCTCGCCGAAAACAATCAAACCCCGGATACTCCGCATCAAAGCCACGCAACTTGTCCGGATGAAAATACAAATTCCGCTCCGTCGCAAACGCCCGCATCGCCGCCAATCGCGCCTGCGCCTTCTTGTGGGACTGAATCGCACTCCAAATCGCGAACGCAATAAAGATCGGTATGATAATGATAAATAATTCCATCGAATAATTCCCTGCTCCCCGCTCGTCACACTAAGGGATTTGCCCAATTACCTCGATTATAATTAGTCCTCGCAATTAGAACCCACTTTGCCCACCCTTTTTCCAAATCGACTCCACCAGACTGTTTTCCGCCCCCCTTCCATGGCATATTACTGAGACCCAATGCCCATCCTAGAAGTCACCGACCTCCGCACCCACTTCCACACTCGCGACGGAATCGTCCGCGCCGTCGACGGCATCTCCTACACCCTCGACAAAGGTGAAACCATCGGCATCGTCGGCGAGTCCGGCTCCGGTAAATCCGTTAGCTGTTACTCCATGCTCGGCCTCATCCCCATGCCGCCAGGAAGAATCGAGGGCGGCACCGCCGTCTTCGACGGCCTCGACCTCCTGAAGGCCAGCGAAACCGACCTGCGCGCCATCCGCGGCGGCCGCATCTCCATGATCTTCCAGGACCCCATGACGTCCCTAAACCCTTACCTCCGCATCTCCACACAGCTCATCGAACCCCTCCTCCTCCACCAAAATATCTCCAAGTCCGAAGCCCTCGACCGCGCCATCGAAGAACTCGACAACGTCGGAATCCCCGATCCCGAAAAACGGATTCACAGTTACCCCCATGAATTCTCCGGCGGCATGCGACAACGCGTCATGATCGCCATGGCCCTCATCACCCGCCCGGAAATCCTCATCGCCGACGAACCAACCACCGCCCTCGACGTCACCGTCCAAAAACAAGTCCTCGACCTCATCAAGGAACGCCAACAAGCCCTCGGCACCGCCGTCATTCTCATCACCCACGACCTCGCCGTCGTCTCCGGCTTCTGCGATCGCGTGAACGTCATGTACGCCGGCCAATTCGTCGAGAGCGCCTCCGCCCACGACCTCTTCTCCAATCCCCTCCACGCTTACACCCGCGCGCTCCAACGCTCCATCCCCGCCACTCAGGAAAAAGGCCAACCCCTCTACACCATCCCAGGCATGCCCCCCTCCCTCTCCGACCTCATCCCCGGCTGCGCCTTCGCCCCACGCTGCGAAACCTCCAACCACGACCAGTGCCTCACTGACCATCGCCCTGCCTTCACCGAAAAATCCCCCCAACACTTCGTCCAGGATTGCCCCGGCTGCCTCGGCCCCATGCCCTAGAGAATTCTAACTCCCGGATTCTAGCTCCCAGCTCGCAAAGACATGCCCTTCCTCGAAATCAAAGACCTCAAAACCTACTTCCCCGGCTCCAAAGGCCTCTTCAAAAAACACGCCGACCCCGTCCGCGCCGTCGACGGCGTGTCACTCTCCCTTGAAAAAGGAGAAATCCTCGGCCTCGTCGGTGAGTCCGGCTGCGGCAAGTCCACGCTCTCCCGCACCGTAATGCAACTCCTCCCGCCCACCGACGGCGCCGTCATCCTCGAAGGCCGCAACCTCGCCAACCTCACACCGGAAGCCGTCCGCGCCGAACGCGTGAACTTCCAAATGATCTTCCAGGACCCATACGCCTCCCTCAACCCGCGCATGACGGTTTCCTCCACCCTCGGCGAAGCCATCCGCCGACGCCATAACCTCTCCGGCGATGACCTCAACCAACGCATCGCCAATCTCATGACCAAGGTCGGCCTCGACCCGCGTTACATGAAAAAATATCCCCACGAGTTCTCAGGCGGCCAGCGTCAGCGGATCGCCATCGCCCGCGCCCTCGCCACCGAACCCAAACTCGTGATCGCCGATGAACCTGTCTCCGCCTTGGACGTGTCCATCCAATCGCAGATCCTCAACCTGCTCCTCGACCTCGTCCGCGAACTCCATCTCACCATGATCTTCATCTCGCACGACCTCGCCGTCGTCCGCTATATCGCCGACCGCATCGCCGTCATGTTCGACGGGAAAATCGTCGAACTGGGCGAAGCCGATGACCTCTTCGAAAACCCCCAACACGACTACACGAAGAAACTCCTCAGCGCCATCCCCCGCATCGAGCAGTGAGAAGTTACGGCAACAACCGCCGCGCCCCCAAATCCAACGTCTGCCCCGTCTTCCCCAATACCACCTCAATACTCCGGGTCACCAGCTCCCCCATCCCCTTGCAGTCCCTGAACGCATCCGTCTCGTGATGTTTCCCCAACTCCTCCTTCAACTGCTCCGTCTTCTCCGGTGTCGAACAGTTGTCCGCGCACAAACACCGCAACAACGCCCCCAAGCGCTCACGCTCCACCCGCACCCGGCGCAATAACAAATTCCGCTCCTCATGCTGATACTGCTGAATCGTCGGATAGTTCAGCAACTTCACGCACAGCTTCACCACCGGCTGATTCTCCTCGAAATACTGCGGCAGATACATCTTCACACTCCCCTCCCAGCTCTGCTGATCAAAATCAATCGCTCGCACCCGGTATTGCGTCTCCTCAAAGTCCGGCGTCATGTCCACCACGTAATTGTAACTCCGCATGTCCCCCAACAACCGCGCGAAACATCGCTCGTTGAACTTCACAAACTCCTTCGCAATCCGCACCTCGCTCAAATCCTGCTTGTCCAAATACTCGCCAATGAAAACATCCCCCGGTATCCCCGCAATATGCTCCTCAATCAAGGTCGCCCGGTTGACCAGGTAATTGATCCGGTCCGGTGATAAAATATGCTCCAGCTCCAATCCATACAGCCGCGACGAATCCGCGATCTTTACGTAAAAATGATCATAGTTGTCGTTAAACTGATTCACGATCCGAATCCGAAACGGCTGCGAATTCCCAAATTCACAAAAGTCCACCCGCTCCACATACAAGTGATCCACCACCTGCGTGTCCCCCAGCTTCAGCTGCGCATACTTGCTCGTCAGCTTTTCGTTCAGCTCCTTCAGAATAAAGGGATCATACGTAACCGTCCGCCAAAGCGTGTCGTTGCCATCCTTGTCGAACAATGGAAACGAATGCCCGAACGACCGCAGCCGCTCATAAATCGGATCCGATTCAAAGGTCCGCCCATACCGCTCCAAATAGGCCAGTAACTCATCGGAAATCGGACAAAAATCCTTCTTCTTTAACTTGTGCTCCATCTCCGTTCGCGTCCCTCCCACTTCACCAGCCCTTGGCCTCAACGCCAACACTTTCCCCGCGAAAAATCCTTGTGACCCCCCTCCACAAGGGGCTATTTTGTCTCTGCGCGGCTGCCTTCCGGAAATTCCAAACCCCCCCGGCAATTCGCCGGATTTCGGCCGTGATCAAACCACACGGAAGAAACTATGGATTCAGAACAGGAAATCGAACTCGACGTCGCCGACCTCCAAACCATTCTCCAAACCATCGCCGATGGCATGAAGGATATCGCAGATCGGCTCGAAAGAATTGAGGGCCTCGTGGTCTCCGATCACGAAAAAATTGTGGAAATCGAGTCCCACTCACAAGAGGACCACAAAAAACTCGAAGATCTCGAGCGTACCGGCCGTATCACGGTCCGACCTCTCGGAATCTGAAGCCCCCCGGACACAATTCCTCTCCCCTACGCGTCCTGCTCCTCCGCCCAATCGGCGGCAGCCTTCACGATTTCGTAAAAACTCCGGGGCTCCAGGCTCGCTCCCCCCACCAAGGCGCCGTCCACATCCTCTTGGCAAATCAACTCCGCCATGTTGTTCGGCTTCACGCTGCCCCCATACTGAATCCGCACCTTCCCCGCGGTATCCGTCGAAAACAAATCCCCAATCATCCCACGAATAAAGGCATGCGCCTCCTGCGCCTGCTCCGGCGTCGCCGTGCGGCCCGTCCCAATCGCCCATACCGGCTCATAGGCCACCACCGTGTCCGCCATCCGGCGCTCACCCATCCCCGCCAATCCCTTCTCTAACTGCGTCTTTAAAACCTCCTCAATCTTCCCTCCATCCCGCTCCTCCAAAGTCTCACCCACACAAAAGATGGGCTTCAAGCGCGCCTCGTGCGCCGCCAATACCTTCGCGTTGATCGTCTCGTCCGTCTCACCAAAAATCGCCCGCCGCTCGCTGTGCCCCAATATCACATGCGTCACAAACAATTCCTTCAACATCACCGCACTCACCTCCCCCGTATACGCACCCGCCGGATGCTCCGACATGTTCTGCGCCCCCAACTGCACCGCCACATGATTCGACAAATGCTCCGACGCCGCCGGAATCGACGGAAACGGCGGAACAATCACCACGTCTGCCGCGCACTTGTTCTCAAAAAATCGCAAGAAAGACCGAAGATACTCCTCCGTCTCCTGCGCACTCATGTGCATCTTCCAGTTCGCCGCTACAATCGGTCTCCTGCTCATATCTCTATTTTCGTTTGCGAAATTATGCCTGCGCTATTTGTCCGAAAGAGCCGCCACCCCTGGCAACTCTTTTCCTTCAAGAAGTTCCAGTGACGCCCCACCACCCGTCGAAATGTGATCCATCCGGTCCGCCAACCCAAATTGATTCACCGCCGTCACGGAATCTCCGCCACCCACAATCTTCTTCGCACCACTCGCCGCCACCGCCTCCCCAACCGCGCGCGTCCCAATATCAAACCCTCGCTTCTCAAACACCCCCACCGGCCCGTTCCACACAATCGTCCCCGCCTTCGCAATCTCATCCCGAAACTCCTCAATCGCCACATCGCCGATATCAATCCCCTCACGATCCTCCGGTATCGCGCCCCCGTCCTCATATGGCGCCGTGCACTCCGTCGGCGCATCATCCGCAAACTCCGCCGTGTGACGCGTGTCCGCCGGCAATACCAAACGCGTCTCCGTCTCGTCCGCGCGTTTCAATATCTCGCGCGCCACATCCAACTTGTCCCGCTCCGCCAAACTCTTCCCCACCTCATACCCTTGCGCCAAACGAAACGTGTTCGCCATCGCCCCGCCGATCAAAATCGTGTCCGCCTTGTCCATCAACTGACTCATCACCCCGATCTTGTCCGATACCTTCGCTCCACCCATGATCACCACAAACGGCCGGGCCGGTTCCTCCAACTCCTCCTGCAAATACTTCAGCTCCTTCTCCATCAGAAATCCCATCGCCGACTCCGGTAAATACGCCGCCACCCCCGCCGTCGATGCATGCGCCCGATGCGCCGTGCCAAAAGCGTCGTTCACATACACGTCCCCCAACTTCGCCAACCGCTCCGCAAATCCCGGATCATTTTCCGTCTCCTCCTTGTAGAACCGCACGTTCTCCAATAACAACACATCCCCGTCCCCAAGCCCGGCCACCGCGGCCTCCACCACGTCCCCCACACAATCCTCCGCAAAACTCACCTTCGCCGAGATCAATTCTCCCAAGCGCTCCGCCACCGGCTTCAAAGAAAACTCCGGCTTCCGCTCCCCTTTTGGTCGCCCCAAATGCGACATCAATACCACCTTCGCCCCCGCCTCCGACAAAAACTCGATCGTCGGCAAAGCCGCTCGAATGCGCGTGTCGTCCGTAATCTTCCCCGCCTCGTCCAACGGCACGTTGAAATCCACCCGCACCAAAACTCGCTTCCCCGCCACGTCCAAATCCCGAATCGTCTTCTTCGCCATCAGTCTGTCTTTCTCTCTTGCTCGCTCGCCCAACTAATAGAAAAGGAGGCGCCGCAACGCCTCCTTCTCCCAAATCGGTTTCAAAATGCTCTCTTAGAGACTCTTCTCCATCATCCCCATCAAGTCGATGGAACGATTGCTGTATCCCCACTCATTGTCATACCAGCCCACCACCTTCACGAAGTTTCCTTCGATCATCATCGTGCTCTGCGCATCCAGAATGCAGGAATGCGGATTGCCCACGATGTCCTTCAACACCAAAGGCTCCTCGCTATACTCAAATACACCCTTCATCGGCCCTTCCGCCGCTTCCTTGAACTTCGCGTTCACCTCTTCCACCGTCGTCTCTTTGCCCAAGACCGCCGTGAAATCCGTCACCGAACCCGTCGGCGTCGGCACACGGAACGCCCCGCCGCTCAACTTCCCAAGTAGCTCCGGAATCACCAGGCCAATCGCCTTGGCCGCCCCCGTCGACGAGGGAATAATGTTCTCCGCCGCCGTCCGCGCCCGGCGCAAATCACTGTGCGGCGCATCCAAAACCACCTGGTCGTTCGTGTAACTGTGAATCGTGCTCATGAAACCACGCTCCACGCCAAAACTGTCGTTCAATACCTTCGCCATCGGCGCCAGGCAGTTCGTCGTGCAGCTCGCGTTCGACACAATGTGGTGATTCTCCGGATCGTAAATGCCATCGTTGATACCAAGACAAATCGTCGCATCCGGCTCCTTGGCCGGCGCCGAAATCACCACCTTCTTCGCCCCCGCACTGATGTGCTTGCTCGCACCCTCGCGCGCCGTGAAAAATCCCGTCGATTCCAAAACAATGTCCACGCCCAGATCACCCCAGGGCAAACTCCCCGGATCACGCTCCTCAAACACCTTGATCTTGTGCCCGTTCACCGTGATCGACTCATCGTCATAAGAAACCTCCCCCTTGAACGGACCCGCGGTGGAGTCCCACTTCAAAAGATGAGAGAGCGTCTTGTTGTCCGTCAAATCGTTGATCGCAACGATTTTCTCAACCTGGTCCTGCGTCATCGCACGCAGCACATTCCGGCCAATCCTTCCAAATCCGTTAATTGCGTAATTTGCCATGATATTCTTCCTGTTTCTTCCCTGAGGCCGATCTCGAACGAAACCCCCGCCCGGTCAGCGAAGCAGGACTAAAGCAGGACTGATGCCACCCGTCAACTGCCATCATGAGGCAATATCATCCGCTTCTAAAAACCCCGATTATCCCTCCGCAATCCCCCGCCGCCCAACAACTTACGCCCCCGCCGGCGCCCCTTCCAAACCCTCGGTGTACTTGTCATCATCCGACTTCACCGTCCCCACCACCGGAGGCTCTTCCGCCGGTTCGTCGTCGTCCGGCTTCAAAGGCGGCTTCGCCGCAGGCGGATTCTTCAAGTCACCATGCTCCATGATCTCCTTGATGTGCTCGCCATCCAAGGTCTCATACTCCAGCAACGCCTTCGCAATCACGTCCAAACGATCCCGGTTCTCGTTGATCATCGTCTTCGCCGTGTTGTAAGCGTGATCAATCAAACCCTTCACTTCCCCGTCGATTTTCTCCGCCGTGTCGTCGCTGTAGCTTCGTCCGCTCGCCATATCACGCGCCACAAATACATGCTCGTGATTCTCCCCATACTCCACCATCCCCAGCTCATCGCTCATCCCCCACTCACAAACCATCTTCCGCGCAATGTTCGTCGCCATCTTGATGTCCCCATAGGCCCCGTTCGTCACATCCCCAAACACAATCTCCTCCGCCACCCGACCGCCCATCGCCACCACCAAATCATCAAGCAATTCATTCCGCCGCAAAGTATACTTGTCCTCCTCCGGCAAAAACATCGTCGATCCCAATGACGGTCCGCGCGGAATGATCGTCACCTTGTGCAAGGGATCCGTGTGCTCCAGCATCTCGTTCAATATCGCATGCCCCGCCTCGTGATACGCCGTGTTCTCCTTCTCCTTCTCACTCAACGCCAGGCTCCGTCGCTCCCGCCCCCAACGCACCTTGTCCCGCGCCTCCTCCAACTCCTGCAGCGTAATCGCCTTCAACCCCTTCCGCGCCGCCAACAACGCCGCCTCATTGATCACATTCGCTAACTCCGCCCCAGAATAACCAGGCGTCCCGCGCGCCACCACCGCCAAATCAACATCATCGCCGATCTTCACCTTCTTCGCGTGCACCTTCAAAATCTCCTCACGCCCCTTCACGTCCGGCAAATTCACCGTGATCTGACGATCAAAACGCCCCGGTCGCAACAACGCCGGATCCAATACATCCGGACGATTCGTCGCCGCAATAATGATCACGCCCTCTTGCGTATCAAACCCGTCCATCTCCACCAGCAACGCATTCAGGGTCTGCTCACGCTCGTCATGACCGCCCCCCATGCCATACCCACGATGCCGCCCCACCGCATCAATCTCATCAATGAAAATCAAACAAGGCGCGCTCTTCTTCCCCTGCTCAAACATGTCCCGCACCCGCGATGCACCCACACCCACAAACATCTCCACGAAATCCGACCCGCTGATACTGAAAAACGGCACGTCCGCCTCCCCCGCAATCGCCCGCGCCAACAAGGTCTTCCCCGTCCCCGGAGGCCCCACCATCAACACCCCCTTCGGAATATGCCCACCCAGCTTCTGAAACTTCTTCGGGTCCTTCAAAAATTCCACAATCTCCCACACCTCGTCCTTCGCCTCCTCAACACCCGCCACGTCCTTGAACGTGATCTTGTTCTTGTCCAGGTGCATCATCTTCGCCTTGCTCTTGCCAAAACTCATCGCGCCCCGACCCGCCATCCGCACCTGCTGACGGAAAAAGAAATACAAAATCAAAAGAATCAACATGATCGGTAAAAAACCGACGATGAACGTGCTCCCCCAATTCGGATCCACCGCAAACGTGTACTTCTGATCCTTCAATAACTCCAACAACTGATCCTTCGCCAGCTCCACGTTCACCACCACCTTGAAATTCCGCTCCGCCTGACTGTCACTGTTAGGATCATCCACCCTGAATTTCCCCTGCACCGTCTCCTCCATGCTCCCCTCAATCCGCTTGATCTCCAGCGGATCCTGGTCCGTCGAAATAATCCGGTCCTCCTCAATATACTGAACAAACTTCGGCCACGATAACTCCGTCACGTCGCGCGCACCCCCTTTGAACCACAACGCCGCCCCAATCAACCCCACCGCAATCGATAACAATATCAACCCACGCCAATTGAACCCGGGCTCCCCCGGAGGCCGTCCGTCCGGATTCCTCGGATCATTGTTGTTCTCGTCGTTCGCCATCGCTTCTTTCCCGTATTATCTGCGCTTCCTTCCGGCAATAGGCCCGAAAGGTCAAGGCTACCACAGCCCCCTCGCCTTTGCAATCAGGCCACCATACGCATTGTTTTCTTCATAAAATGAACCTTTACTATGGAGAAAAGCAAATTTCGCGCCGATCCCCGGCCCTCCCGCTGACGATCGACCAACTTTCCCCCTTTCCTATACGTCCCTATGCATCAAACCGGTAACGTGGAAGATCCAAAAGATCCGCTGGACCCCTCTCCACCGTCGCCCGACCCCGCGCCCTCCCCAGACGCCCGGCCCCCGCGCGATCCCGATCAATTCGCCTCCGACCTCTTCGCCCCACGACGCACTTCCCTCTTCCGCCGCCTCCGGCACAAAGTCCGCCGCTCCGGCCCCGGCGGCCGCCCCACTAAAACCATGCTCCCCCTCCTCATCCGCGTCTTCGCCGGATTCAGCAAGGTCGAAGGGCGGCTCATGGAAAAAGACATCGACTCCACCCTCGGCTTCCTGCGCTACGACTACCCCGAAGCCGTCTACTCCGAACTCAAACGACTCTACCAGGACGCCCTCCGCGAACAACAGGACCTCAACCAAATGGCCCAGGAACTCGCCGGCCGCCTCAGCCTCGAAGAAAAAATCCTCCTCGGCGTCCAACTCTACGTCCTCATCTCCCGCGCCGATCTCCAAAAAGATCAACTCATCACCTTCTACCTCTTCATGACCAACCTCGGCATCGCCGCCGAGGCCATCGATATCGTCTACCAACTCAATACCAGCGAACTCGATTCCATCGAAGCCTCCACGGAAGCAAAACAACCCCTCGAAAATCTCGTCATCTCCGGACACGAACCCGCCGACGTCGTCTTCGAACCCCTCACCGAGGGCTTCTCCATCGCGGCCTTCCGCTTCCAAAATCTCCTCCTCATCAAAAATATCGGCAACAAAACCGTCATCGCCCGCGGCAGACAACTCGGCCCCGGCGAGTTCTGCCGTATCTACGAAGGCCAGGGCATCCTCCTCGGTGAAACCGTCCTCGATTTCCAAGACCTCGTCTTCTACCTCAACGCCAAAAAAGACGTCTCCTCCACCCAACTCTACCTCTCGCTCAACGCCGGCGGCTCTCTCTTCATCCAAAAATCCGAATCCAAACAAAGCTTCCTCGAACTCAAATTCGGCCTCGATACCCGCGTCCGCGCCCTCAAAAACACCGATGCCCGCATCAATGGCCAAAAACTCATGCGCGGCCACTCCCTCCACGTCTCCCTTAAAGACAAAATCGTCTTCCCCGACCGCAGCGAAATCTCCATCAGCGACCTCCGCCGCCGCGCCCGCGAACTCGGCGGCTCCTTCGACCTCCTCCCCTCCAAATCCGAATACCTCGTCTCTAACGACCCCAACCTCCTTCGCAAAGGCGATATCCTCCTCTCCCCGGGCATCGCCGGAGAAATCCTCCTCCGCATCCGCTGCGATTACTCCCAGAAAACCGGCGACCTCGAAGTCCTCTCGGCCGAACACCCCGTTTACATCGGCAAAACCGCCGTCCGCACCAAGGCCACCCTCGAAGACGGTGCCACCATCACCATCGGAAATAGCCAATACCTCCACTGCGACTTCACCGAACGCATCATCGAAGAACAACGAAACCTCTTCCGCAAAATCGAGATCGATGACCTCGGCCACCACTACTCCGATCGCGAAACCGCCCTCGAAAGTGTCACCCTCTCCGTCAAACGAGGAGAAACCATCTGCGTCATGGGCCCCAGCGGCTGCGGCAAAACCACCCTCCTTCGCGCCCTCGCCGGCCAACTCAAACCCTCACGCGGCGATATTCGCCTGAACGATCTCTCCCTCTACGATAACCTTCCCGTCCTCACCCCATACATCGCATACATCCCGCACGAAAACGCCTTCGACCCCCTCCTTACCGTCGAAGAAAATATCGACTTCGCCTCCGCCCTCCGCGCCCCACACTTCGCCGCCGCGGAAAGAAAACGCCGCGCCGATGCCAAGCTCGTCGAACTCGGCCTCAACGAACGACGCCACCGCCTCGCCGGCGACCCCGTAAACAAGAACCTCTCCAGCGGCGAACGAAAACGCCTCAATATCGGCATGGATATGATCGGCATCGCCGATGTCTACCTCTTCGACGAACCCACCACCGGCCTCTCCTCAAAAGACTCCGAACACGTCATCGAGATCATCCGCGGCCTCTCCCACAACAAAATCACCTTCGTCTCCATCCACCAGCCCAGCGCCAAACTCTTCCACATGTTCCACAAAGCCCTCCTCCTCGACCACGGAGGTCGCATGGCTTTCTTCGGCACCCCCGCCGAAATGCTCGACTATTTCGAAGAAGCCTGGCGGGAAGAAACCAGCGGCGGCTCTCCACAGCCCGCCGACGATTCCGATATCAGCCTCAACGCCCGCCAGCCCGACTTCATTTTCGATGTCCTCGAAACCCCCCTGCGCGACTTTAACGGCGACATCATCTACGAAGAAGATCGCCGCGGCCACCTCGTCCCCGCCCGCCGCTTCAGCCCCAACTACTGGCGCGATCGTTTCGCCGCCCACCGCCTCATCGAAGAAGTCAGCGCTAAAGAACTCGAACAGGAACCGCGCGAAGACCCCTCCCCCTCCCAAACCGATACCCCACAAGCCCCCACCCGCCGCCCCAAAGACGAATCCACCCAGTTTCTCGTCCTCCTCAAACGCTCCTTCCTCAGTAAACTCCGCAACCGCGGCAATATCGCCACCACCCTCCTCGAAGCCCCCGCCCTCGCCATCCTCGTCGCTACCGTCCTCCGCTACTCCGAAGAAGGCGCCTACAACTTCGCCTCCGCATTCCACATCCCCACCTACCTCTTCCTCAGCCTCGTCATCGGCATGTTCCTCGGCCTCACCAATAGCGCCGACGAAATTATCCGCGATCGCGTCCTCCTCCTTCGCGAACGCAACCACCGCATCCGCGTCGGATACTACGTCGTCACAAAATTCCTCACCCTCTCCGTCTTCGCCCTCCTCCAATCCATCATCTATCTCCTCATCGGAAACGCCATCCTCGGCATCCGCGATATGTTCTTCACAAATTTAGGCTGGATGTTCCTAACGACGGTCCTGGGTGTCGTCGCCGGTCTCCTCATCTCCTCCCTCGTCTCCAGCTCAAAAACCGCCATCAATGTCATCCCCCTCGTCCTCATCCCACAGATCATCCTCGGCGGCGCTCTCATCAAATACGAAGAAATGAACCGCGACATCGACGTCGTCTATTACCTCCGCAAATGGCTCGCACCGGAAAATCAAGCCGCCGAAACCGCCCGCTCCAGCGACCTCAAAGTCCCCGCCATCTGCGAATTCATGCCCCTGCGCTGGTCCTACGAAGCCATCATCATCGAACACGCCCAAAATAACCCTCTCTCCGCCTTCCAAAACGACGCCAAAAAAGAAATGGACCGGCTCATCGCCATGCCCATGCTCCACCCCGATCAGGAAGATTACCTCGATCAACTCAAAGACGCCCGCGCCTTCACCTTCGGTCTCGAAGGCGAAAGCCCCCGCGATGTCCGCCGCACCATCAAATCCATCCGGCGCGCCCTCAAAGATCGTACCTTCGACGCTGCCAATTTCGAACCCGCCGAAGACAATCGAGAATTCTCAGCGGAAAACCTCTACCTCAACCAAAAAGTCCTCGACCTCGTAAATGTCGCCGAAGCGGAACGCCTCGATTACCGCCACGAAAAAGAAAACAACAAAGCCCCCAATGTCTTCTTCGGTATCGAGAAAAGCCTCCGCTTCAGTTTCCCCAATTCCATCCAATCCACCCTCCAAAACTGGCTCGGCACGGACAAAACCTTTGTCGACCTGAAAATGAATACCCTCCGCCTCAATTTCCTCATCATGACCGCCTTCATCGTCATCGGCCTTTGCACCCTCACCCTCACCCTCCGCCGCCAGCTCACGCGCGTTTGACGCCCCCCAACTCCTACGCCCTCGCCTCGATCACCTCCAGTAATCGCCTCCTCAATTCCACCGTAACCTCGTCGTCATAGGGCCCGTTGGAAATCAACGACAAGGTCAGCAATCCATACCGCGTCTCACATGGCACCACCATCATCCGGTATCCGTGCCCAAGCCCCACCGTCACCGGCCCCGGCTCCTTCAATTTCAAATGCCGCAAACACTGCTGCCAGCTCTTCGCCAACATCACCGCCGCCGCCAACACCTGCGGCTCCGTGCTCGCCCCGTCATACAAACAATAACCCTGCGCGTCCCCTAACAAAATACGCTTCGCACCGGATTTCTCAGTCGCCCACTCCACATACGCCTTCAATCGCTCCCGCAAACTCGGCCCCGCCGGTACACTCGCTTCCTCCTCACCCCCGGACGTCTCACTCTCCACCGCTCCGGATTCCGCCGGCGCCACTGCCACCGCCGAGTCCTCCACCACAGGTTCCTCTTCCCCCAAAGATATCTCCGCCCCCTCCAGCGCCGATCCATCCGGCACCCCCACCGCCGATAACGAGGGAACCTCCACCCGCGCTTCCGCTTCCACCTCCGCTTCATCACCCTCCCGCGACGCCACTCCCTCCTCCTCCTTCGACTCGACCACCTCCGCTTCCTCGCTCCCCCCCGCAATCAATCCACTCGACGCCGCCTGTGCCTTGATCTCCGCCAACTGCTGCCCCACCTGCTCCACCCCCTTCGCCATCGGCACCTCTTCCCCAGTCGCTTCCGCCTGTTCCTCGCTCGTTCCCTCCTCACCATTACCCAATTCAACAAACGAAGACGCCCCCTCTCCCGCCGCCGCTTCCGATCCCTCAGCCCCACCTGATGCCGGTGCCCCCGGCGGTGTCGCCACCGCATCCCCCAACTGCTCCATCAAGTGAGACAACTCACCCTCGTCAATCCATGAGCCTTGTGTATTCATTCCTTTCGTTCGTCGAATTCAATTTCATCCGGCTCTCCACCTCCGCCGCCAATCGATCAAACACCACCGCCGACTCCGGCGGATGCCTGTATAACAATCCCACCGGCACCCCCGTCTCACTCGCCTTCAAAAATACTTCGTCCCGGGGAATATCCGTGTTCAACAACAATTCCCCCTTCAACACCTCCCGCAACTCCCGCGCCACTTCCTGACACTGCGCCTGATCCGCCTGCATCATCGTCAATAGCACCCCCAATACCTTCAACTTCGCCTCGTCCTCCCGCAAATGCGCAATCATCTGCAGTATCTGCGGAATCGAACGCACTCCCAAGGGCTCCGCCTGCTGCGGAATCAAAACGTAATCCACACATCGCAATACCTGCGCCGTATACCCAAACACCCCCGCCGCCGTATCAAATATTACCAGGTCAAACCCAATCCGCCCCACCTTGTCCGCCCATGCCCCCCCCCGCTGCGGCACTGAAACCCCGCCCGCGCCGCCAATCCCCATGGAGCCCGCCCCCCCCCAACACCCAACCCCAAAGGCAAAACGCACACACGGACC
>JBCCIR010000134.1:0-15041 GCA_039028175.1 Verrucomicrobiota bacterium
CCTACTTTCGTTGCTCCTGCTGGTGCGCTCGTCCTGTTATCGCTGCTCCTACTGTAGCGCTGCTCATGCTCCTTCTGTGGCGCCGCTCCTGCTGTGGCGCTGCTCCCCCCAGTTCATGAATCTCGTTCCCATCTCCGCCGACCGCCGGACACCGATCGTCCGCTCCCAAGGCTGATCTCCATCCATCCCATGCCCGCTACGGTCCCCAGGCGTCCCAACGCCGCCCATCCCACTTTTCCCTCCCACCCATGAAGATCATTGTCGTCGGAGCCGGCGAAATCGGCCGCCACCTCGCTCTCAGCCTCGCACGCGAAAAACACGATACGGTCGTCATCGAAACCGATGACCGCCTCGCCGATGACCTCGACCGCCAGATCGATGCCAAGGTCATCACCGGTAACGGCGCCTCCGTCAATGTCCTCGTCGAAGCCGATGCCCCGGAATGCGATCTCCTCTTCGCCGTCACCAGCGACAACAATACCAACATCGTCTCCTGCTCCATCGCCAAACAACTCGGCGCAAAAAAAGTCATCTGCCGCGTCCACCCCGAACTCCAACGCGAAGAATGGCTCTTCGACCATCGCGGCCACTTCGACATCGATCACATCTTCAGCTCCGAACGCCTCGCCGCCGTCGAACTCTCCAAGTTCATCCGCAATCCCGATTCCCTCCTCGTCGAAGAAATCGCCCGAGGCCGCATCGAACTCCAACAAATCCAAATCTCGGAAAAGAGCGACGCCTGTAACCGCTCCCTTCGCGATCTCAAATTCCCCAACCGCATCCGCGTCGGTGCCATCAGCCGATTCGAAGGCTCACTCATCCCCACCGCCGATGACGTTCTGCAAGCCGGCGATATCGTCACGGTTTTCGGCGAACCACGAAAACTCCAGGAAATCGTCACCCGCCTCGGCAACGGCTCCGCAAATGACGAACCGCTCCGCACGGTCATCTTCGGCGGTGGCGAATACGGATTCTCCCTCGCCCAAATGCTCGAAGGCTGGGGCGCCCGCGTCCGCATCTTCGAAGCCGATCCTGAACGCTGCGAATCTCTCACTCATCGCCTCGGCAATACCACCGTGCTGAACATCGACGCTACGTCCCTCTCCGAAATGCGCGAAGAACAAGTCGGCGAAGCCGATTTCTTCATCGCCGCCACCCCGGAAGACGAAGACAACGTCATGACCTGCCTCCAAGCCCACAACCTCGGAGCCAAAAACTGCCTCTCCATCATCCACCGCGCCGATTACGCCGATGCCATGAGCGCCGTCGGTGAAAAGATCGGCATCATGGCCGCCGTCAGCCCTCGCGAAGCCACCCGGAAAGAACTCATGCGCTTCGTCACCTCCGACCGATACCACATCATCCAATCCCTCCAGGCCGGCGACGTCATCGAATCCACCGTCCGCGACGAATCACAGATCGCCGGACAAAAAGTCAGCGACATCGATTGGCCACCCGGCTCCGGCCTCGTCGCCCTCCTCCACGGCATCAATGCCGCCGTCCCCGCTGCCGATGACGTCATCGAAGCCGGCGACACCCTCTACGCCATCGTTTCTCCCAAAGCCAAAAAGAAATTCCTGAAACTCCTGAGCAAATAACTGCTCACTCCTTCGCGCTATTTCCTTAATCGATGAACTACCGCCTCCTGAGCCACATCTTCGGGATCGTCGTTCTCCTCATCAGCGCCGGTATGCTCATCTGCTTCGGGTACGCCTCCTGGGAAAAATCTGAAGGGATCGAAAACCACGGCGCCACGGCTCTCGGCATTTCCGCGGCCATTACCGCCGGCGCCGGCATCATCCTCCTGCTCACCGGCATCGGCGCCGGACGCGATGTCCTCCGCAAAGAAGCCGTCGTCGTCGTGGGCGGCGGCTGGATCGTCGCCGCGGTCTTCGGCACCCTCCCCTACCTCCTCTGCAACCCCGGCCTCTCCGTCGACAAAGCACTCTTCGAATCCATGTCCGGATTCACCACGACCGGCTCCACCGTGATCGCCGACCTCGATGTCTTCCCCCGCGCCATCCTCCTCTGGCGATCCCTCACCCAGTGGTTCGGAGGACTCGGAATCCTCGTCCTCTTCGTCGCCCTCCTCTCCCACCTCGGCGTCGGCGCCAAATCCTTCTTCAGACTCGAGTCCTCCGCCCGCGTCGGCGAATCCACCGGCGCCCGCATCAAGGACTCCGCCATCCTATTCTGCGCCGTCTACCTCACCCTTTCCCTCGTCGCTTTCGGCGGCCTCGTTGCCCTCAAGCTCTCCCCATTCGACGCCGCCAACCACGCCATGACCACCGTCGCCACCGGCGGCTTCAGCACCCACAACGAGAGTATCGCCTACTTCGATAGCTTCGGCGTCGAGGCCTTCCTCACGGTGATGATGATTCTCTCCTCACTCAGCTTCTTCCTCTACGCCGCCCTCGTCCGTCGCGATTGGCCGCGCCTGAAAGTCGAAGAAGAAGGCAAGTTCTTCCTCGGCATCATCGCCGTCTCCATCATTTTCGTCATCTTCAACCTCACCGTCGAAAGCCATCACTACCCCACCATCGGCTCCGCCTTCCGCGCCACTCTCTTCCAGGTCGCCTCCATCGGCACCACCACCGGATTCGTCTCACAAGACTACGACACTTGGCCCGGCTTCTCCATGGCCCTCCTCCTCATCCTCATGATCTTCGGCGGCTGCGCCGGCTCCACCGCCGGCGGTTTCAAAATTAGCCGCGTCATCCTCTTCTTCCGCATCGCCCGCCAGGAAATCATCGCCTCCTTCCGCCCCAAGCAGGTCTTCGCCCTCAAACTGAACGGCACCCCCGCCGACGAAGCCGCCCGCGCCATCCCCGTCTACGTCGCCATGTTCGCCATCCTCATCCCCCTCGGCACCCTCCTCCTCGCCCTCCTCGAACCCTCACAAGACTTCGACACCTGCCTCTCCGCCACTCTCGCCACCATCTTCAACATCGGCCCCGGCTTCGGCGCCGTCGGCCCCACCGATACCTACGCCATCTTCAACGCACCCGCCTGCCTCGTCATGACTCTCCTCATGGCCCTCGGCCGCCTCGAACTCTTCGCCATCCTCGTCCTCTTCGTCCCCTCCCTCTGGCGCAAATTCTAACCGGTCCCACTTGCGCACGCCCTCTCCCCTGTCCACCCTTCCAAGTGGACAAACCCCTCCGGAAAATCATCCACGTCGATATGGACGCCTTCTACGCGTCCATCGAAATCCGCGACAACCCATCCCTCAAAGGTAAACCCGTCGCCGTCGGTGGCACCTCCTCAAACCGCGGCGTCCTCACCACCTGCTCCTACGAAGCTCGCCAATTCGGCTGCCGCTCCGCCATGCCCACCTTCAAAGCCCTCCAACTCTGCCCCAATCTCATCGTCGTCCCCGTCCGCTTCGATGCCTACCGCCGCGAATCCCGCCGTATCCGCGATATCTTCCACCGCTTCACCGAAACCATCGAACCACTCTCCCTCGATGAAGCATACCTCGACATCTCTCACCTGAATTCCTCCTCCTCCGCCGTCGCCCGGGAAATCCGCCGCCTCATTCGCGAAGAAACAAAACTCACCGCCTCCGCTGGCATCGCCCTTAACAAATTCCTCGCCAAAGTCGCCAGCGATTGGAACAAACCCGACGGCCAATTCGAAATCAAAGCCGAAGAGATCGACAATTTCATGCGCGACCTCCCCGTCGGACGCATTTGGGGCGTCGGTAAAGCCACCGAAGCGAAACTCCACCAACTCCAAATCCAAACCTGCGGCGATCTCCAATCGCTCGACCTCTCCAACCTCACCCGCCTCTTCGGAAAATTCGGCGCACACCTCCACCAACTCTGCCGCGGCCACGACGACCGTGCCGTCGAACCACACCGCGAACGAAAATCCCTCTCCAATGAACGCACCTTCTCAAACGACATCACCAGCCTCGAAGCCTGCGAAGAAAAACTCCGCGAACTCCACGAAGAACTCGTCGCCGACTACCAATCCGCCCATTCCAATCGCCGTATCACCAAAGCCGTCGTGAAACTAAAATTCTCCGACTTCACCCAAACGACCGCTGAATGCCTCTCCCATAACCTCGACCCAACCCCATACTTCGAACTCCTCGCCAAAGCATGGGACCGCGGCCAGGGCAAATCCGTTCGCCTCCTCGGTGCCGGCGTCCGCTTCGCACCACCCCCCGGCGAATCTCACCAACTCGAAATGTTCGACTGATCCTCGCTCCCCTCTTCTAAAGGATTCCCCTCCGCATCCACCTGGCCCGCCAATTCATCCTCATCCTCCGTCCGCACCCGCTCGCCGCAATACATGCATCGGTAATACCCCGATAGCAACGCGTCCTTCGCCACTTCCATCGGATAACTGATCCCCATGAATCGCCGCGCCTCCCGATTCTTCGTGCAGCGCTTCGACATAAACACCGGATTCGTACACACGATGCAGCGTATCCCCGCCCCGATAAAAAAATAAACCACCAACACCAACACCAACATTCCAATCCCAACCAACCCGAACCGCACAAAAAACGGATTACTGAACAAAAATCCAATCCCCAATGAAAAAACCGCCCATAGCCCCAACGGAATCCGAAGCAATGACAAAAATGAACACACCTGAATCTTCACGGAATCCGGGTGATATAGCTTGCTTCGCTGCTTCATCAAGACAGAGGAAATCTCACGGCCACCCTATCACCCCCACGCCCCCCGGCTAGACAAAAACCAACCCTCTACTCTCCCGAATTGACGCTCGCCGCCTCAATCTCCTTCTTCTCCTCGCCGCCTGCGGGCGCATCCTCATCCTTCTCATCCTCCTCTTCCGCTTCCTTCTTCCCTCGCCGCTCCTTGGACGGCGCGTAACGCATCTGCTTGATCTTGTACCCCTTCTTCCGCAACAACTGCACCACGCTCTTCCTCCCCACCAGGTGCCCCGTCCCCACCACCACCATCGCGTTCTCATCCGATGCCAGAATCTCCTCGATCTGCGGAACCCAGTTCTCGTTCCGCTGTGTCAAAAACAACCGCTCCATCGCCTTGTCTTCCACAAACTCCTCCCGCAACATCTCCCCCAATCCCTTCGCATCCCCCGTCCGCCACGCCTCGATCAAAGTCTCCGTCGTCTCCTCCGTGTCATCCAAACTATCCAGCGTCTTCACCAACAACTCCTCCTGCTTCTTCGGCGATAATTCCTCAAACAAGCCCACCTGAAACTCCACCGTCTCCAGTCCCGCCGTCGGCTTCTCATCCCCCTTCGCCCGCTTGAAGTAAACCATGTCCACCCCCAAAAACGGCATTGCCCCCATCCGCATGTATTCTAAAGACGATATCGTCAAAGCCAGCATCCCCGGCTTCATCGACTCAAACATCGGCCCGCCCACACCTCGCAACTTGAAATACTCCTGGAGCTTCCCATACGTCTCCTCACTCACATGCTCCCGAATCGATTCCCCTTCCGGATAACTGCCCAGCTTCAACAACTCCTCCTGCACGTCCAGTTGATTCATGATCCCCATGTCCACCTCGAATACCAACCGGTCCGAATCCGCATACGCCACGTCATACACTGGCGGTAACGGATAATCCTGCGCCCGTAACAAATGCACCGATCCCGCCAAATACACCGTCGCCGTATCCGAACTCACCTTCCAAACTGACGAGGGCAAGGTCCGCTTCGACACCGCCCCGTCCCGGTCTTGCGCCAATACACCACCGCACAACGCCCACAGCACCCCCCCGAAAATCACCTTCCCCATCGCTCCGCCGATTGCACCCTTCTTCATCCTTCCAAGTTATCGAAATGTGGTATGATTCATAGTAGAAATTCCACCACCCGTTCCGCCATGCGCCCCCTCATACCCCTCGCACTCCTCGCCTCCCTTCTCCCCGTCGCTTCCGCCGAACCCTGGCAACGCCACGACGTCTACTCAGGCAAGGGAGGCGTCCAAACCGCCGTCGGCGCCGATTTCACCAACGACGGCCGCCCCGATATCATCTCCTCGTCCAACGGCAAAGTCCGCCTCTTCATCGCGCCCGACTGGCAAGAAGTCATCCTACACAGCTTCGAAAACCCCCGCCACCAATGCATCCACTCCTGCGTGATCGACGTCGATCAAGACGGCGATCCCGACTTCATCGGCGCTCCGGCCCAAGGCGACGTCTTCTGGCTTCAAACCCCCGAAGATGCCCATACCCAACCCTGGACCTATCGCCCCGTCGAAACCGAACTCACCGGCATCCACTGTCTCGTCGCCGGCGACGTCAATCTCGATGGCAAACTCGACGTCATCGCCAATAGCTTCCAACCCGAAGGACCGCTCGCCAACTCCATCGTCTGGCTCGAAGTCCCCGCCGATCCCCTCAACACCCCCCACACCTGGCCACGCCACGTCTTCGCCAATGGAGATGCCGCCGGCGGAAACCACTACATGGAACTCGGCGATATCGACGGCGATGGCCAACCCGATATCACCTGCGGCGCCAAGGGCGATCCCTTCATCGGCGGCAACTGGTTCGCCTGGTGGAAAAATCCCGGCCCCGGCGCCGATCCCGATACCCCATGGCAAAAATCCATCGTCGCCGAAAACCAAATCGGCGCCACCAACCTCATCCCCGTCGACCTCAACAACGACCTCCGCACCGACCTCGTCGCCAGCCGCGGCCATGGAACCGGGGTCCTCTGGTTCGAACAAACCGAAGAAGGCAACTGGACCCCCCACGACATCGACCCCGAGATGGGAGGCCCCCATTGCCTAACCACCGCCGACCTCGATAACGATGGCGACATCGACGCCGCCACCTGCGGAAAAGACAGCATGGTTACCCGCTGGTATGAAAATGACGGCAAAGGAAACTTCACCGCCCACACGATCGGTAGCGGCCACGCCGCATACGACATCCGCGCGGTCGATATGGACGGCGATACCGACCTCGACCTCCTCATCGGTGGCCAGAAATCCGGCAACGTCGTCTGGTATGCCAACCCCCTCAAGCAAGGCCTCATCTTCACCCCGCCCACCAAGTCCATTCAGCCCGAACCCACCCCCACTCCCGCACCCAACCAACCCATGCCCAAGGAAAACTGAAAGAACTCCCCAAAAAACCACGCTTATCCCTCACACCAAAACAAACAACCACCGCCACGAATATGCTCCCCCGTTTCCTCAGCCTCCTGCTTTTTACCACCCTGCTTTCCCTCGCCGCCACCTCCGCGAATTCGCCTCCAAACATCGTCTACATCATCTCCGATGACCAGGCATGGACCGATTACGGCTTCATGGATCACCCCGTCATCGAGACCCCTCACCTCGATAAACTCGCCGATCGTAGCGCCTTCTTCCCGCGCGCATACGTCCCCACCGCGCTGTGCCGCCCCTCCCTCGTTACCTTCGCCACCGGACTCTACGCCTATCAACATGGCGTCACCGGAAACGATCCCGCCGGAAAACCAAAACGCGCCAAGGGCCAAAAACAAACCCCGGCCGAATCCGACGCCTACAATAAGCTGCGCGAACAACTCATCTCAAAAATCGACAACCACCCCACCCTCCCCAAGCTCCTCGGCAAAGCCGGATACCTCTCCCATCAGTCCGGCAAATGGTGGGAAGGAAACTACGCCCGCGGCGGCTTCACCCACGGCATGACCCGCGGCTTCCCCGAACCCGGCGGACGCCACGGCGACGACGGACTCAAAATCGGCCGCGAAGGCATGGAACCTGTCTTCGAATTCATCGATCACTCCCTCGCCGAAGAAAAACCCTTCTTCCTCTGGTATGCCCCCTTCATGCCTCACACCCCGCACACCCCGCCCGAACGCCTCTACAAAAAATACCTCGAGAAAGTCGACTCCCCACACATCGCAAAATACTACGCCATGTGTGAATGGTTCGACGAAACCTGCGGCCAACTCATCGACTACATCGACGACAAAGGCCTCACCGATAACACCGTCTTCGTCTACGTCTGCGACAACGGCTGGATCCAAAAACCCGATGCCAACGGCTTCGACCTCCGCTCAAAACAATCTCCCTACGAAGGCGGCGTCCGCCAACCCACCCTCATTAGCTGGCCCGGTGTCATCAAACCCCATCAATACGAAGACACCCTCATCAGCTCCATCGATCTCTTCCCCACCTCCCTCAGCGCCGCTGGCATCGACCCCCCCGCCGATGTCCCCGGCCTTGACCTCATGCCGCTCATCCGCGATGGCAAACCCCTCCCCCGCAACATCGTCTTCGGCGAAGGCTGTGCCCACGATATTCTCGATCTCGACGACCACGAACCCACCCTCCTCTACCGCTGGTGCATCGAAGGAAAATGGAAACTCCTCCTCACCTACGACGGCAAGGTCAGCAAATACACCGACGTCCACGCCCGGGAAGAAAAAGGCCCACAACTCTTCGACCTATCCGCCGATCCTCATGAAGAGAAAAACCTCGCCGCCGAACACCCCGACGTTGTCGCCGATCTCGCCCAAAAAATCGAAGAGTGGTATCCCGTAAAAACCGCCAAAACCCAGCTCACCCAATAACCTCACCCTCTTCGTTGCCTCCTATACTCGCAAGCGAAGTGTCAACGAGCGCGAACAAATCGTGCCCACTCGGGTCAATCTAGACTCAGAGTCCTTCTCGTAGGTTCAATTCTCCCACCCCCAATACCTCCGCTATCTCTGTTCCCTCCTGTTCATTCAAACCTCACATCCGCGCACTCTCCAACGACTGATAAAAGTCGTAATGATCGTGCTCCAGCGTCTCCTGATCCGGAATCGGGTAAAACAAAAGCTCCTCCTGCGCCGCAATCCAAAACCCGGTCCGCAGTTTCAGAAACGACAACTTGTCGAATGCCGAATCCAGGCTGATCCCCTTCACCCCCTTGTGCGGGTTGCCCTTCAACTCGAGTATCTGCTCCCGTAATTTGTGCGGATGCACGTTCGGAATCGGAGAATCATGAAATGGGTTCTCCTCAATCTGCCGCAAAAAATCGTCAATCGTAAAATCGATCTGCGTAAACATCACCTTCGGAGCACCCTTCGGCTGCGTCGGGTCCGTGATATACGCCCCAAACTCCTGCGGCGTCATATAACTCAATACAATCGCGCTGAACGGACAAATCTCCTGGAAAATACGAATAAATCCCGCCTCGTGATCCCGCTCATACGGCTCCGATGTCAACTCCAACACCTCTCCCTCCACCGACGACACATACAAGTTCTTAAACGCCGACAGTTCCACGTGCTCCAACACACGATAAGTACTCAAAAATTTCGTCCGCTTCGGAGAACCATCCGGCGCCGGCTTCACCTCTCTCAATAACTCGTCGATCGGAAAAAAATCGTTCCGATACTCGTTGTCCACCTCCGCAAACACCACCGTTCCGTGAAAGTAACGCGAACTCCCCGTCGCATAATGCTTCCCAAATTCCTTCGGCCCCAACATCGACGCCACCAGCGCATAGTTCGGCCACATAATCTCATACAAATGTACCTCGTAATCCTTGCTCATCACTTTGCTCCTGAAAAATCTCGATCCGCGTCGACTCTACAACCCCACATCGGAGCGCTCAAAGCACAAAGATGGATTCACCGGCAAAAAAACCCCCTCACTCGCCCTCTCCTTCCTCCGCCCGCCGAAATAACATACAATGATACCCCGTCGCCTCCCCATACGGATACCCCTCCACCAACTCGTATCGCAACACCACATCCCCTTCGGGTCCGTTCCTTGCCTCAAATCGCCGAAGCTTGTCCGGATAGTCGCCCGTTACCAATCCCAACACCCACTCCGGCGGCGCTTCATCCCAATCCGCCTGGTCCGTGTGTCGAAAACGCTCGCCATCATCGCCCAGCAATCGCCTGACATGAAACAAAAACTCCTTCGGCATTCGACCGGGAGTATTGAATCCCACCAACACCTCCCCTTCCGATGAACTTTGCTCCGCCATCGCTCTCACCGCTTCTCCTATACCCCCGCGCCCGAAACGATAAAAGGTCGACAACAATGGGATCACACCCACCACAATCACGACCACCACAATCGCCCCGATCGCTCTCACTCCGCCGCGCCGCGCAAAGCAAACCACGTCACCCATCACCCAACCCGTCGCAAGCAGCGCCAGAGACCCCGGTATGAAAAAATATTGCGGCAATAAGATCACCAGGTGCGCAAATCCCGTCGTCTTTGGTGGACTGATCTGAAATGCCAACCACGGCATAACGAATATCGACAAAATCAAAAACAACGTCACCTCACCCCGGCCTCGCCACCAGAACCACCACATGCTCACCAATACCATCCCCACCGCCACACCCAACCCCCACGGCATCCACCCAAGATTAAACATCCACTCCGCCGCCCGCTCCAAAGCACCCTCATATCGCACATGACCCGCACCCTGCCACTCCAAATTCCGCACCACAAACCACCAATACAGCACAAACAAAACTCCCACCGACCCATGCATCACCCCCAATACCCCCGCCCGCCTCACCACCACGTCCCAGGTCCGCGCCCCCCAAATCACCACTCCTGAATGCCAAACCACCAATGCCCCCCAAAATACCAGGAACCCCGCGTTCGCCAAAGCCCCCACCACCGCCGCCACCCAATACAAAACCACCATCCCCCACCCCGGCGCCTCCGGTCGCCCCCAAAGTGCCCCCAAACAAATCACCACACACAACAAACACACCGCATACCCCCGCGCCTCCGATCCATACACCACCTGAAAAAAACTAACCGTCACCAATAGCGCCCCCGTCACCCCCGCCCATACGCCACCACCCCCGCGTCGCACCACCCAATACACCGCCGGAATCGTCGCCACCCCCGCCACCCACGACGGCAAACGCCACCACATCTCACTCCCTCGACCGTCCCACAACATCAACCACCACGTGTTTAAAGGATGATTGTTCGAAATCCGAATCTCCGTCAATACCTCCACCCAGGAACCGGCTTCCGCCGCCAAATCCACCGACCATATCTCATCCAACCATAACTCCGTAAACAACCCCGGCCACCGCAACACCCCCCCTATCACCGCCAATACCCCCACCACCCACCACGGCCTCTTCAAAAACGAAACGTCCCCACTCTCAGACACCCGCCCACCCTGCCTTAGCTGCAAAACGAATTCAACCATTCAACACCCAACCTTCGTTCACGCAAAAAAAAGTGCGGCCCAATCGGGCCGCACTGCTAAATGCTAATCGCTAACTGCCAATAGCCGATAGCTAACTCTTATAAATACTCTTCCCGCTCGACAACAAATCATCACACGCCCGACCAATCCGCGCCGCCATCGCCTCTTCCCCCTTCTTCAAATACCCGCGCGGATCATACGCCTTCTTGTTCCCGATCTCACCGTCGATCATCAACGCCCCGTCGTAATTCTTCATCATGTGATCCACGATCGGCCGCGTAAACGCATACTGCGTGTCCGTGTCCACGTTCATCTTCACCACCCCATAACCCAGCGTCTCGCGAATCTGATCAAGACTGCTCCCCGATCCGCCGTGAAATACCAGGTCAAACTCGGCATCCGCCCCATACTTCTCCGTCACCGCCGCTTGCCCCTCTTTTAAAATCTCCGGACGCAACTTCACCGCCCCAGGCTTGTAGTGCCCGTGCACATTCCCGAAGGTCGCCGCAAAGGTGAACCGCCCAATCCCGTCCAAGGCCTCATGCACCGCCACCATGTCTTCCGGCGTCGTGTAAAGATGCTCTTCCGGCGTGTCTTCCGTCCCCGCCGCCCCGTCTTCCTCACCACCCACAACCCCCGCTTCCACTTCCAAAACAATCTCGTTCTCCGCGCACAACGCCAGATACTCCTTCGAAATCGCCATGTTCTCTTCCAACGGTAAAATCGACGCGTCCAGCATATGATTCTGAAACAGGTTCGTCTCCCCCTTCGCACGACGCGCCGCCGTCGCCTCAATCAAGGGCTTCAAAAACTCCGCCGCCTTCTCCGGCTGACAATGGTCCGTGTTCAACGCCACCAACACATCATACTGCTCCGCCAACCGATGCGTCGCTTCCGCCAAAACAATCGTCCCAAATGTCGCATCCTTATGATTCAAACCGGACGCAAATTGCCCCGCCCCCGTCGAAAACTGAATGATCCCGTCCGACTTCTGATCCGCAAACGCCTTCAACGCCGCGTTGATCGTAATAATACTCGTGCAATTGATCGCCGGATAAGCATAACCGCCCTCCTGGGCTGAATCCAACATCGCCGTAAACTGTTCAGGTGTCGCAACTGGCATCTCTCTCTTCTTCCTTCGTGTGTGTTCTATTCAATCAAGGGTTTCCCTTGGGTAATTCCTAATTCCTAATTCTCAATTCTTATCCCACCTTCTCCACCTTCGGCGCCCGAATCCGGTGCGGCGCCACGTAATTCGACCCAATCAAGGGCCGCGCATACAACAAAAACGCATCCGTCACTCCGTTCCCCTCCGGCGTAATAAACTCATCCTCCATCGTCCGCGTCTGCGCCGCTACCATCGAGAAATCCTGCAATTGGTAATCCACCGAGTAATTGCCCGTCCGCTTGATCGCCACTGAGCCGTCACAGTCATGCCATAACCCGAAATGCACCGCCTTCTCACCCACCTCGCGCGCCTCGTTCTGGTCGGTGTCCGACACACACCCCAGGAAACTCCGCTGAATATACCCCAGTGTATCCGCCCGCACCCGGCTGATGGTCGTGTTCTTCTTGATCGATTCCACCAGCAAATCCCCCAAGGCCCCCGTCCCCGATAACTGCACGTTCCCGTGATCGTCCGTCTCCACCTCTTCCATCAACTTCGTGATCATCGGCGTCCCGTCCGCATCATGAATCCCCTCACTCACCGCAACGATACAACGCCCGTGCCGGTCATAGACCGACTGCACATCCTTCGCGAACTGTTCGATGTCGAACATCCGCTCCGGCATGTAAATCAAGTGCGGCCCGTCGTCCGGATACTTCTTCGCCAACCCCGACGCCGCCGTCAAAAATCCCGCATGCCGCCCCATCACCACCCCGATATACACCCCCGGTAAGGCCCGGTTGTCCAAATTCACCCCCGCAAACGCACTCGCCACATAACGCGCCGCCGATCCATACCCCGGCGTGTGATCGTTCCCCGGTAAATCATTGTCGATCGTCTTCGGCACGTGCAAACACCGCAGATCGTAATTCGCCTTCCCCGCCTCCTCGTTCACGATCCGACACGCATCCGCCGAATCATTCCCCCCGATGTAAAAGAAATACCGCACATCGTGCGCCTTCAACACCTTGAACATCTCCGCAAAATGCTCCCCCTTCGGCTTCAACCGCGTCGATCCCAAGGCCGAACTCGGCGTCATCCCCACCCGCTCCAGGTTGTTCGTCGTCTCCTGCGTCAAATCCAGGAAATCCTCATTCAAAATCCCGCTCACGCCGTGACAGGCCCCATACACCCGCTCCACCTGCGAAAACTTGCGCGCCTCCAAGGCCACTCCCACAATCGACTGATTAATCACCGCAGTCGGTCCCCCGCCCTGCGCAATCAATACTTTCCCTTCCAGTTTCGCCATGATGATAAATCTAAAGAATTTCGGCCCACCCCTTCACCCCGTCGCACCCATCCGCCTCATTCAATCCCCCCAGTGAGACAGCAGGAATCAGACCCTTCCCCGGCCGGCGCGGAACCATTACCGATCCCCGGCAGCTTGTCGACTGAAAAAATCGCCACAAATCACCCCGAAAACCCGATAATTCCCATACCCCCTATAGCCGCCGATGCTTCGGCCGCCGCCGCACCACCTAGCCCTTGATAACACCCGCCTCTTTCAGCGTCGCATACGCCCCCTTCTTCGCCACCGTCTTCAACGCCCGCGCCGTCAGCTTCACCCGCACATAACGGCCCAGTTCCGGCACCCAAATCCGCTTCTCACGCAGGTTCGGCTTCACATCACGCTTCACCGTCTTCGTCACGTGACGGCCCACACCACCCTTCTTCTTCGCCAAACCACTGCGATGAATCTTACGTCCGCGGCGAACCCGCGCTCCTGTGATGCTGCATACCCGTGCCATGATAAAAAGCCCCGTTTTCCTTGAAGGGACGGCAAAAATACCCCTCCCGCCCCCCAAGTCAAGCCCGTCTTTGGACGACCTGCCCCATCCAACCATTTCGTGACCGTCCGCCCTTAAATCCTGTCATCCTGAGCGAGCAAAGCGAGCCGAAGGACCCCACGAAAATCCCCTAAAACCCGTCGCATTCCCTACACCTCCCGCAAACTTCCACGCCCCCGCCCGGCGAAGCTGCCTGCCTCCAAAATTTCATCATTCATCATTCCCTGTTCAGTATTCATTATTCATGAAAACCAGCCATCCCCCTACCCGCCAACCACCCCCAACGCCTCTCCCTATAGAATCCCCCCGGCTCCCAGAACCACCCGCCATGGCGATTGGTAGGCTCCTCCCCCAAAAAAGATCAAAAAATCCTCTGTTCTTTACCTCCTGTTCAAATCCTCCGCCAACCCCTCAATCGCCCCCGCATCCGCCGCCTCACTCCCCGCCCCGATCGCCGCCCGCTGCTTCTCCACCAACTCCCCCACCCCCTTCTTCGCCAAGGCCGTCATCTCCCCCATCTGCTCCTCCGTAAACACCGCTTCCTCCCCGCTCCCCTGCACCTCCACAAACTCCGTCCCCTCCGTCAGCACAAAATTAAAATCCACCGACGCGTCCTTATCCTCCGGATAATTCAAATCCAAACAACACTGATCCTTCACCACCCCCGCACTCACCGCCGCCACCAACTGCCGCAACGGACTCCGCTCCAGCGCCTTCGCCGCCAACATCTTCTGAAATCCCAAGGCCAAAGCCACGCACGCCCCCGTCACCGACGCCGTCCGCGTCCCCCCGTCCGCCTGCAGCACATCGCAATCCACCCACGCCGTCCGTGCCCCCAAGGCCTTCAAATCCACCACCGCACGCAACGACCGCCCAATTAATCGCTGAATCTCCGAACTCCGCCCATCCAGTTTCCCCCGGGATATGTCCCGCGGCTTCCGGTCCAAAGTCGAATACGGC
>JBCCIR010000135.1:0-14723 GCA_039028175.1 Verrucomicrobiota bacterium
ATCTGATTTGCTTGCGGGTCGGCGCAGGCAAATCGTTGAACTTTTCGTCAATCTCGAATCCGGTCGCTACCGTCCGCTTTCCCTGTTTCGCCTTGGCGACATATTCGCCAATCCGGTGGTAGGTCTGCGGCCCCGCAACCCCAATCCCATCCTGCCTTCCTCATCCTGCCTCCTCCCCCTCAAAGGAGGGCAGCGCTCCCGCGCTGCCGCCCGCCAGCGATGCGCCAGCGAGCCCGAAAAAATGAGTGAACACTAGTGCTCCAAAACCCCCTTCCCACGCCGGGCTGCGCCCGGCTAAATATACTTGTCTCCACCCCCCCAGCAGATAAGCTACCCGACCGGCGTGTACCCACCCCAAACACACGCCTCTCTCCCCACACATTTTTCTATCTCAAAGACTTACAACACAAAACTTCACTCGCTCACAAGACCATGTCCATCCCTCCCGACGACGCCGCCACTGCCGAAGCCCCGAAAGACGCCCAATCCTCCTCTACCCCCGCCCCCGGCAGCTCCCCCAAATACCCCGGTATCCCCATCACCTGTAACGGCAACCAACTCGTCGCCGAACACGTGGAATGCCGCATTACCGAAGGCGGCGTCTTCTACCCCATCACCCCCTCCACCGAGGGCGGCGAAATCTACCAGCAAGCTTACGCCGAAGGAAAACTCGATGTCTGGGGCAACCAGAAGATCGCCGTCGAAACCGAGGGCGAACACTCCGCCCAGGGCGGCGCCACCGCCTTCGCCGTCACCGGCCGCCGCACCGTGAACTTCACCTCCGGCCAGGGCCTCGCCTACGCCATGGAGCAATACTACCACGCCCCCGGCAAATGCTCGACGATGGTCCTCGAGGTCGGCGCGCGCGCCCTCACGAAGCACGCCCTGAACGTCCACTGCGGGCACGACGACGTCTATTCCGCCCTCGACACCGGCTGGACAATCATGTTCGCGAAGGACGCCCAACAAGCCGCCGACATGGCCGTGATCCTCCGCAAGGTCAACGAACTCGCCCTCAACCCCGGCATGAACGTCCAGGACGGCATGCTCACGACCCACTCGGAACGCATGTATCTCAAGCCCGAGTCCGAACTCCTCCGCGAGTTCCTCGGCTCCAAGGAAGACGAAATCGACTGCCCCACCGACGCCCAGAAAGAACTCTTCGGCCCCACCCGCCGGCGTCTCCCCATGATGATGGACCTCAAAAATCCCATCCTCCTGGGACCGGTCCAGAATCAGGAACACCACATGAACGGGGTCGTCGCCCGACGCGATAATTTCAACGAACCCATCCTCGGCTTCGTCGAAGCCGCCTGCAAAGAATGGGGCGACCTCACCGGCCGCCATTACGGCCTCATCGACGAATACAAATGCGATGACGCCGATACAGTGTTCGTGTCGCTCGGCTGCGCCGCGGAAAACATCGAGGAAGCCTGCGATTACCTCCGCGAACAACGCAACGCGAAGGTCGGCTCCATCCACGTCAATATCATCCGCCCCTTCCCCGAGGCCGCCATCATCGAAGCGCTCCGCGGAAAGAAAAACGTCATTATCCTCGAGCGCACGGACGAAGGCATGGCCGGCGATAACCCCCTCGGCCGCGACATCCGCACCGCGCTCTACAAAGCCCTCGAGGTCGGCAAACAAGACGGGAAAGGAAACCTCCCCGCCCTCTACCCCGAGGAAATGCCCCGCCTCTTCAACGGCTCATACGGCATCGGCTCCCGCGACTTCCGCCCCGAACACACACTCGGCGCATACGAATTCGCCACCGGCCAGACCGCCCGCAAAGACGGTCGCACCGCCGACGACGGCGAAAACTATTTCACCGTGGGCATCGATCACCCTTACTCCGTCATCTCAAAGGACACGCCCTCCCTCCTTCCCGGCGGCGCCATCGCCGTCCGTTTCCATTCCATCGGTGGCTGGGGCATGATCACCACCGGGAAAAACATGGGCGAAATCATCGGCGAATTCGGTCAGCACATCTCGCAGGCCAATCCCGAATACGATGAAGAAGGGAAAATCAAATCAAAGCTCTTCATCATGGCCAACCCGAAATACGGGTCGGAAAAGAAAGGCGCCCCCACCAATTACTACCTCACCGTCGCACCCGAACGCATCCGCGTGAACTGCGAACTCAATCACGTCGACGTGGTCCTCTGCTGCGATCCCAAGGCCTTCACCCACACCAACCCCCTCGCCGGGGTCAACAAGGGCGGCTGCCTCGTCTGGGAATCGTCCGATACCCCCGAGACCGCCTGGGAACGCATCCCCAAGAAATACCGCGACTTCGTCAAAGAAAATAACATCCGCGTCTTCATCCTTCCGGGATTCGAAATCGCAAAGGCCGCCACCCAGCGCCCCGACCTCCAGCTCCGCATGCAGGGGAACTCCTTCCTCGGCGCGTTCTTCAAAGTGTCGACCTTCCTCAAGGACCACAACATCGCCGAAGACGAATACACGAACGTCATCCGCAAACAATACGAAAAGAAATTCGGCCGCTTCGGTGAGGCCGTCGTCGATTCCAACATGCAGGTCATGAAGGACGGCTTCGAGAAGGTTCAGGAAATTGCATACGGCGACATCGAAGCCGCCGACCGCTCGTCCATGCGCCTCGAGCCCATCGATCCCGTCGGCGATAGCTACACGATCCTCCCCACCGCCGGGGTCGACCTCCCGAACATCGAAACCACTCCCGCTCCCGCCGACCAACCCGAGAAAGACCCCGTGCAACAGCTCGGCAAGTTCGATTCCGAATTCCGCGCCGGCATGGGATACCATCAACCCGCGGGCGCCCTCGCCTCCGTCGGCGTCATGGCCGCCGGCACCGGCGCCACCGCGTCCAAATACGTCGCCCGCCGCGAGACGCCAAAATACATCCCGGAAAACTGCACCCAATGCATGGAGTGCATCACCGCTTGCCCGGACACCGCCCTGCCCAACACGGCGCAGGACATGGAAACGGTCCTCAAAACGGCCATCAATAATTACGTCACCGACGTCGCCGCCCGTAAAGCGCTCGGCCAACACATCGCCGCCGTCGAAACCGCTGCGCGCGAGAAAATGAACGCCGCCATCGAGGCCAAGGAATCCGTCCCATTCAAAGACATCGTCAAAGCCGAGATCACCGCCCTCAACGGCGCGGTCTCCGAAGAGGCAAAAGCGCAGCTCTTCGCCATTCTGGATGTCGTCCCCATCGCTTACACCAAGGTCCCGGCGATATACAAATCGATCGAGAAGAAGAACCCCGGACAGGGCGGACTCTTCTCGATTTTTGTTTCCGACCTTTGCAAAGGCTGCGGCGAATGCGTGGAAGAATGCGGCGACCACGGCGCCTTGGTCATGGTCCCCGATACCGAGGAACTGAACCAGGAACTGACGAGCGCCCAAATCTTCTCCCGGCTCCTGCCCGATACCCCCCAAAAATATCTCGGCCTCTACCAGGACGACGCGCCGGAAGACTCACGGCCCGCCGCCCTGCGCAATCACCTCATGGTGCGCCGCAATTACGAAGCATTGGTCTCCGGCGATGGCGCCTGCGCCGGCTGCGGTGAGAAATCCATCCTCCGCGCGGCCGCTTCCGTGACGGAAGCCTACATGCGCCCCATCTATCACAAAAAAGCCGATCGCCTTTACGAAAAAGCCGGCCGCCTCCAAACCGAAGGCCTCAAACGCCTCGCCGACCTCAAATCCGCCGACGAAGAAGCATACCAACTCTTCAAACGCACCTTCGCCCACGTCATCATGAGCGCCGGTGGCGAAAGCGACGAAGACACCGATGCCCGCATCGAAGCCTTGGGCGAACTCTCCGATCAGGATGTGATCGACGGCATCATCGCCGTCCTCAACGTCGACGCTTACAACCACAAAAAACTGCAAGCCACCGAAGGCCGCCACGCCAACGGCATGTCCACCATGTTCATGGGCGCGTCCACCGGCTGCAACACGGTATACGGCTCGACCCCCCCGTCGAACCCGCACCCCTACCCCTGGATGAACTCCCTCTTCCAGGACGGCGCCACCATCTCCTGGCTCCTCGGCGAATCCTTAACCCTCACCCACGCGAGACGCTCCGTCGCCCCCGAACGCCTCACCGACAAACTCCTCGGCGAACCCGAAAACGAGAATCAAGAATCCAGCATCGAGGATCGGGCAGCCTTCACCCAACAGGATTATTGGGACTTAACGCATCTCACGGAAAACATAATGACCGACCAAGAGATAAAGGAACTGCCAAAAGTCTGGATCATCGGCGGCGACGGCGCCCTCGGCGACATCGGCTTCCAAAACCTCTCGAAGGTCATCCTCCAGAACCGTCCCAACGTAAACGGCCTCATGCTCGACACCCAGGTGTATTCCAACACCGGCGGCCAAAACTCCGATAGCTCGAACATGCTCGGCGGATACGACATGAATCAATTCGGTAAAGCCTCTCAGGGCAAACTCACCGAGAAAAAATCCGTCGCCGAGATCATGACCACCGGTCATGGCTCACCGTTCATCGCCCAGGTCTCCATGGCCAACAGCGCCAAGCTCTACAAATCCTTGTTGGACGGTTTGGAATATCGCGGCACGAGCTTCTACCAGTGTTACACCACCTGCCAACCCGAGCACGGCGTCGCCGACGACATGTCCGCCCAACAAGCCAAACTCGCCCGCGACTCCCGAGGCATGCCCGAATTCGTCTTCGACCCCCAACAAGGCGAACTCGCCCAAGAATGCTTCGACCTCAAAGGCAACCCGTCCCTAAAAGAAGACTGGTGGACCGCCTCCTACTCCGACAAGGAAAAATACAAATACACCGTCGCCCACTGGGCCACCACCGAAGCCCGCTTCCGCAAACACCTCAAAGTCATTTCAGAGGGAGAGGCAGCAGATCTAATTCACCTGGACGACATGTTGACGTGCATAGCCCAAGACGATGTGGTGAAGCGGAGAGTATTCGACGAAAATCACCGAGCGTTTGTGCCAGACTTCGGCGTTTACATCATCGCGGAAGTAGGCGGCAAAAAGAAGCACATCGCAATAAGTCGCCAAGTAGTCCTCTTCTGCGTCGAACGCCGCAAAGCCTGGCGCATGCTCCAATCCAAGGCCGGAGTAGAAAACAAAGACTACACTGCCCAACGCGCCCTCCTTGCGAAAGTCGACGCCGGCGAAATCAGCGTCGAAGACCTCAAGGCCAAGACCGCTGAACTCATCGCCGCCGAGACGGAAGCCTCAGCATAACCGCCCAGAACCTGTTTGAGGAGGTAGCCGCAGATCGTGCGCTACCTCTTCTCGCGCACGAAGCCAAGCAAGTCCTAAGGCTCATCAACTGTCGCGCAGAATCGCAAGAACCCATGGCCGCTTCCATTTGCAATGGGCATGCGGGCCTCCCATGTCTCCGCAACACCCGAATCCTCGACGAGGTGTAAGGTAAACCCGGAAGCAGATGGAGGGCCCATCTCGGGGGGCTCATCAAAATGCCAACTGACGCCAGTAACCGACTTGGGAATCGTAACCCGAACACAAAAATTTCCATCCTCGATCAAGGCATCAGGCATTCGCCCCACAACTTCTTCCGCCGCTGTGGCTCCCAACGTATAGGCAACAAGATTAGCCAACCCGGAGGCGCCAAATTCTCTCAGAAATCCCCTTTCCTCACCAGCAAGGCCCACCATATCGGCCCATTGCTCAAAACCTTGCTGAACAACCACCGCAACGGGTTCAGAACTATCACCACCAAACGCATTGGTGACGCTTAAGCTGTACAGCCCCATATCGCCATACTGCGCGCTTGTGACATGATAAGTATCGCCCACCGCTCCCTCGATAACGCTTCCATTGCGAAACCATTGGTAACTCAGATCCGCACCCTCCACGGTGGCCGATAGCGTGAACGCCCCATCTTCAAGAACGCTTTGAGGAAGTGGGGCGGAAACAATCGCGGGTGGTCGATCATCCGTAACCGCAATTTCGAGTTTGCGGTACTCTATAAACTCCGGATGGGTCAAAATCACAAGCGCCTTAACGAACCCCGCCTCGGTTGGTGTCCCGCTAATGGTGCTTGTTCCTGGATCAAAACCCATACCCGAGGGCAACCCCTCGACACGTACACTCTCGGGCGATTCAGAAAAGGAAAGGGTGTGAGCAAATTCCTCGGTCGTCGAACCTGGAAGCGGACCAATGGGCGCCCCGATAAAAGCAGATTCCCCAACTGGCACTTCTACGATCCAAGCGTCCATATTGTTGGTGCCATAGTAGTTGGACAATTCCAACCGGAACCGATACTCGCCGGGCGAAGCGAGAATCCCGTGGATCAAGTAACGCTCAACCCCATTGCTTTCCGAAGTGGAGAAATATATTCCACTTGGAAGACTAGTAACCTCGATCGAAAAAGTAAGATCACGCCCCTCTATTTCCAAGTAGTGGTACATCCAATCCGGCGTCAGAATAACATCCGGGGTCGTCAACTGAGGCGGTGATCCAGTCGGATGAAGGACGTCCATAATAAACGTTTCACCCCTGCTGTATCCCGTCAAATTCTCCGCCATAACAACAACCTCATACCGCCCAACAACGTTAGGACTCCCAGATATCAGTCCCGTCGATTGGTCGATCTCCAATCCGGGAGGAAGACCGCCTGCATAGTAGCTGACCGGTTGGTCCGACGCGTTGACTGCATATTGAAAAGAGCCATCGACCACCGCTACCGTGTCTGGAATAGGACCAACATTGGGAATCCAATCGCCATCAGAATAGCTCAAATGAATGTGGGGACCGGTCACATAGAAAAGCCCATCGATAAAACGGAATTCCATCGATCGATTGGTGTATCCAGATAAAAGCGCCCGCGGCGTCCAAGTGATACAGTCCGGTGAACTGAAAACCTGATTGGCATCAGTGCCCGCCAAAATGAACTGGTTGTTGCCGAAAATTACACCCGCCCGATTCCCAATGGCAGGGGTCGATCGGTGCTGCCAATTAACCGCATCCGCAGAAGTTAAGATGCCTCCATACTTGGTCGGAACGACATACATTCCATTGCCATAAGTGGGGCGGAAAAGCGCCAGAGTGCTCCCGGTCACCTGTTGAGTCCAAGTGATCCCGTCCACTGAGGTAAGTAGGGTCCCATCGCTTCCCCCCACAACAAACATGCCATTAAGAAACGCAACTCCATCTAACTTCGAGGTCACATTGCTCATTTCCTCCGTCCACTGACTGCCGTTCGGAGAAGAAAAGATGCGACCTCCGCTGCCAACGGCCACAAATACCCCGTTCCCGTGGGCAAAGTCGTAAATGAACTGTGAGAACCCTCCTGTCGAAGATGAAGCGGCCGTCCATTCTTGCCCATCACTGGAATAAAACAGGGCATACCCGCTTCCGGCAGCCAAGTACACTCCGTCCGCGTAAAAGGTCGCAAACATCCGCAACCGGAAAGGGACGAACACAGTCTGCCATGTCACTCCATCGACGCTGTGTAAAATACCGCGGGAATCCCCGGCCGCCACAAAACCATCCGAGCCAAGAGCCAAGTCGTAAAGTGTCGAAGTCCCCTCCGAGATGGGTTGAACCCAATTGCAATCGCCAATCGCAATCGACAGCGAATGCTCGGTCACGCCATAAAGATTCGAAATTGAGATCGAAGCTTCGTAGAGACCGGCCTCAGAAATAGCTCCAGTAAGACTCGCAGTAGAAATGCCTGCCGTAACTTTGTTCCGCACAACGTTAAGCTTCAAACCAGGTGGCAAATTTGATGCCGCCACGACCGTCGTCAAATCTCCACCTGTATACCAGAAGTCGTAACTCACAGCATTCCCCGCTTCACCGGAAATCACCGTCGAACTCGTGAGCGTCGGCGGAGCCCCCGCATACGGAAGCACAGTGATCCTAACCGTCGCAGGATCACCCAATCCGTGAACATCTTCCCCAACAACGATGACATCGTATTCTCCCGGCGTTGTCGGTATCCCAGTGATCGAATTTGTCGCAGGATCAAGCTGCATGCCGGGTGGAAGCCCAAATACATGATAACTCGTGACAGGCTGCGAAACGACCAACGGGATTGAAGCAGGCATCTGCGCACGCACATCGGTCCAGACATCCTCGATCGCCGCCGTTTCGAGCCCCTCACAGAGCCCGACCCACCCCCCGTGTCCTGCAAAGAGAACCATCCCCGGAGCTGGAGCGCTCGCCCACATCGTACCGTAATAGAAGGAAGTGAAAGGCATCCGCCGAAACCAAGAAATCCCGTCCCGAGAGGTGTAAATCCGCCCTCCCCCATTCGAACCAACAAATAGCGATCCATTCCAGGTGACTTTGTTAATGCTGTATTCCGTCTCAAAAACCGGAGTCCAATGGATACCATCAGGCGAGTGATAAACAAGCCCCCTGCCAGCCGCCACAAAGCCCGAGCCCTCTCCGTACGCAACTGTGTCGAAAAGAGCCACGTCACTAACAGGAGAAACAAACCCGCTAAATCGCTCCGTCCAATAACGTCCGTCCGGTGAACTGAAGATTTTGCCACCACCAGTGCCAACAGCAATAAAAAGGCCGTCGCCGTACGTGACATCTAGGAAACCCATTCCAGTTACGGTAGCTCTCCGAATCCAATATTCCCCATCCGACGAGATGTACACTATGCCACCTGAGCCAACCACGAGATAGCCTCCCGGATATTGCGTGATCGCGGCAAAACTCCCGGACCCAATTTGAAAATCCTCCGGCCAATCATATCCATCGGGAGAAACATTGATATAGCCATTGTCACGTAGCCCAAGAAAACGTGAGCCATCATAAAGCAAATCACTGAAATTGGACGAGCTCTCCGCCTCTGTCCAAGTCCGCCCTCCATCAGATGAAGCATTTATCTTCCCAAGTCCTGTTCCCAAAAAAACGCCGTCGCCGTAAACTGCATGTTCCATCCTCGAAAAATCCAGCGATCCGACTGTCTCAAATCTGGTCGACGGCACGATGAGCGTAAGCGTTCCCTGAACTGATCCGCTACTGTTGGTCACATTGATGCTTAGCGGATAAATCCCACCCTCATCTGGCACACCCACGATAGTCCCCGTGACAGGGTCAAAAACAAGACCCGCTGGAAGACCAGATATTTGGTAAACCGTTCCAGCCTCATGCCCACTGGAAAGCACGGCTCTCTCAAACGCAGGACGCACCATGCCCCCATCACGATAGGCAATAGCCCACGCCGGCGTAGTCAACACGGGAGCCGTTTGGGCGTACGCTTTAAAACTCCAAAAACCAAAGACAAGAGCGCAACCAACGATCGCTCCGGTACGAGCAGACTCGGCGATAAATCGAATACCGCGCGAGAGAACACTCATGATAGAAAAAACAAGCCCAACTGCGCAGACCATACATCTTGTTAGAAAATCTGTAAATTAAAGAATTATTAATGAAGTTAGTGTTTTCCACAAGATTGCCGACTATCATGGTTAAAGATCGAAGGGCTCATAATCAAAGTCAGAGTCAAAGGGGTCAGTCAAAGGGGTCAGTCAAAGGGGTCAGTCAGTCAAAGGGGTCAGTCAAAGGGGTCATCAAAGGGGTCAGCATCAAAGGGGTCAGTCAAAGGGGTCAGTCAAAGGGGTCAGTCAAAGGGGTCATCAAAGGGGTCAGTCAAAGGGGTCATCAAAGGGGTCAGGACGTTGATTTTAGAATTCTGCACCGCTCGATCCCCATTTTTGCAAGGTGTGGACCAAGGGGGGGGACGGATCTGCGAGTCTTTCAAGCCTCCAACCGCCCCCCTTTGAGCCAGGTGTGTGCGCGGGCCAGTCGGGTAGGATGTATCGCTGAAGGTGGACGCCAAAAACAACGTTTACAAAGCACTGCGTGCACTGTTAGCAAAAGTCGATTCCGGCAACTTCAGCGTCGAGGACCCGAAGGCCAAAACGTCTGAGCTAATCTCCGCCGAGGCGGATGCCTTAGCATACATAACCGCCTAGAACCTGGTAGAGGAGGTACCCGCAAATCGTGCACTACCTCTTCTCGCGTACTGAGCCAAGCAAGTCCTTAGGCTCATCAACTTTCGCGCAGAATCGCAAGAACCCATGGCCGCTTCCATCTGCAATGGGCATGCGGGCCTCCCATGTCTCCGCAACACCCGAATCCTCGACGAGGTGTCAGGTAAACCCGGAAGCAGATCGAGGGCCCATCTCGGGGGCTCATCAAAATGCCAACTAACGCCAGCAACCGACTTGGGAATCGTAACCCAAACACAAAAATTTCCATCCTCGATCAAGGCATCAGGCATTCGCCCCACAACATCTTCTGCTGCTGTGGCTCCCACCGGATAGGCAACAAGGTTAGCCAATCCGGAGGCACCAAATTCTCTCATAAATCCCATTTCCTCTAGCGTAAGGAAGCAAGAAACCGCCAGTGCTTGGACTAACGAATATATTAGTTAATAAAAGCTAACTAATAAAATAGGAAACCCAATTGACACCTAACGCAGGAATACCTAAAACCTTTACCAAGAGGAGGCTAACAATGATATTTATCCACAACCGTTCTGTTACACTATCTCTGTGTACATACATCAGCGCCGCCTGCCTGCTGCAGGTCACCGGCCTTGCTGATTCATCGAATATAGACGCCCAGATTGCCGAGCAGGAAGCGGCGGTAGCGGCACAAGATGCAAAGGCACAGGCAGAAAAAGACGAACTGGCGAGACTTAAAAAAATCAAAGCTGAACAAGACAAAATCGCTCAAGCAAAGAAGAACATTGCGGCGCTAGGTGGGTCGACATCCGACGAGAATGACGATGATGAAGAAACCACAGGAGATCTCGGAACGCTCGACCTCCCACATTTGTTCAACCCCGTTAAGTATCCGGCAGCGAAACATGATAAAGACGATCGATTGCTGCCCCAGCAAATTCGTCTCGAGAATCTCTTTATCTGGGACCTCGATTGGCAATTCGGAAAACTGGGAACTAGGGCGTACTTCGATGTCGGCACTAGGGATCCGGGTGAAATCCAGCTCTTCGACGAAGGGAGCTTGCAGGCGAACATTGACTTCCTCTCCATCTACGCGCACCGCCCCTTCTTCGGAACCGGTTTAGACTGGGGGCCTTCGACTAGTATTGGCATCGGTTCGAGCAATGGCGGAAATATCGGGGACGCCGCTATAGTCGTGTGGAGCTATGGCGTCTTCTTTCGCCCCGTGGATGCCCGATGGCAACTGGAGTTCGGTGGAATGACAGGTTGGTCGTCTGACCCCGATCTCGATTCGACTACTCGAGATGATTCAGCCATTTTCGTCGGCTTGTCATTTGGCTCTCTCATCGACAGCGCCAAGGACAAAATTGTTTCCAAGAAGTAGCCAAAATCAAAATAGGACGTCCTAAGCGTGGAGGTTTACAAGGTTTACATGAAGATGGTCAGCCAAATGGCCCCGACTCTTCGATTCCTCGGCCCCGCGATCATCTTGGTCACAAAGTCAAAGGGGTCAGGACGTTGATTCTAAAATTTTCGCTCCATGGTCTGCCCTAGAATGAGAGCAATACCCCAAAATCAGAGCCGCTGACGGTGGGGTGAGAAGCAGGGACACCAAAGGCGAAGGCTTGGCGGAGAGAGTTTCGCGACCGACTTGTCGCGATCTGTATATCCGCGAGCAGCCAGCGCTTTACGAAATATTCGTCAAAGAACAACGCCCGATACGCCGATCAAGCTGGCCCGAGATGACATGTCACATTGCCAAGACACTGTCCGGGCAGCCCTATAGGCAAGCCCAACCTCAACGGGCGAAGCCTCCCGCAGGCGCTAGATATTCAGCGCCGAAACCATCCATGATCTCAGTCAGCTCCGCGCTGGGATTTCCATAGAGAACGGCCCTGGTCGGGTCTACCAAGGCCATAAACCTCTCGGCAAACTTCTCCTGAAATGATCTCAGATGAAGAACTGCTGCCTCCGAATCGATGTAACGTTCATAGACGTGAGAAGTCTGGTCATCGGCAGCGATCGCCCACTCGTAGTTCAGGGTTCCGGATTCTTTTTGAGTCGCTTCCACCAGTTCGATGATGAGCTGTTTGAAGTCACTAGACGCATCCGGCTTGATCGTCATCTCAACAATCCAGAAAATGTGTTGCTCTGGTTTCATAACGTAAAAGCACTGAGGTTAAACGTTACAACAAAGAATCAAAGAGGTCATCATCAAAGGGTCACTAACAGGGTCAGTCCAAGATGCCGTCATCAGAAAGAGTCAGGACTTCAATGGGGGCAGTCAAATGGGTTGAACTCCCTCCAGCCCGGCCCACCAGGAAGAGATGATGGGATGGCCTGATCCCGAAGCGGAGCGAAGATAAACCTCCGCCAAGCGGCCCGAAGGGTGGAGCGACAGCGACATCAAAAGCAATCTCCTATCAGTAGTTGATTTTCTAGCGTGAGAACCGATTGCTAGAAGAAGAAACATTCCATTACCGGCGGCGCCGAACACCCAGAGTCAAGGCCGCAAGCGCGATCAGAATCCCCTGCGACGGCTCGGGAACAACCTCAAGATTGAAGCGATCAAGAAAGGCCGACTGGGGGTTTACCAGCGCATCTTCTCCATCCACCATGCGTGCCGTCACCGTCAGCGTGTCTCCCGGTGCCACCCCGGACAAACTCAGGGTGAACTCAGTTCCCTCAGGATTCGTGGACGCCGCACCTCCCAAATTCCCATTCGGAATCGTTGCCGTTAACAGATCGACCACATCGCTGGTACCGAGGAGGCTGGAGCTAAGTTCCACCTCAAAGCGCGAAGCTTGGAAATGGGTCTCCCTCCCAGCCCGAAACGTCAGCTCATATATCCCTCCAATTGTCGTGATGATCGATTGGGTGAGAGTTGCCTGGGCCAGGGGGTCTCCTCCACCCGTTTGGTTTCCTTCAAATGGCTTGAACCAAACTCCCGCTCCCGTTCCAGGTGCCTCACTCCCACCAACCCCCGTATTCTCAGAATTGGCAAACCCAGTTTGAAACTGCGCCGAGTCATCAGACCCATCTGGAAAATTGACCGTAAGCACCCAGGGACTGTTGCTCGTCTGCGCTCCGGAAGCAGCAAGGCTAAAGTTTCCGTCTACTAAGAGGTTCGCCGCTTCGCTGGCCGACATCGACAGTGCGAGGAAACTTGCCACCGTGAGGACTGAACGAACGGAAAATCGAGCACCCAAATTGTTCACGGAGCAATACTGAGCAGTCTTCATACCTTTGCACAAGGAACTAAGGCACTTTTCGCACCATTTCCCTGCCATCAAAGGGGTCAGGACATTCATATTAACCAACTGACTATCATGGTGGGTTTGGGTCAAACAGGGTGATTCGCCCTGGCACAGTCGAAAGCAATGAGTTTTATACAGTTCAATATAAGGAATCGTAACAGTGACCGTTGAAGAAAGCCAATCACGCCCAGCATCTGCAGATCCAGAGCAGTCCGATAAATTGCTTAACTATAAAGTTGAAAACAAAGAGCGGTTAATCACGAAAACATATCATGCGTTGGCAGCTGTTGCCTGGTGCTCCAAGCAGTTTGGATGGAATGACATGGATGATTACATTCAAACCATTCTGATTGGTGAGTCGTTGATCGCGAACAGGGGCTTCAACCATCGTGATTTGGTTCGGCGCTATCGGACTAAACCCGGCCATATTGTTGATGGTCATACGCTTCTCGAGTCGGGCATTGATATGACACCGGAAGGAAGCATTGGTCGTCTTTTGAAAGCTTTTGATATGGACTACCAGCATGATGGCAGCTGGGGATATTCAGATGGTTCGGCCATGAAGGTTGCCTGTATCGCGCCTTACTTTCTCGAAGACTTTGAAAAGTTGGTCGCGGAAACTGATCGAATTACGAGAGTAACTCACAATTTTCCGAATGGCCGCATGGCGTCCCTAATCATCGTGCTAAGATTCAGGCAGATTTTACTTCAATCAGATGAAACCTTGGATGATTACAGCCATTTCAGACACTCGCTTGATGAAGCCGTGGATATTTTGGGCCTTCAAGAAGAAGCAGCGTTTTTCCTTCAGTATCTTGATGATGCTGCAGACGCCGTAATTGATTTAACCTGCCCGTCAGAAGTACTTTGGAGACTTTCGTCAATTGTTGGCATCACTCACTTATCAAATAGTGCACCGATCGCCGCATGCCTGTGGTCCTTCAAACTGGATACTCGTTATGGTCATTACTTGAAGCAAATGGTATCTGGCGACAAGTTCACGATGGATGGCTATGAGTTTTCCAAGGAGCAGTTTGTCAATTTGGAAGATTCCATCCAATACTATGGCCGACAAGGCCTTGACGCGGATAATCTTAGAACCCATAGCTGGCATCTTGACTGTGACACCTTGCTGTCAATCGCATACAGCCTGGTCGCTGCGAAGTCTGGCCCCGCTTACCGTCGCATTAGTGCGTCACCCCAAAATCGAGACTATTCCAATTCTCGATGAACGTTCAGCAGCCTTTTTTGCCTTGGGTTGTGCCAAACGATTGCACCAACCAGTGGCTATAGTTTGCACATCTGGAACAGCAGGCGCTAACTTTTATCCTGCTGTTATTGAATCTAAAGAAAGCCATGTTCCTTTGCTAATATTTACGGCTGATCGCCCTCCAGAAATGAGAGCTTGTGCATCAGGACAAACGATTGATCAACAGAAGTTGTTTAACCATTTTGTCAACGGGTATGCTGAAATGGCTGTCCCTGAGACAAAGCTCCTAAGCTATGCTCGACAAACTATGGTCCAAGC
>JBCCIR010000136.1:0-14619 GCA_039028175.1 Verrucomicrobiota bacterium
GACGCGGATCATCGGTGCCCTTCGACGCCAATTCCTCCTTCGTATAAAGCACTTTCTCGCTCGGCAAGGGACTCCACCGCTGACTCACTTCATGATACTCGTCAAAAACCGACTTCCCCCCCTTGTGCAAAAGCTTCCCCGTCCCAAAAGTCCGGTACCCCGCCTCCTGCAACGCCCCCGGCAACAACACCGCGTCCGGCGCATGCTTGTCGATCGATCCGCTCCCGTTCGACCACACCCCCGATCGCGCCGGCATCAACCCGCTGAACACCGCCGCCCGCGATGGATTACAAGCCGGCGCCGCACAATGCGCATTCGCAAATACCACCCCCCGTGCCGCCAACCGATCCATGTTCGGCGTCAACGCTTGCGGATGCCCCCCCAAAAATCCCACCCAATCATTCAAATCATCCACCGAAATAAACAAAACATTCACCCGGTCCCCCTGCGCCATCCCCTGCACCCCCCCGGCTACCATCCCCACCAACAAACAAAAAACCAATCTCACTTTCACAGTCTCAATCCCAATTCCCAATTGCTAATTGCTAATTATTAATTGTTAATTCGCGCCTCTCCATACCGCCCAATCGCGCCCATAACAACGCTTTCCACCTCCGGCGCAAAAATTCCCACCCCCGTATAAATCCCCCGCGTCTCATACCCGCCCTCACGCAACACCCGCGCCGACGGCAAATACCCGAACAAATCGTTGCAATACGCCGCCACCCACACCCGGTGCTCGCGCCCCAGGGCTCGTTCCACGAAATGCGCGTAATCCACCACCACTTCCCCGGGTAAGCCCACCAGCGTTAAATCTTCCCCAAACTCCCAAAACGCAATCGGCGCCCGATAAACCGCCGGCACCGCCTCGCCCGCCTCATGCATCGCCAGCATCTCCCCCGCTACATACTTCCGCCACCCCTTACTGCTACCCATCAAAAACTTCCGGCACTCGGCCTCACTCATCATCGGTTCCAACGGCAAATCCACTTCCACCAAGGCGGCCGCCAATGGCCCGCCCACCGCCGCCAACTCCTCATCCCCCAAGACCCGCAACACTTCCGCCCCCAATGTCTCCCCATGCGCCTGCGAATCCTCCAAGGTCCCCCGCGGATACGGATTCGCATCCCCCGCACAACCCGTCATGAACATCGCCTGCACCCCCGGCAACGCTTCTTGTAAAAACTCCTGCGCATACCCCGCGTAATCACCCGTAATCCGATAAAACTTCCCGCCCAAGGTCGTGTTGTGCGCCGCACATTGGAACACCACGGCCAACAAATCGTCGCTCCCCGCTTTCGCCACACTCAATACCGGCACACTCCGGTCCGCAGGCCCACGCGGATTCACCCCCAGCTTGATTCCGCTGTCCGTCTGCTCGCGACGATTCATCACAAACGGCGCCACCCCCACCCCATAACCCAAATCCACCGCCACCCGCTCCGCTTCATACGCCGACACCGCCGTCTCCACCACCCGATCCGAAAACCACTTCGTATACGCCACCACCCCGTCCGCATCCGCCGCCGTCATATTGCCCGCAATCACCGACTGCGCCGATACCGCCGGCCCCGTGTGCGTGTGCGACGAGTTCAACAATATCTGCGCCCGCTCCAGTCCCGTCGCTTCCATGATCCGATCACAAATCGGCACCGCCACATCCGCGCGAAACCCGATCAAATCCGTCGTCACCAACATCCCTTCGTTCCCCTCCGCATCCTCCAACACCAACACCTTCACCCACAAATCCGCTTCCACCCCCTCCGACGGCCGGTCCCGCGACGCATACCCCGACATAAACACCGCCCCCTCCGGCGTAATCTTCCCCGCCGCCACCCCCGCCTTCCATCCCCCACCAACCTGCCCAAAGCAGCTGCCGGCCCAAATCCCCAACACCCCCACCAATAAGACCATTCTCATCACTACAAAAAACGCCCCTTCCCCCCAAAAACTATCTCCTAATAAACCACCCTCTTCCCGGTTCATTCCTGTATGCCGTATGCCCTCAACCACCGCCCCTGCCTCCTCCTTCATCATTCATCATTCCTTGTTCAATATTCATTATTCAAAAAAACCACCCCTCGCACTCCCTACCTCACCACCCCCAACGCTCCTCCCTTGTAAGAGCCCGATACCGCTCGGGCGATCACTCGCCCACCAACACATCCCTAACTATCCATCAACCAATCAAAGCGCCCACGGTAGTGGGCGCAATAATCTGCGACTACGCGGTCGCGATAGCGACCATCACAAAAGCGAAGCCACTCCTGTAGAGCCAGCGAAAGCGGGATAAATCTGCGGGCAAACAAAAAAACCTGTCACAGAACCCCCTCCCAACCGCCAATATCTACCAACAACCCACCATGCCACCCGACAGTCCATCCCCACCTGCCCAACCCTCCGTCCTCGCCGATCGCAAGGCCTTCTCCATCCTCATCCGCCAAAACCATCGGGAACTCCTCGTCTACGCCCGCGCCCTCACCAACCACCACGCCGCCGCCCAGGATATCGTCCAGGACGCCTTCGTCACCGCCTACCAAAAAATCGATTCCTTCGATATCTCACGCGACTTCGGCGCCTGGATGCGCGGCTTCGTCCGAAACAAACACCGCGAATGGCTCCGCAAAGAAAAAAAATTTCCACGCCCCGATTCCGAACTAGACACCATCGAATCCGATATCGCCGCCTGGCAGGAAGCCCGCGTCGCCGGCACGGGCTCGGTCTTCGACGCCCTCGAGAATTGCCTCACCCGACTCCCCGATCCTCTCAAACAAGCCGTCGACCAGTTCTACTTCCAGAACGAATCCGGCTCCGACTCCGCCCACGACCTCGGCATCTCCGAACCCAACCTCCGCAAACGCCTCCAACGCGCCCGCTCCCACCTCCGCAACTGCATCGCCAAAAAATTAACCCCCGCCGAAATCCCCAGTGCGTAATCTTTTCCAGACACTGTGTCATCCTGAGCGAAGCCGAAGGACCCCTCGAGAGCCCTTCAAATTTGTCGTAGTCCCTTCCCCTCCAAGAAAACTTCCGCGCCCCCGCCCGGCGAAGCTGTCTGCCTCAAAGCTAACCGCTAAAAGCTAATCGCCAACCGCTAATCACCCATGCCAACCGACCCCGACAAAAACCAACCGCAAGACGACGCCACCGATGCCTTGCTCCGCGAACACGCCCGCGCCGGCACCACCGACGACGAAACCTTCCTCGCCCGCGTTGAAGCCGCCCTCGACGCCGACCAATCCAAAATCACCCCGCTTCCCGAGCCCGCCCCGCGCAAAAGCGTCGCCCGCTTCATCACCGTCGCCGCCGTCATCGCCATCCTCGTCGCCGTCGGCATCCAGTTCTTCAACACCTTCCAAGCTCTCCAAACCCAAACCGAGATCGCCTCATCAGCCCAACTCGAACAAGAGGGTCTCAACACGCGGATCGCGCTCCTCACAGAACAACTCGATGCCGCCAAAAAAGACCTCGTCACCCGCGGCGAAGCCGTCCGCCAAGCCGCCCTCGCCCAAAACGATTCCCAATCCAAAATCAGCAACCTCGAATCCGAACTCGCGAAAGCCACGGAGGAAGCCACGGAAACCCGTAGAGAACTTGAGAAATGGTCTGCGACAATGGCCAAGTTGAGCGGCACCGACATAGCCGCGGTCGAAAAAGAAATCTCAAGACTCAGACAAGAGCTCGCCGCAACAAAGAAAATCGCTAGCATCACCATCGGAAAACCCGCCACCCCACCCGCAACCTCCCCAAGCCCAAAATCCATCGACGCAATCGCTCACACCACCGCCGGCCCCGCCCCCACCATCGCCACCGGCATCGCCCTCCAACCCAACTCGTCCTCCGTGACCCTCGGTGCGGATGCCTCCATGTTCGGAGGCAGCCTCGGCGGAGTCGTCCGCCAGTCCGGCTTCGTCGCCGGAAATGCCGCCGGCACCCAGTTGGGCCGAGGCTACGGCGACCTCGATTCCTACAGCGTCGCTCTCCGCCGAAAAGGCGAAGCCGATGCCTTCGGCTTCGAAGCCCGCATCCACAACCCGCCCCCCACCGACCGCGAACGCTACGGCCAACTCATCGACAACCGCTGGGACTCCCCCTTCGATTACCCGCTCTCCACCTTCTCCATCGACGTCGATACCGCGTCCTACACCAACCTCCGTCGCATGATCAACGACCGCGCCCAACACATCCCGCCCGACGCCGTCCGCATCGAAGAACTCATCAATTACTTCAACTACAACTATCCCTACCCCGAAAGCGACGACCCCTTCGCCTTCGCCATCGAAACCGCCCAATCCCCGTGGAACAAAAAGAACCGTCTCGTCCGCATCGGCCTCCAAGCCGAAGACATGGACCGCGATTCGCGCCCCCCCGCCAACCTGACGTTCCTCCTCGACGTCTCCGGCTCCATGAAAAGCGCCGACAAACTGCCCCTCGTCATCGAGTCCATGAAGATGCTCACAAAAGAACTCCGCCCCGATGACCAAGTCGCCATCGCCGTCTACGCCGGCGCCGAAGGCCTCGTCCTCAAACCCACGCCCATTTCCGAGAAACGCACGATCCTCAACGCCCTCAAAAACCTCAGCGCCGGCGGTTCCACCAACGGCGGCGCCGGCATCGAACTCGCCTACCGCCTCGCCACCGATAACTTCATGGAGGATGGTATCAACCGCGTCATCCTCTGCACCGACGGGGACTTCAACGTCGGTACCACCGTCCAGGGCGACCTCGTCGATCTCGTCGAGGAACGCGCCCAGGGCGGTGTCTTCCTTTCCGTCCTCGGCTTCGGCACCGGGAATATCAACGACGCCATGCTCGAAGCCATCACCAACAAAGGCAACGGCACTTACTACTATATCGACAGCATCGACGAGGCCCGCAAAGTCTTCCTCGAAGACCTCATGTCGACCCTCGTCACCGTCGCCAAGGATGTGAAAATCCAAGTCGAATTCAATCCCGCTAAAGTCCAATCCTACCGCCTCATCGGTTACGCCAATCGCATGCTCGAAGCCGAAGACTTCGAAGACGATACCGTCGACGCCGGCGAAGTCGGCGCCGGCCACCGCGTCACCGCCCTCTACGAAATCGTCCCCGTCCCGAAAAAGAAAAAGGACGGCAATACCAAACCCGATCCCGATTCCCCCTTCGCCGACCTCAAATACCAGCGCGTCAAGAAAGTCGACCTGCTCGAAAGCGACGACCTCCTCACCGTGAAACTCCGTTACAAGGAACCCGACGGCGATACCTCAAAACTCATCGAAATCCCCGTCGCCGACACCAATACCCTCTGGCGCGACGCGTCCGAAGACTTCCAGTTCGCCTCCGCCGTCGCTCTCTTCGGCATGATCCTCCGCAACTCCGAATACTGCGGCGACGCCGGATACGAAAACGTCCTCGAAATCGCCGCCCACGGCACCGGCAAAGACCCCAAATCCCGCCGCCAACAATTCCGAGACCTCGTCCGCCAACACGCCAAATCCGCCCCCCGCCCCGTCGCGACCCCCTGACCGCCCTGCCTCCCCGCCTCCCTTCATACTCATAATCCTACTCCTACTCATACTCACTGCCTCCCCTCTGCCTCCCCGCCTCGAGTTCAAAATTCCCTGTTCCGCGTTCTCTGTCCTCTGTTCAAAAAATCCAAGCCCCGACCTCTCCAGCTCCCACGCCCCCAAAATCGCCCCTTGATTCAGAGGCTGGTATACTGCTAGAAGTACCCCCCCTTCGCCACACGACATCCCTGCCACGAGAAAGCATTTCGGATCCCCCTCCGACTCCATGGATACGCGATCTACGGCACAGATTTGTCCCAAGCAACCCTCTCTAATGGCGATACTTGGGTTCTTGTTTCTCACTACGGCTCTTTTCCCCGCAGATCTCTCCGCCGCGTCCCACAGCTACCGCGCGGAATTCCAAGGCACGACCTTTCCTCCCAATTGGCAATATCTCTGGAACCGGGACGGCCCGATCACCGATCACCCCTCCACTTTCATCCCCCTTGAATGGGACAGCGGCACTGCTTGGGACACCGACGCATCGAACCCCGGACGACCCGATCCTGCTCCCGGTTTTCAACTTCGCTTCACTCCAAACGGCGGACATCCCGGCAACGCAAACCCCGATCGCTACGCCATCGCCTGCTACACACTCACAGGCACAGACGGCGCTGGTCACTACGCGATCACCAATTCCTTTCTCACCCTGACTCACTCAGGCGGCTCCGCCGACGGCGTCGAGGTTCGCGTATTCACCGACAACGGCAATGAAGTCACTACGTGGCTCTCCAAAACCGTCCAAGCCTTTTCCACCATCGATTTCAATATCGACATCGGTTTCCTCGAGCCCGGCGATTCCATTTACGTGGGCTTCGGCGAAAACGGTAGCCACGCCCGCGACCTTTTCGTCCACGATTTCACGATCGAAACCGTCCCCGCCCCCACACCTCCCGACCTATCCCTCCTAAATCAATTCGCCGAGGACTTCCCTCGGGCATTTTTCTTCCGCCGCGAACCCGCCGCGACTCAGCTCGAATACCTGGATTGGAAAAACAACAACTTCGGCCGCCTGAATGGCTGTCTCATGAAAGGCCTCTTTGAAGAGGTCATCACCCTCTCGCCTCAGATTTTCCCATATCTCAATAATCTCGCTACCGAAGAACCCGATCAGTTCGCGATCCTCCATATGAATGGCATCGCCGGCGATCCCACCCTCTATGGTCCTTCATTCTACCCCGGACACTGGCTCTACCTCCCCGGCTCCGGTATCTCCACCAATATCAATCCCGGTGACTCCATCATCAACGTCGTCGACGGATCCGTCTTCCGTGAAAATATCGGCCGCCAGAATTCACGAAACGACGAGATCGTCATCGTCCCCACTATCCTGGGCGTTCCAGACTGGGCCAATGCCGAACACGCCTCGATCACATCCATCCTTGGCAATCAACTCACCGTCACGCGCAATTTTCACGGCCTCTATACCGGGAGCCCCCAAACCTTCATCGCCGGCCAAACCTACGTCGCTCCCCATGCCTACTCCGGACCCTTCGGCATCACCAGCGACAACAACATGCTCTGGGTCTATAACTTCTCCGATCAATGCCCCTTGGATGCCTCCGGAAAAAATGCCGGCGAAATCGTCACCGACTTTCTTGCAGAAAAATTCGCTCCCGGCGGTCAGCTCGCGCGCTTCGCGGGACTCCAATTCGACATCGCTCGCCGCGAGTTGCAGAATTTCAATGGGCGCTTCGCCGATATCAATAATGACGCCATCGGCGACAGGGGCTTCCTCGCCGGAGTCAACCGCTGGGGTATCGGACAGCACAACTTTTACGCCGTGCTTCGCAACGCTCTCGGCCCCGATCGTCTCATCATGGCGGACGGCACCGAGCCCCATAGCCAACGCGCCGTAGACCTCCTCAATGGCATGGAAGCGGAAGGCTTCGCCGGCCCCAATCTCGATCCCTACCTCGCTGAGTGGTCGAGCAATCCCAATCGCTTGCACTACTGGAAACTCAATCGCAGCCAGCCCTACGAGTTCAATTACGTCGCCCACAAAGACGTCAAACTCGCAACAACACCTTTCAACCTCACTCGTCTCGTTTTCGCCGCCACCCACGCCCTCGGCCTCGGCATCACCAGCGTCGAAGAACCCACTCAGGACACCGGTGAATTCATCGGCATCTGGGACGAACTGCGCCAGGGCACTGACGATGTCATCCACTGGCTCGGACAACCTCGCGGGCCCATGCTTCGCCTCGCCGCCGACGCCGCCGACCTCCTCGGGGGCGCCGGCACTGCCATGACAAACGATTTCGCGAACACCTGGACCTCATCCAACGCCGGCATCGTCAAAAACGGCGCAACCCTCGACATCTCCAACAATTCGGGCGGAGATTCCCTCACCATCAGCCTCCCGCTCGCCTCCCTTTCCCCCTCTGTCGCCCTGCCCCCAGGCGATCTGTTCTTTCGTTTCGAAGTGATCGCCGATCCCCTGACCGGGTGGGACCCCGACGTCCCCCGCCAACTCACAGTCACCGCCGACAATCGATTCTCCCCCGGCGCCATCGATCCCCCAACCATTGCCGACGAACTCCACGCCCACGCCGGCCAACCACACTTCGCAGAAGTCGCCTTCTACTACCGCGATGCCGGACCATCGGCAAATATCATCATCAACATTGAAATCGAGGGCATCGAAGATTTTTCCATTCGAAACTTCACAATCCACAACGCCCCCGATCTCATGGCCCGCGAGTTCGACAACGGCGTTGTTCTCGCCAATCCCGCCCTCACTGCCCATTCCTTCGACCTCGCGAGTCTCTTTCCGGGCCGCGCCTTTCGTCGCCTCCAGGGCCGTGCCAATCAGGACCCCATCACCAACGACGGCACCGCAGTCGTTTCCCCAATCTCCATCCCCGCCCGCGATGGCCTTTTCCTCCTCAAAACGGCCGACATCCCCAAAACACATCCACCAATCCTAATGACCGACTTTACCATAGATACCACCACTCTTCGCCCCAAGTGGACATCGGTCACCGGCCGTCGCTACCAAATCGAATACTCCCTGGATTTGGTCGATTGGTTCAAGGTCGGCTCCCCCTACGAAGCCCTCGGCAACACGCAGAGCGCGACCCTCCCGCTATCGCTCTTCACCGGCGAATCCCACGTCTTTCTCCGAGTCCGCGCCCTATAAGAAACCCGCCCGATCTTCCGAATCCCCCTAACGCTCCTCAATCCTCCTCCTCATCCTCCTCATCCTCCTCTTCTTCGTCTTCCTCCCGCTCCTCCAAAATCTCCCCCAGCATCTCCTCCACATCCTCCGTAATAATCCGATCCCGGTTCTTCCGCCGATCCGCCAGCATCCCTTCCAATTCCTTCACCTCTCGCTTCAACAACGACAACTCCTCTTCATCAATCCCTATCTGCAAATCAAATATCTTCCCGTGTAACTCACGAATCTCCTTCATCAATTTCCCATCATCCTCTTCCCCTTCCCACACCCGCTCCCACAGCTCGTCCAACTCCATCTCCAACTTCATCACGGACAAAAACGCTTCCGCCGCCTTCTCACTCACTTCCGCGTGCGCGTGATACTCCTCCATCACCCGGGCCGCCATCTCCACCGCCTCCACATACTCCGCCGCCGATTCCTCACGCTTGATCTCATCCAGCAACTCATACCCCGCCGGCCACTTCGCCTCCAAAAACTCAAGGACCTGATCCATCGTATACTCAGGCTCCTCATGCTCGCTCTCGTCCTCCCACTCTTCTTCCTCGTGCTCGTCGGCCATCGCAGACGGCAGGACAACGAAAACCGCCACGAGTAAAACCACCACCATCATAACCCGCGCCACGCCAAACCGCGCACCGTCGTTCTCTTCATACTCACTCATTTTCATTGCTGCTAACTCCTCCATTCTTTCTTCATCTTCGCAATCCGCGCTCGCGCACTCAGTATCCGCGTCTTGGTCTCCGTCGCTTCCACTTGAAATACCTTCGCCGCCCGATCCAATCCCGACGCCTCATCTGCACCCTCGGTCACCACGTGCACCGACGGGCCGCCCCCATCACTTACATCACCTTCCCTCGCCCCCGGAAACAAGAACCAAGCCGCCACCGATAACGCAACACAGGCCGCCACCGCCGTCATCACCCGCGCCCACCCCGGAAACACGACCACCTTCGTGCCGGCCGCACTCGCCCCATAAACCGCCACCGCCCGCCGTACCATCGCCCCATTACCCGCAGACCCGGCTACTTCCTCATCCATCCCGTCCATCCCGTCCATCCCGTCCATCCCGTCCATCGCTTCCTCCAACCCTTCCATCTCCGCATACATCGCCCGCGCCACCGCATCACTCTCCACCAATCCACGCACCTCCGCTTCCTTCTCCCCCGCCAACTCACCACTCCAATACAGCATCACGTCCTCTTCCAAACGCATCACGTCACTCTCCTCCCGTTCGTCGCTCATACCCTCACCCCCTCTTCCGCTTCGACTATCAGTTCCCGAAGCCGCTTCTTCGCATTGTGCATCCGCCCCAGGACCGTGTTCAAAGGACTGTCCGTCACTTCCGCAATCTCCTTAAACGATAGCTCCGATTTCATCCGCAACAACAACACCTCTCGCTCCGCCACCGGCAGCCGCGGAATCGCTCGTCGTAATTGCTCCATCCGTTCCTTCGTCATCAGTCGCTCCAAAAATCGCGCTTCCCCGCCAATCCCATCACCACTCGTCCCGTCCTCAAGATTCCGCTCCGGCTCCTCCTGCACCACCACCCGCTCCCGCCGCCGAATAACATTGATCGCCTCATGATGCGCGATCCGAAAGATCCAACTCTTAAACTGCCGCCGCTCCTCATACCCCTCCAAGCCGCGCAACGCCTTCCCAAATGTCTCCGCCAAGGCGTCCTCCGCATCCTGCCGATGCCCCAAAACCCGATACAAATACTGGTAAAGCCGCTTCTCATAACTCGTCAGAAGCTCCGCCGCGGCCGAAAGGTCCCGATCATCCTTGAATCGCTGAATCAGTTCCGCTTCGTCCACGCGCTTCTCCGTCACCCGCTATAACGGACAACCCTCCCTTTTATTGTTGAGACCAAAATTTTTCTCACGTTTCCCCGCTCCCACCAAGCATCCCACAGGGAATTCCCCCTCACGACAATAATCTCCCCCCAACGGAGTTATACCCCACAGAACCCAAAAACTCTTCCCCACCCGCCCATGTCATCCCACCCGAGATTCGTTGCCCCCATAATAATCATCCTCACGGTCGCCGCGGTCACCATATCCCACACCCAAGCCGCCGGGCTCGACCTCAACGGCGACGGCATGAGCGACGCCTGGCAACTCAAATACAACGCGACGTCTCTCCAACCCAACGTCGATACCGACGGCGACGGCACCGATAACCAAACCGAAAGCATCGCCGGCACCAACCCCTTCGATCCAAACAGCCGCCTCATCATCGACTCCACCACCTTCACCACTGCCGCCCCTCCCGCGAACGGCAGCTTAAACGTCTCATGGATCGCTCAACCCGGAAAACAATACCAAATCCAAATCAGCACCGATCTCCAAACCTGGCTTAACGCCGGCGCCCCCATCACAGACGCCTCCGGCCCCACCACGGTGGAACTCGACCTCGGTCCCAACCCGAATTCAAAAACCTTCACCATCGTCGTCGCCTCCGACACCGACGCCGACCTCGATGGCCTCTACGCTTACGAAGAGCTCCTCCTCGGTTACTCAGACACCAACCCCAACAGCAACACCGCAGGCCCAAACGACTCCCCCCTCCCAGGCGGCGACTTCACCAGCGCCGCCACCCTTTTCGCCTCACCCGGCACCTTCCAACTCGACGGCGAAACCGAATCCGGCACGCCCCCCAGCCTCGCCGAAGCCTCGCGCTTTCTCCAGCAAGCCACCATGGGCTCCACCTACGGCACGATCCAGAACGTCTCCACCACCGGCATCCCCGCGTGGATCGAAGCCCAATTCAACCTCCCCGCCACCTCCCACGTCACCGTCAATAACCTCCTCACCGTCCAGGAACTCGACGAAAACAACGAACCCTTCCCCAACTCCGACTACATCTGGACCTGGTGGTATACCGCTCTCAACGGAAACGACGCCCTCCGCCAACGCGTCGCCTTCGCCCTCTCCGAATTCCTCGTCATCGGCCAAACCACCGATCTCCTCGAAGACATCTTCTGGGGCATCGCCACGTATTACGACATTCTCGCCCTCAATGCCTTCGGCAACTACCGCGACATTCTCTACCAGGTCACCACCAACCCCGCCATGGGTCACTATCTCTCACATGTCCGGAATCGTCCCACCGACCTCACAAACAATATCTTCCCCGACGAAAACTTCGCGCGCGAGGTCATGCAACTCTTCTCCATCGGCCTCTTTGAACTCAATCAAGACGGCTCACGCAAAAAAGATAGCGAGGGCAACGACATCCCCACATACGACAACACGGATATCACCAACTTCGCCAAGGTCTTCACCGGCCTCACCTACAATCCCCAGAACCCGAACAACGGCACACCCTATACCGGCGAACCCGACCAGGGACCCATCGCCAGCATTGAGGACTATCTCGGCGCGGACGAAGCATGGATGGGAATCGAAATGACTCAATACGAACCCATGCATGAACCCGGTGTGAAAAATCTCCTCAACAACCAATCCACCAACGGAAACATCCAGACCAACCTCAACGCCGCCGTCGACAACCTCTTCAACCACCCAAATGTCGGTCCCTTCATCGGCCGCCTCCTCATCCAGCGCCTCGTCACCTCCAATCCCTCTCCTCAATACATCCACCGCGTCGCCGCCGCCTTCAATAACAACGGCTCCAATGTCCGCGGCGACATGAAAGCCGTCCTCCGCGCCATCCTCCTCGATCCCGAAGCCCGCAATCGTTCCCAAATCAACAACCCCCACTTCGGCAAGCTCCGCGAACCCGTCCTTCGTCACACCCATCTCGCCCGCGCTTTCCAATACCGGCAAAACTCCGGCCTCCTCCGCATGGATGGCTTCGACGGCTTCGAAGCCTACTCTCAACAACCCATGCGCGCGCCTTCCGTCTTCAACTTTTACCTCCCCGATCACCAACCCATCGGCCCCATCAAGGACGCCGGCCTCGTCGCCCCCGAGTTCCAAATCACCACCGCCACCACGACCATCAAAAACCTGAACTTCTATTCCCTGTCCATCCCCTTCGACTTCCTCGTCGGCACCAACGAAGAAGTCTCTCCCTCCGCCGAGATCACAAACAACTACGCCGCCGAGGCTGCCCTCGTCGAAAACAACGACATCAACGGCCTCATCGATCGCCTCGATATCCTCCTCACGCGCGGACAAATGACCGCCACCACCCGCGCCGCGCTCCAAACCGCCCTCGCCGGCGCCTTCGCCAGCGATGCCGATACCACCGATATCGCCCGCTTCGCCGTCACCCTCGTCGCCTCTTCCCCCGATTTTGCCGTCCTCAGATAGTTCGATACTCTAACAAAGCCATGACGACACTCGAATCCTCACCACAATCCAGGCGCCGCTTCCTCGGCCAATCCTCATGCGCCGCCGTCACCGCCACCCCGCTGCTCTCCACTCTCCTCAACCTCCGCATGGCCAACTCCACCGTCGCCGCCACTTCCGATCCCAACGACTACAAAGCCCTCGTCTGCTTCTTCTTCGCCGGCGGAAACGATTCCTTCAACATGCTCATCCCCAAGGGCGCCACTGAACACGCCGAATACGCCACCGCCCGCTCCAACCAAACCATCGCCCAATCTGCCGTCCTCCAGATCAACGGCACCCACAACGGCAAAACCCTCGGCGTCCACCCCGGCATGCCCGAGGTCCAGTCCCTCTACAATTCCAATCGCCTCGCCTTCGTCTGCAACGTCGGCACGCTCGTCGAACCCGTCACCCTCGCCACCTGGGATAACGGACAGGCCAAACTCCCCGCCGGCATGTTCTCTCACTCCGACCAAATCATGCACTGGCAAACGTCCGTCCCCGATCAACGCGCCGCCCTCGGCTGGGGCGGTCGCGTCGCCGATCTCCTCAGCTCCTGCAATAGCAACACAAACATCTCCATGAACATCTCCCTCTCCGGCACCAATACCTTCCAGTCCGGAGCCAATACGGTGTCCTACGAAATCGAACCAACCGGCAACGGCTCGATCAACCTCGGGGCCTACGCCGAAAACGAGGACCCCACCCTCGCCGCCCTCGGCACCACGGCAATCAATTCCATGATGGACGCCCAATACTCCAATCTCTTCCAACAGGCCTTCGCCCAAAAAAATCGTTCCTCTCTCGACGCCGCCAACGAGTTCGGCACCGCCATCGCCGCGCAAACGATCAACACGGTCTTCACCGCGAACCCCATCTCCCAATCCTTCCAAATGGTCGCCAAAACCATCGCCGCCCGCCAAACCCTCGGCATGAAACGTCAAACCTTCTTCATCCTCTTCGGCGGCTTCGATCACCACGACGAACTCCTCAATAACCACGCCGCCATGCTCCCCATCGTCAGCAAAGCTATGTCCGAATTCGATACCGCCATGACCGAACTCAATCTCAACGATAAAGTCACCACTTTCACCGCGTCCGACTTCGCCCGCACCCTCTCCTCAAACGGCAAAGGTACCGACCACGCCTGGGGCTCCAACCAAATGGTCATGGGCGGCGCCGTGTCCGGCGGTCAGATCTACGGAACCTATCCGTCCCTCGCGCTCGGTTCCAATCTCGACACCGGACGCGGCCGCCTCATCCCCACCATGGCCACCGACGAATACTTCGCCGAACTCGCCCTCTGGTTCGGCGTCCCCAAAACCGACCTCAACAACGTCTTCCCCAACCTCCCCCGCTTCTACTCCACCACCTCCTCATCCCCTCCGGTAGGATTCATGAACTAGCTCTCCCTCCCGCCTCCCTGCCTTAAGTTCAAAATTCCCTGTTCTCTGTTCTCTGTTCAATATTCAAAAAAACCAACCCCACCCAACCTTCCCCACCCCCCCAGCGCTCCTCCCCCCTTGCCTCCCCTTCATCATTCAAAAGTCCTTGTTCAATATTCAATATTCAAAAAAACCAACCCCCACCCAAC
>JBCCIR010000137.1:0-14481 GCA_039028175.1 Verrucomicrobiota bacterium
CCGACCTCTCCCTCGCCGAATTCAAAAAATTCTCCAAGGCCTTCGACAAAGACGTCCACAAAATCCTCGACCTCGACGAGGCCCTCAAATCCCGAAAATCCAAAGGTGCCCCCTCCCCCCAAAACCTAAACAAAGAACTCACCCGCTGGCGCAACCACCTGTAACCCAAAAATTCCTAATTATTAATTGTTAATTCATTCCTCCGTCCACTCCCTACCAAACTGGACGTATATTACCAGAAGCCCACGCTTCAAAAATTCTCAAGGCACCGCCCTCCCACGTCGGAACAGGGCCGCCTCAAATTCAAGAAACTCGTTGCGTTTCCCCCGCGAAACGACATGCGCCCTTGAATCCAAGCCATTCATGAATATTGATTCCTACTGCCTTTCGAGGCCCCAGCACCCGTGACCATCCTAAAAACAGCCCTCGAAAAACTCTTTCGCCTCCGCGAAACCTCCACCAAACGCCCCTCCGCCGCCACCGGCGAAGACGGCGAGGGCCCCGTCGATCCTCACGAAAAACCCTTCCTCGATCACCTCGAAGACCTCCGCGTCATGTTCATGAAGATGATCGTCGTCCAGATCGTCTTCACCATCGCCTGCTTCATCTTCCACCGCATCCTCTTCCACTGGATGTTCACCCCTCTAAAACTCGGATACCCCGCACGCGAAGATGGTTCCGTCCTCTTCGATCACATTAAGTTCGAATTCCTCGCCCCGCAGGAAGGCTTCATGCTCTCCCTAAAGGTCTGCTTTTTCGCCGGCCTCATCCTCGCCCTCCCGCTCCATACCTACTTCCTCGCCCAGTTCGTCCTCCCCGGCCTCACCGATAAAGAAAAAAAATTCGTTATCCCGGGGGTCCTCGTCGGCTTCTTCCTCTTCCTCACCGGCGCGTCCTTCGCCTTCTTCGGCGCTCTCCCCTACGCATTCGATTTCCTCAATAGCTACTCATCCAACATCACCGGCCAGGAAGGCCCCAGCACCTGGCGCACCGGCTACTACATCGGCTTCGTCAGCCAGGTCATCCTTATCTTCGGTCTCGCCTTCGAACTCCCCGTCGTCACCACCATCCTCGTCAAACTCCAAATCCTCACCTACCGCACGATGGCCAGCTCGCGCTCCTTCGCCATCATCATCCTCTGCGTCCTCTCCGCCATCCTCACACCACCAGACCCCTTCACCATGGTCATGCTCGCCCTGCCCATGATCATCCTCTACGAAATCTGCGTCTGGATCGCCTATTTCCTCGATAAAAAACGCGAGGCCAAAGAAGCCGAAGAAGAAGCCGAATACCAGGAATGGCTCGCCAAACAGGAAGAAAAAGAAGACGGCGACGACGACGATGATCCCGACGGCGGACCAAAAGCCCTCACCGACGGCGGACCCGATGATCCCTCCGATCCCCCCTCACCCGTCAGCGCCGCGGAACAACCCTACGATTACGACGCCGATCACGCCGGGATGGAAGGCCTAGACGACGAACATCACGACGAACACGGCAACCCCTGGCCCGAAGACGACGACCATTACGTCGATCACGACCACCCCAACTACGATCCGCAAAACTTCGAAAAATACGGCGACTACTACGGGCCCCTTGAAGACATCGAGTGCCCGGAAGACCGCCGCAACGTCGCGCGCGCCCGCAAGGCCCGCGAGCTCGCCAAGAACACCCAGGCCCTCTCAAACCTCCTCATCGACATCAACAACTGCTCGATCGACGAACTCAAATCCCTCCCCGGCATCGGACCCAAACTCGCCCAGGAAATCATCGACCACCGCCCCTACGGCGCCCCCACCGAACTCCTCGAACTCCCCGGCATCTCCGAATCCAAATACGCCCCCATCTCCCTGAGAATCTTCGCCGGCTAACCCCCCTCCTCCTGGAGGCGCGGGCACCCGACCGCGCTGCCTCCCTTCCCTAACAGATCAATAATAGCGATAAAACCGCGACCGCCCATACCGCGGCACCCCATAATAACCGCGCCCGTAATAACTCGGATACCCCCGCCCATAATACCGCGTCCCATAATACGTCGGACCATATCGGCTCCGGTAATACATCGAATTCGTCCTCCCAATTCGGTCCCCCGCCAAACCTCCCACCGCCGCGCCAATCGCCGCGCCACCCCACGAACTCCCGCCGCTCACATTGTTCCCGATAATCGCCCCCGTCGCGCCGCCCAGCACCGCGCCGCCCACGCGACCACGACGCACGTAAGGATCCGCCGTGCACGACACAAACAACATCACCCCCGCCAACAATCCCATCACCAAACTGATCCGCGTCGCCCGGCTCATGACCCGCCCTCCTTCGCCGCGTTCGACAATTTCTCCAGCCGCGTCGATCCCGCCGCCGCATTCACCTTCTCCTTGAACGCCGCCACTTCTTCCCGGCTCAAATAACCTTTCCCGTCCGTATCAATCTGCCGAAACAATTCCCGCATCGTCCCCTGCTTCGCAAAATGCTCCCGCAATTCCGCCGGATCAATCTTGTCGTCCCCATCCTGATCCGGCGCGCGAAACTTCCACACCGGCCCATCCGGATTCACCTGCCGCCACTCCGTAAAACTCACCTCCGCATCCCCGTCCGCATCCGCATCCGCAAAAATCACCTCCAACATGTACCGCTCAAACTCGTCCTCCGACACCCACCCGTCTCCATCCGCATCCGCCATCGAAAACCCGTCCGGCTCACACCCCGCAAACATAAATCCCGCCCCCAACAAAACCACCCACTTCAACTGACTAAATCTCTTCATCAGAAAACACCAAAGAAACCCGCGACCCCCCTACCCTGCATCCCACCCCCCAAAACCTCAAGCCCTATTCCCATCTTCTCTCTTCCCCTCCTCCACCCGCTTCTGTTCAAATTCCTAATTACTAATTCCTAATTCTTAATTCGCCCCGCGTAATGCCCGCCTCCTCACCCACCTGCCCCGCCTGCGGCGCCACCCTGTCCCCAAACGCCAAAGCCTGCCCCGAATGCGGCGCCCGCGTCCAAGAACACTCGTGGGAACAAGACGAATCCTACGATGGCATCGACTTCTCCGGCACCCCCGAAGACGACTTCGATTACGACGAATTCGTCCAACAAGAATTCGGCACCAACCCCAAAGGCCAAAAAAAATTCAAAACCCCGGGCGGCATCTCCATCTACTGGTGGATCATCGCCCTCCTCACCCTCCTCGCCTTCCTCTTCGCCTATATTATCTGAGCTCGCTTCCTCCCCTCTCGTACCCTCTACCGCCAGACATTCGAAGTCGTCGCCCTATCTACTCATTACTCTGCGTCAATTGCGACATCGCTCCTGCCCGAAACCAACTGAATAAAATTTTTCCCGGCATACGCAAAACACCCCAATCCCGCGATCGCCACAATTATCGCCCATCGCGTGGTCCGACGACCTTCTGACTCAAAGCCGGCCCAAGCCGCCACAATCAATGGAACGCCCACCACAAGGCTGGCTACTCCTCTAACTAAACTCCTCTTCCTGATCGAGATCACCCTCACCCGCTCTCCTTCTCGTATCATTTCGTCCGCCTCAACTCCCTCGATGCCGTGCTTGGACTTTAACCACTCCCGAACCTCCCAGTCCTTGGCATCCCAATGTACCTTGCCGTTTAACTGCGCCTGGATGTCTTCTCGAGAACGCATCTATTTCATCCTAACGACACCAAAATTCAGATTCCGAGTTGCGAACCTTCACAGCTCTCTCAGAACTTCATCATTCTGACTTCCGTGTTCATCATTCAGCCTTCCCCCCTTCCCACAACTCCACCGGATTCCCCTCCGGATCATGCACCCGCGCAAAACGCCCGTTCGGATAACTCTCCTCATCCAGCTTCACCTCAACCCCCGCCTCACGCAGCTGCGCCACCATCGCATCCAAATCCCGCACCCGAAAATTAATCATCCACCCCGTCTCCGCCTTCCCAAAATACTCCGTGTCCGCCGGAAACGGCGCAAACACCGTCGGCCCCGCCTCCTGCTCCCAAGGCTTCTCCTCATAGCTCGAAGGCACCAAGTCCACCCCCAACTTCTCCAAATACCACTTCCCTAACCCCTCCGGATCCTTCGCCCGAAAAAACACGCCGCCGATACCAGTCACCTTTTCCATACCCATCTCAAAATTCTCCTAAAGTTCTGTTGCCGTTTTCACGGTCTCGCCATCCAATCCCAGGACCAACCGAGCACCGTTCCCTGCAAACTCCTTGAGCATTTGGAGCTGGAGAATCTTTAGCAATTCAGGATGCGCCTTCAACGCTTCCGCTTCCTTTGTTTTCATCTCCAGTTCCGAGCGAAACTTCTCGAGCTCAGCGTCAGCACTAACTCGAATCATTTCCTTTTCAGCATTTATTTTGTCTATCTCTGCAGCGTTCCGAGCCTCATTCTGAATCCGGAGCGCCTCCGCTTCATTTCTCGCCTCTATGATCTTCGCTTCGGCTTTGCGCTCCGTCTCAATCACCATATTCATGATCTCCCGCAAATTGCCCGGAAAGACCAAATCCTTCACGTCTGCACGAATAACTTCCACTCCATACCCGGCGGCCGACTCCGTTACGTCAGTTTTGACCGCTTCTGAAATTTCATTGCGGTCCGTAAGTATCAAATCGAGCGTCCGACTGGCCAGAAACCGACGTGCTGCCAATTGAACGTCCTCGTATATCCGGTCCTCGAAAGAAGAAACGTTGTGTGTCGCCGCTACCGGATCGGTAATCCGATAGTACACCAACAGACTCACTCGAATCGCCACCTTGTCAGAAGTCAAAATCTCCTGCCCTTTAATCGTAAGAGATCGCTCACGAACATCGACCATCCCCACCGTCCGGGATACCTTATCGAATATCTTTCGTGGGAATTTGTGCTTTCCCGGTTTGAGCGTCTTCACATAAGCACCATCCTCGTAAAGCAGGCCAACATACGATTCACGAATAACAATCTCTTTCATTGGACAAAGGTGCCGGGCACCGACGCCTTGCTACTCGTAGGACGATGGAGGGATCAACAAATATCAGATCTCTTGGATGAGAGATGAAGTCCCATTTCGCTACCCAAGGCGGGTGCCCAGCAAATCAGCTAAATATGTATATGTGTTGCGATCGCGCGGGTTCTTTATCCTCTTGAATCCCCGTTGAGTTTACAAGCCCTTCGATTCACTCCGTCATTCCTCAACAGCTTGGCAGTCGCCCGAAATTCCTCCTCTCAGGACTTCATCATTCATCATTCCTTGTTCAATATTCAATATTCAATTCCTCTCCCAAGTCCTTACCTTCGCTCTTTAAATGCCCGAACCAAAACGCCCCGACTACCTCATCTACGGCGTCGACGATAAACCACCCTGGCCCGTCGTCATCGGCCTCGGCCTCCAGCACGTCGCCGTGATGTGCCCCTACCTCGTCCTCGTCGCGGTCGTCGCCTCCAAGTCCGGCATCGACCACGCCGAGATCGCCTCCGTCATGGGCCTCTCCATGATCGCCATGGCCATCATGACGATCCTCCAATCCCTCAAAAAAGGCCCCGTCGGCTCCGGATATCTCTGCCCCCCCGTCGTGTCCGCCATCTACTTGTCCGCCGCCCTCATCGCCGCCGATCGCGGCGGCATCGCCCTCGTCTGCGGCATGCTCATCTTCGCCGGACTCGTCGAAACGGCCTTCGGCTTTATCGGCACCAAGCTCCGCAAACTCTTCCCCCCCGTCGTCTCCGGGATCATCATCACCGCCGTCGGTCTCGACCTCGGACTCATCGGCGCCCGCGAGTTCCTCGATGTCGATCAGGAGTCATCCACCCTGACAAAACAACACCTATTCACCGCCTTCGTCACCCTCGCCACGATGGTCGGACTCTCCGTCTGGGGCAAAGGCCTCCTCCGCCTCTTCTGCTCCTTCATCGGCATCGTCGTCGGCTTCACGCTCGCCGCCACCTTCGGACTCATTCCCGCCGACTCCATCCAAATCCTAAAAGCCGCCCCAATCGTCGGCGTCCCGGATTACCAAATCCTCAACTACTCCTTCGATCCCTCCCTCATGATCCCCTTCGCCATCTGCGCCGCCGCCGCCGGCCTCCGCGCCATCGGTGTCGTCACCACTTCACAGAAAATGACAAACGCCGATTGGAAACGCCCCGACCGCGACTCCATCCGCAAAGGGGTCTTCGCCGACGGCATCGGCTGCGCCATCGGCGGCGCCCTCGCCGCACCCGGTCTCTCCGCCGGCCCCAGCCTCGTCGGGATGCAAAAAGCCACCGGCGCTTCAAGCCGTATCATCGCCGTCGCCATCGCCGGCTGGCTCATCCTCCTCGCCCTCATCCCACGCTTCGCCGCCCTCATCCAAATCATGCCCGACTCCGTCATCGGCGGCGCCCTGGTCTTCACCGGCAGCTTCATGGTGGTCGCCGGGATCGAGATTATCGCCTCCCGCCCCGTCGATATGCGCACGACCTTCATCGTCGGCGTGTCCCTCCTCGCCGCCATGAGCCGGAGCGTCTACGCCCACTTCTACGAAAACGTGTCCGCCTGGCTCGTCCCCCTCACCGATACGGTCATCGCCATGGCCGTCGAAACCGCGTTCGTCCTCAACCTCGTGTTCCTCATCGGCCGGCGCCGAAAAACCAATCTCGTCCTCGGCGCTGCCGAATCCACCCACGCCGATTCCATCCTCGATCAACTCGAGTCGCAAGCCACCCAATGGAAGGTCACTAACGAAACCGCACAATCTGCCGCCGAATCCCTCCGCGATCTCATCGAACTCCTCGAGTCCGGCAATCACGTCGACGGCGATCTCAAAATCGAAGCCTCATATGACGACTACGATTTCATCATGACCCTCCGATACAAAGGCCACCTCCCCGCCATCGCTTCCCAAACACGACTCAAAGGCGATCTCCTCGAAGAACAAGGCTTCACCGTCGGCCTCTCCGGCTTCCTCTCCGGCGTCTACCCCGACCGCCTCGAACGCTCCGCCAAAGGCGAAGACTGCATCATCAAACTCGCCTTCGAAACTTAATGACCTGCCGGTCGATAGATCGACTTGAACAACTCAATCGTAGCGAGCGAGAACCCATGTCCTCTACCCCCCTCCACCTCTCTTCTCATTCGATTGGTCTCTTTTGATAAATGAAAGTAAAAACCCCAGTCCTGCCCCCACTGCCACGGATGTCGGAATCGTTCCCGCGAGCACTTCGTTCGATTTGTCCGGACCTGAAGACATCACAGTCCCGGCAACACTAAAAAAGATCGAACTTCCAAACCCCATTAATGCACCAACACTGCAGGAAATCCATTTCTTGCGACTTCCAAAAAGGAAATTCAAAACGACGCCGATAGCCGTCGCCGGAAGTGCGAACATCAATGTTTGTTCTACATCACTCATCTCGTATCAAATATAATCGCAGTCATGCGTGGATGCCGCGAGCTCAAAACGCAATCCCCACCATCGCTTCCCAAAAGCGACTCGAAGGCGACATCTCTGAAAATCAAGGACTCACCGTCGGCCTCTCCGGTGTCTACCCCGATCGCCTCGAACGCTCCGCCAAAGGTAAAGACTGCATCATCAAACTCGCCTTCGAAACCTGACCCACCCGACCCCGCCTGCGGGAGATTCAAAAAACATTCCCCTCTCTGTAAGAAACTTCACTCCCCGTCATACCAATAAGAGTGAAGAACACCTCTCCATGGACGCCGCGGAACGCCAGAAAACCTTCGACCAATGGCTCAGAGAGCACAAAGCGCTGACCTTCAAGGTCATCTGCGCCTACGCCCGAAATCCCCAAGACAAAGAAGACCTCTTCCAGGAAATCGCGCTCCAACTCTGGAAATCCATCCCCAATTTTCGCGGCGATTCCGCCGTGACGACCTGGATCTACCGCGTATCCCTCAACACCGCCCTCGCCTGGTGCGGCAAAGAAAAACGCCGAAACGACAAAAATCGCACCTTCGCCCAAAACGAGGAATTCCTCGTGCAAAACCCGAACGCCTCCAATCCACGCCTCACCTGGCTCTACGATCAAATCGCCGCCCTCAGCGAAGTCGATCGCTCCCTCGCGCTGCTCCTCCTCGACGGATACTCCTACAAAGAAATGGCCGGCATCATCGGTATCTCCGAAACCAACGTCGGAGTCCGCATCAACCGAATCAAAAAACGCCTCATCAAAGAATCCGAAACAGAAACCGCCCAATGAACTATGACCAATTGAAAGTCGTCTGGGACTCGCAAGATGATGAACCCATGTTCCTCATCGATCACGATACTCTGAACGCCTCCGTAAAACGCGAAGGGCGCGCCGTCGCAGAATTGGTGTCCGCCGGCGAGATCGCCATCATCGCCGTTGCCCTCGCCACCGCGGTAATTCTGCCCCTCGACGCCTGGCGCGAAGGCGATGGACTCCACCAATACCTCGTCGCCGCGATCTGCCTCGCCGTCGGAGTCTACGCCTGGGTCAACCGCCGCCAACGCCTCGCCCGGGAAATCGATTACGACCAATCCATGCTGAGCACCGTCGAAAAAGCAATCGCCCAACTCAAATACCACGAACGCGCCCTCAAGATCATGCTCTGGTCCTTCCACCTCCCCATCGCCATCACCGCCGGTATCGGCCTCACTCTCTACACCGACACCCGCATCCCCGTGCTCTGGGGCGGTCTCATCCTCGTCTGCGCCCTCGCCTGGTGGGGCACCCGCCGCGATATCCGCAAATGCATCCGCCCCAAACGAACCAATCTCGAATCCCTCCGCACCAAACTCCTCACGCCGAACACGTGACCGGCACCCGCCAAGCTTCAAGCCCGGCGGCCAACCACGAACGCCGCCACCCACTAGCCATGTCGCGCCCAATCCTCCGCCGCCTCACTTCACTCCACACAGGCCGATCGCTCCACCGCCTCCCGCTCCAATGGCCCGTTCGGATACCCCTCCACCAAACACTCCCGTAAATATAACTTCAAAAACGCCGCCAAACTCCCACATCGCTCATACTGCCCCGTGTGCACACATTCATGCGCCACCAACAACCGATCCGGATACCGGTCCCGCCGAATCAAAATCCCATAGCGATACGTGATCCCCGAAATCCAAGGGCCAAAATATCCCAAAGCATCGCAAAGCTTCCTCAACAAAACATTCCTCGGCCCCGAAATCTCATCCACTAACAATATCCGGATCCGCTCCGGATGCTGCACCCCCATCAAAGACGCATCCGCCCGCTGCCCCTCATCAAGCACCCGCCCCTCAGCCATCGCCCGCTTCTCCTCGCGCCAAACCCACAGCGCCGCAATCGGAATAACAACGGGAAGCAAAAACACACACACACGCAGCTTTACTCGCTTCCCATCCATCAGACAATCATCTTCACGTCGCCGCCACCCACTCCCACCTAATCAATACCCACTTTCATATCGGGATGCGCCGACGCCTTTTCCATCCCGCCTAACTTCATTCGAATCCCACGCTTCAAATACCGCGTCACCCCAATCCCAAGAACAATCGGCAAGAACAACAAGACAATCGCAGCAAAAAGCCCCGCCCGATCCTCCACCCATTCAAGATAGACCACCGCCTGCGCATTCACGAGCGCCCACACCGTGAAACCCGTGACCGTCGCGATCGAATACGCTCGCTTCACTTTCTTCGTCCGAAGGTAGGACACCGAATACCCGATCGCCGCCCACGCATAAAGCAACATCAGCACCAAGTAAAACAACTGCGCCGGCTCAAACTCACCCCGAACAATCGATCCCACCATCGCCCACGGAAAAACCAGCGACGCGAACCCCGCCAGGATCAACAACACAGCCAATACGCTTACCAATCTACTCACAAATCTCCTCCCCGAGCGATACACCGGTCACCAAGGTTTCTCAACCACCCCGCCCGCATACCACACCATTCCCAATCCCGCTCGCATGACGTAATCTTGCAAAAACCATCACTCAGAGGCACCCTTTTCCATGGCCACCCCCAACTGGAACGAACCCTTCTTCGCCCAACTCGCCAACCCCGCCCAACTCGGCACCCTCCTCGATACCCTCCCCGGCGCCTTCTACTTCGCAAAAGACAAACAAGGGCGCTTCACCGCCATCAACCAAGCCCTCCTCGATGCCCTCGGCATCGCCGACGCCAACCAAGTCCTCGGCAAAACTGATCACGACTTCTTCGACTCCGACCTCGCCGATGCCTACCGCACCGAAGATGAACAGGTCATGACCACCGGGCAACCCGTCGTCAACGAACTCTGGTGGGTGCCCAATGTCGCCACAGGCGATATTCACTGGTATTGCGCCACCAAAGTCCCCCTGACCGGACCAAGTGCCAAACCCATCGGCATCGCCGGCATCATGCGACAACTCGAAGACGCCACGGAACTCACCGCAGATCACCAGCAGATGACCCGCGTCGCCGAACACATCGCCACCCACTATGCCGATAAACTCACCGTGGACGACCTCGCCAAAATCGCCGGCCTGTCCCCACGCCAGTTCCAACGAGTCTTCAAACGCGTCTTCCGCACGGGCCCCATCGAGCACCTCGCCCGCATCCGCGTCCGCGCCGCCGCGCGGGACCTCCTCGAATCCCAAAAATCCCTCTCCGAGATCGCCCTGGATTGCGGCTTCTGCGACCAACCGCATTTCACCAACCAGTTCCGCCGCTTCCAAGGCACCACCCCCTCCCAATATCGAAAAACCTTCGCCTAATCGCCTTGAGATGGCGCAAATCTACAAAAAAGCGCCGCCCGGCTTGCAAGACATCCCCCCCGCACCCGTTATCGTGGAACCGATGGCCTCGTCCCCTGTTAGCCCCCAGCCCGTCACACTCCTTCCCCGCGGAGCAGTCCTCGCAATCATAACCGCCATCCTTTCTCCAATCACGCCCGCTCACGCCGAAAATCCCCTCTCCTTCAACCGCGACGTCCGCCCCATTCTCGCCGGCAACTGCTACGACTGCCACGGCCCCGACGAAGAATCACGCAAGGCCAAACTCCGCCTCGATATCCGCGAAGAAGCCGCCGAAGCCCTCGCCGCCAATGGCGAAGTCCTCGCCCGCATCACTTCAACCGATCCCGACGACATCATGCCGCCGGCCGACTCCCACCAAAAACTCGAACCCGCCCACATCGAACTCCTCTCGAAATGGATCGAACAAGGCGCCCCCTATGAAAAACATTGGGCCTTCGAACCCCCCGAACGCCCTGACATTCCCACCATCAAGAACGCCGACTGGCCGCTCAACCCCATCGATCACTTCATCGCCGCCCGCCTCGAAGAAGAAAACCTCTCCCCGTCCCCAGAGGCCGATCCCTACACCCTCGCCCGCCGCCTCTACCTCGACCTCATCGGCATTCCCCCCGCCCCCGAACAAACCGACTCGTTCGTCGCGGCCTTTGCCGAGCATCCAGCATCAAGCATCGAGCTTCTGGTGGACGAACTCCTCGCAAGTCCCAAATACGGCGAACGCTGGGCCCGCCCCTGGCTCGACCTCGCCCGATACGCCGATACCAACGGATACGAAAAAGATCGCCCGCGCTCCATCTGGCCCTACCGCGACTGGGTCATCAATGCCCTCAACGACGACATGCCCTTCGACCAGTTCACCATCGAACAACTCGCCGGCGACATGCTCCCCAATCCCACCCGCGCCCAACGCGTCGCCACCGGCTTCCATCGAAACACCATGACCAACGAAGAAGGCGGTATCGACCCCCTCGAATACCGCTACTACTCCATGGTCGATCGCGTCGCCACCACCGGCACCGTCTGGCTCGGCCTCACGACCGGCTGCGCCCAATGCCACACCCACAAATACGACCCCATCACCCACACCGACTACTTCAGCCTCATGGCCCTCCTCAACAACGCCGACGAACCCGACCTCGACGTGCCCGATCAAGAAATCACCGCCCAACGCGCCGCGATCAAAAAACAAATCACCCAAATCGAAGACGACGCCATCACCCAAATCAACCCCGCCACCTTCAACGCTTGGCTCAAAAACCAACGCGCCCAAGCCGTCCCCTGGACCCCTCTCATGCCCGCCTCCGCCACCTCCAACCTACCGCGCCTCCAAATCAAAAAAGACGGTGCCATCCTCGCGAGCGGCGACCACACCAAGCGCGATGTCTACACGCTCACCTTCCCCCTGACCGATCTCAAAGACCAAAACATCACCGCCCTCCGCCTCGAAGTCCTCCCTCACCCCCAACTCCCCGCCCATGGCCCCGGCATCGGATTCTACGAAGGTCGCCGCGGCGATTTCTTCCTCTCCGAAATTACCGCCACCGCAGACGGCAATCCTGTCACCTTCTCCGATGCCACCCATTCCTACGGCAAAATCTCCGTCGGCAGCGGCGACGCCAACGCAACCAACGTCATCGACGACGAAGGGTCCACCGGATGGTCCACCTCGGAACGCGAGGGCGAAAGACACCACCTCGTCCTCAACCTCGCGGAACCTCTCCCCACAAATGATACCAAACTCACCATCGAGCTCACCTTCGAAAGACACTTCGCCGCCGCTCTCGGCCACTTCCGCTTCGATGCCACCACCTCACCAAAAAAGGCCGTCGCCGCCGACACCAGTGACGCCCCCGATCCCCTGATCGCTACGCCCGGTGAAATGAAACGCCATTACGTTCGCACCGCCAAACCCCTCGCCGAAACCCAAAAACAAATCGCCACTCTCAAAAAGAAACTCCCAAACGTCCCCGCCACTCTCGTCCTCCGCGAACGCCCCGCCGATAACCCCCGCCCCACCCATCGTCACCACCGCGGCGAATATCTCAACGCCGAGGAAGAAGTCTCCCCACGCGTTCCCGAAATCTTCCCCCAACTCCCCGAAGACCAACCCCACAATCGCCTCGCCTTCGCCCGCTGGCTCGTGAGCAACGACAACCCCCTCGTCGCCCGCGTCGCCGTCAACCGCGCCTGGCAAGCCATCTTCGGCCGCGGCCTCGTCGTCTCCGCCGACGACTTCGGCACCCAAGCCCAGGCCCCCACCCACCCCGAACTCCTAGATTGGCTCGCCCGCTAGTTCGTCGAAAATGGCTGGTCACAAAAACAACTCCATCGCCTCCTCGTCACCAGCGCCACCTACCGCCAATCCTCAGCCGCCCACCCCGAACTCCTCAAACGCGATCCCCACAATGAACTCCTCTCCCGTGGCCCCCGCTTCCGCCTCGATGGCGAGACCGTCCGTGACACCGCCCTCGCCGTCTCCGGCCTGCTCTCCGACAAAATGCTTGGCCCCAGCGTCTATCCACCCCAACCCGCCAGCATCACCGAAATGGCATACGGCAAACCCAAGTGGAATATCTCGAAAGGCGAAGACCGATACCGCCGCTCCCTCTACACCTTCTCCAAACGAACCGCCCCCTTCGCCGCTTACACGGTCTTCGATGCCCCCACCGGTGAATCCTGCGTCGCCAAACGCAATCGCTCAAACACACCCCTCCAAGCCCTCACCCTCCTCAACGATGCCATGTTCCTCGAAATGGCCGAAGCCCTCGCCCAATCCACCCTCAATCAACCCGGCAACCCGAAAGCACGCATCACCCAAATGTTCCGCCGCACCCTCACCCGCCCCCCCACCAATCCCGAACTCAATTCCCTCCTCACCTATTACCAATCCCAGCTAAAACGCTTCCAAGCACGCAATCTCATCCCCGCCGATTTCCTCACCGCCGAAACACCCACCCCGCAACTCGCTGCCTACACCCTCGTCGCCCGCGCCCTCCTCAACCTCGACGAAACCATCACAAAATCTTAGCCCCCCGCCACAATCGCAAGAAGATGCAAAGCTATCGTGATCTCGAAATCTGGACGTTGGCACGTGAACTCGCCGTCGACATCCACCGCATGACGCTGACAGCTCTCCCAAAGTTTGAATTGTACGAAGAAGGCAGCCAAATTCGGAGATCTTCAAAATCCGTGAGTTCTAACATCGTTGAGGGATTCGGCCGACGACGATACAAGCAAGACTACATCCGTTTTCTCACCTACGCCTTGGCATCGAACGACGAAACAACCAACCACCCCGAACTTCTTTTCGAGACCGACTCACTGTCGAACAAAGAACTCTTCAATAGACTCGCAGAGAAACTCGACAAACTAGGACGAAAGCTCAATCGCTTCCTCCAATCCGTGGAACGCCAGCATAACGAATCGAATAAGGACTGACGAGTATGCACCCATCAAGCATCCAGCATCCAGTATCGAGCATCCAGTCGCAAACTCGCCGACACTTCTTCCAAGACTGTGGCGTCGGCGTCGGCAAACTTGCCCTCGCTTCAACACTCGCCCATCAACTCGGCTCCCCCGCAGCACACGCCGCGCCCGGGCCCCCCCCCCCCCCCCCGACACCCGACCCGCCGATCGCGCCCTCGTCGCCGCCCCTCGCGCGGGGGCGGCGGGCTTCGGCGCTGTCGGCGCCGGACTGGCCGTGTGGGGAGAACTGGAAGCGGGGGCCGAGGACGGCGGCGTCGGGTCGGATGAAGG
>JBCCIR010000138.1:0-14257 GCA_039028175.1 Verrucomicrobiota bacterium
ACGAAAGTCACCATATCCAAACTCACGCACCACTTCCACCTCCCCCCGACTCCCCGAATACGTCGCGATCGCCGGCAAAGTCACGCCGTTAAACGTCGTATTCTTCACCATCGTGTAATGCGCCATGTCTTCAAAAACCACCCGCTGCCCCACCCGCAAAGGTTCCGAAAACGAATAATCCCCAATCACATCACCCGCCAAACAAGTAGCGCCCCCCAACCGATACGTGTGCGGCATCTCCCCAGGCTCTCCCGCACCCGATACCACCGGCCGATACGGCATCTCCAAAACATCCGGCATGTGCGCCGTCGCCGAACTGTCCAAAATCGCAATCGACCGCCCGTTCGGCACAATATCCTGCACCGTCGCCACCAACACACCCGCATTCAACGCAATCGCCTCCCCCGGCTCCAAATACACCCTCAAGTCATAGCGCTCACGCAAGCGAACAATAATCTCACACAGACGATCCACATCGTATTCCGCACTGGTAATCAAATGACCGCCCCCCAAATTGACCCACTCCGCCGCACGCAGCCGCTCCCCAAAACGCTCCTCAATAACCGCCACCGTCCGCTCCAGCGCGTCACTGTTCTGCTCACAAAGCGTATGAAAATGAAAACCCGTCACTCCGTCCAACGACGCGCCTTCCAGCCCGCTCGCAGATACCCCCAATCGGGAACCCGGCGCACACGGATCATAAATCGGAGTCGTCCCCTCCGAATGCTCCGGATTCAAACGAATCGCCACTTTCACCCGATCCCCACAAGCCCGAACGGCGTCCCGGTGCCGCTCCCATTGGCTGATCGAGTTGAAAGTGATGTGACTCACCCGCGGCAGAATCTCCTCAATGTCCGCCTCGCTATACGCCGGCGCGCAAGCGTGCACCTCCTTCCCAAACTCCTCCGCCGCCAGCCGCACCTCGTTCGGGGAACTGCCACTCGCCCCCGCCAAATACCGGGAAATTAACGGGAAAGTAGAAAACGCCCCATACGCCTTCAAAGCCAACAAAATACGCGCGCCACTCCGCTCCGACACCCCCGCCAAAACCTCGCCGTTCGCCTCCAACTCATCCAGGCCGATCACATAACACGGCGACGGAACAGTTTCCGGATCAAGTTCGTCCAACATAATTCCTCTCCCTCAACCCTCAACCCACGGCAACCCATACTCCGGGAGCTTCGCCATAAACGGATCCGGATCAAACTCCTCCACGTTGAACACCCCCTCTCCACGCCACTCACCCGTCAACATCATCATCGCCCCGATCATCGCCGGAACCCCCGTCGTAAAAGACACCCCCTGCGCCCCCACATCACGATACGCCTCCTCGTGATCACACGAATTGTAAATGCGATACTTCTTGGGCTCGCCGTCCTTGACCCCCTCGATCTCACACGCAATCCACGTTCGCCCCTTTGTCGTCTCCCCCAGCGAACCCGGCTCCGGCAAGACCGCCTTCAAAAACTGCAACGGCACCACCTCCCTCCCCTCGTAATCCACCGCGTCGATCCGCGTCATTCCCACATTCTCCAATACCCGCAAGTGGGTCAGATAACTCTCCGAAAACGACATCCAGAATCGCATCCGCTTCACACCGGGAATGTTCTTCGCCAATGACTCCAGTTCCTCGTGATACATCAAATACACCTCGCGCGGCCCGATCCCCTCCGGCACCTCGTAAGTCTGATGTACCGACAAAGGATCCGTCTCCACCCAACCGCCATTCTCATAATACTTGCCCCGCTGCGTGATCTCCCGAATGTTGATCTCCGGATTGAAGTTCGTCGCGAATGCCTGCCCGTGATCCCCCGCATTCACGTCGACAATCTCGATCGTCTCAATCTGATCAAATTGATGCTTCAACGCATGCGCCACAAATATACTCGTCACCCCGGGATCAAATCCACACCCTAACAAAGCCATGATCCCCGCCTCCTTGAAGCGATCATGGTAGGCCCACTGCCAACCATAATGAAATTCCGCCTTGTCCTTGGGCTCATAGTTGGCCGTGTCCAGATAGTCCACCCCCGTCTCCAGGCACGCATCCATGATCGCTAGGTCCTGATAAGGCAAGGCCACATGCAAAACCAGGTCCGGACGAAAATCCTTGATTAAACTTACCATCTCCGGAGTCTTGTCCGCATCCACGTGGCAAGTCTCAATCGGCCGCTCGCAAGCCGCCGCAATCGCGTCGCATTTCTCAACGGTTCGGCTCGCGAGACAAATCTCCGAGAACACTTCCGGCAATCGCGCACACTTCCGCGCCACCACATTGCCCACTCCCCCCGCTCCCACTATCAGAACTCGCTTCATGCTTCTTCATGCCGGAACCACAAACTCGGAATCAAGATTCCGGGCGATCCCCATTTGGACTCAAGTACGTGTAACTCGAAAGGTTGTTGACGTACGACTTCAAAATTTCCTCGCTCTCCGCCAGCGAGATGCGCTCCTCGGCCACGGCCCGCTTCGCCATCGCCCGGACCTGCCCCTCCAACATCGAAGGCTCGTATTCCAAAAACGCCAACACGTCCCGAATCAGGTTCCCGCGCGTCATCCGATTCACCACGACCTCTCCGGCACGCAATTCCACGCTGACCGCATGCGTCCTCCCAAACAAATTATGCATGTCCCCGAGCGTCTCCTGATACGCCCCCACCAAAAACACCCCGATCAAATATTCCTCGTCCTTGCCGATCCGATGCACCGGCAAAGCGCTTCGGTCCTCATGCCGATCAATGTAATGCCCGATCTTACCATCGCTGTCACAGGTCAAATCCGCTATCACCGCCCGCCGATCAGGCTCTTCGTCCAAACGCTGCAAAGGCATCACCGGAAACATCTGCCCGATCGCCCAGTGGTCCGGCAGCGACTGAAAAACACTGAAATTACCAAAGTAGTAATGATCCCGGTCTCCCGACTCGCGTCCGCTGCCGTTCGCGCCCAATATCCCGTTTCCCGCGACGCCCCCGTTGCCATTGGCATGGCCGTTAACATCACCACGGCCGCCGCTCGCCTGGCGAATCCTCTCTTCAAACCGCTCACAATCGCGCTCAGCCCGCGCGCGATCTCTTAAAGATACCTTTCCTTCGAGAAATAGCTGGCACACCTCACTCTTGCTCCGCGTGGCCTCGACCATCCCCGCGTTCCCATTGCGAACTCCCGCCGATTTCGCCTCCACTTCACAATCACTCTCATCCAAAGAGCCCGCCCCCATGATGTTGAACACCAACACACTGTAATACGCCGCAACGGCACGCCCCGATTCACTCGCCAGGCGAGGATGCGCAATGCCCGCCTCCGTCGCCACCGATTTCACCGCCCCCACAATGGCCGCACAATACTCCTCCATCGTGTAGTTCTTGCTGCTGGTATAAGCCGTTCGTGAACCATCGTAATCCACCGCCAATCCTCCCCCCACATTCAATACCCCCATCTTCGCCCCCTCCGCCACCAAGCTCGCATACACACACGCCGCCTCGCGCGCAGCACACTCAATCGCGCGAAGGTCGGGCAACTGCGACCCTTGATGATAGTGCAACATCTCAAGGCAATCGAGCCCCTCACACTCCTTGAGAAAATCAATCGCATCCACAATCTGCGCCACCGTGAACCCAAACAACCCGTCCACCCCGCTCGTCCCCCCCCACTTGCCATTCCCCTTCTGCGTCAGCCGAAGACGAATGCCGATCACCGGCCGCACCCCCTGGCGCTTCCCGCCTTCCCACACCATCTCAAGCTCCGCCGGAGTCTCCAAAACCAATACCACCGGGTATCCCATCTTCCGAGCCCGCAACGCCAACTCCACGTATTCAGAGTCCTTGTATCCGTTGCAAACGATATACCCCTCCGGATCACTCATATACCCCAAGGCCGCCACCAACTCCGCCTTGCTTCCCACCTCCAAACCATAGTGATAGCGGCGCCCCGCACTCGTCACCGCCTCGACCACCTCTTGCCGCTGATTCACCTTCACCGGATATAATCCACGATAGTCCCCGGCGTAATCCGCCCCCGCCATGGCCTCTCCAAACGCGCCATGCAACCTCTGGAGACGCGACTCCAACAAATCAGGAAATCGCAACAAGACCGGCGCCCGAATCCCATCAATCTCCAACTGGCGAACAATGCGCTTTAAGCTCACCGCCTGCTCCTCGCCCGTTTCACGATCCCGCAGACTAACCGTCGCTTCACCCTCGGCAGAAACCCCATAGTAGCCAATTCCCCACTGCGCCTCACCATAGATCGAACCTTCCGGACGATTCTCAAGAACACCGCCGACCGGCAATTCGACGGCGCCAGTGGTTTCACTGATGGATACGGGGGGCACGGGGAGAAGGGGAAAGAATGATACTTGCTATAAAAAAGAGAATCGGGCTTTTACCAGCATCTGCATGAAAAGTCCAGCGAAACTACTGATTTTACGAGGGTTTAGCTAGTAGTCGTAAATGGTTTACAATCCTAGATTATCTTAATTTAGCAAAAATCTGCAAAAATGCGATTTATTTTTGCGTGGAATATTAAAAAAGACCCCTCGCCCTGACTCTCCTCCCACAGAGACCCCTAAGCGAATAACGTCATCCGTCGCCACGCCCCCGATCGCCAGCGCATCCAAAACAACAGCCCCTGCAAGGCCACGTAAAACGCCGCGACCCCCCAAATCCCGGTCGATTGCCACTCCGGAAACAAATACACCACCAGCAAACCACCCCCCAACAAAACCACCACACTGCAGGCCAAGCTCACCACCGACGCCCAAAGCGTGTCCCCCGCCCCCTGCAAGCAATGCGCATTCACAATGTGCAGGCCATCAAACACCTGCAACGCCGCCACCCAGATAAAGCCCGCCATCGCCACCTGAATCACCATCTCATCCTGAGTGAACAAGCCCGCAATCGGACGCCGGAAAACAAAAAATAGAATCCCCATCAATAACATGAAACCCACCGCCACCCGGGTCCCCGTCCGCGCCTGCCGAACCGCCCCCGCTTCATTCCCCTCTCCAATCGATTTCGCCACGATCGCACTCAACGCCGCCCCAATCCCCTCAACCGGCATAAACGACAAATACATGCACCGCACCAGGATCGCCCCCGCCGCGAGGTGAACGGTCCCGAAAAGCCCCAACAACCACACCAAAATCACGCCCCAAGACATCATCTCCAGCACGTCCTGCGCCCCCGTCGGAATCCCGACACGCGACAGCCGCCGCAGCCGTTCCCCGCTCCCCCCCGACCCCGCTTCCGCCGATGCAGGCGCCGGACCCACCCCGATCAGCCCAAAATAAATCATCAGCCCCGCCGCCTGAAACAAGGATGCCAACACCGTCCCCCAAGCCGCCCCGCTCAAGCCCAATTCCGGAAACCCCGCTTTCCCGAAGATCAATAGGTAATTCAGCCCGATGTTCAATGCCGTCGCCACCGCAGCGGAAACCACCGCCACTCGCGGGCGATGAATCCCCAAATAAAAATTCGTGATCGCAATCGCCACCAATTGAGGCGCAATCGCCAACAGACTGATCCGGAAATAACTGACCTCATACTCGAATACCGCGATCTCGTGCCCAAAGAGCCGAAACAACGGCACCGCCGTCGGCCACAAGGCGATCGCTGCGATCACCCCGAAGACAAACCCCAACCCGATCCCCAGCCACGCGTACCCCCGACACTCACCCTCGGCCCCTCGGCCAAAGCATTGCCCGACGAAGGTAGTGACCCCGGCAAGATAGCCGATGCCAAACGTCGCCGGCACAAAAACCATCAAACCCGCCGGAACCACCGCCGCCAGGGCCTCGTCCCCTAACGCTCCCACCATCCACGCATCAAAGAACTGAAAGAGCGCAAAACAATACTGCGTGACAATCATCGGCATCGCCATGCTCACAAGCGTCCGGTATTCGCCCTTTCGCTTCGCCGCATCCACGGCGCCATCCGCCCCCTCTTTGTTGATGTCGTCGCTCATCCGGATACGACTTCCATTAACTTCTCATAAAACGGATGCCCGCGAAAAACCGTCCCGTGATGCGGAGACTCCAATCGAAACGCCTCGCGCGCCTCCCCGTCCGCCCCGCATACCTCTCCCGTTAAACAATAGTCGGGATGAACCCCGTCATCGGATAGAACCGTCCCCATCTCAACACGAATCCGCTCGCCCGCCTCAACCGCCAGACCGGGATAAAAAAGCGGGAAATACACCGGGATCCAATTGCTCAAATACCCCCAAACATCCAGCACCTCGCCCCCGGCCTCGCAACTCAATTCAATCCACAACGCCAATCCATCCAGGCGCCCCCCCCGCTCCACCTCCAACTCCAATCGCCGCTCCCCACCCTGCTCCACCAATCCCGCCCCAAAGTCCAAACACTCAAACTCACCTCGTCCCGTCAAGCGATCGATCTTCCCCAGATGATTCTCCACCGCAACCCGCACATCAAACGGCCGGCCCACATGATCAAAAATCGCCTTTAAATAAGGTACGCCATCCGACTGAAATCGCGGACACACCATCAACTCATCCGGCAAACACACTCCCGCCCCCCAGGTGCGACAAAGCGCCGGAATCATCAGCCCTCCAGCCTTCAAATGCCGCCGGCGCGCATCGTTCAAAACAACCGCCGCCCCTTCCGCACCGCCAATCTCACCAATGATCTCGGAGACGCACAAATCCACGCGCCCCGGCAGATCGATCGCCGTCGATAGCCCATCAACGATCTCAATCACCTCCCCAAAACCGCTTTCCGCCACGCACCCTCGCGCCTTCTCCGCCGCCCGGGCATCGGATTCAATGGCGTAAACCCGCTCCGCCCCCGCGCGGGCACACGCCAAGGCCCACAACGCGGCCGCTCCCGTCCCAATCTCCACCACGGTCCGCCCCGGACAGGCCGCCGCAATCGCCGCCTCATAAAGACGGTTGCGGGGCCCATCATCCACCATGATCCCATACAAAAAGGAATCATAGATCGGATACTCCCCCGAACAGGGCCAGAACAAGGCTCGATCCCGCCCCTCAGGCTCGTCCTCCTCCCAAACCCGAAGGCGGCTCCCGCCGGCCTCAATCTCGGTCTCTCGCGTCAATTCCCCCACATCCAAAGGCCACACCCTAGCCACATCCGGCCATTTTGTTAAGAATTATTAACTAATCCCTCTCAATGACCAAGATGTGAAAAAGTCCAATGAGTTATGGTTTTTATGAAAATTATCTTGTTTGGTGAGATTTAAGTGTTATAAATGCTAATAACTGTAATTTCCATAATCCTATCCCATCTCTAGCCATGAAACCGGTTGCCATCCATCCCCGCACGGGACACCTCGTCGCGCCCCTGCTCGCCGCCATCTTCAGTCTCTTCCTCGCCGCTTGCGGAAAAGATCAGGCCGCCCAAACGCCCGCCCATACCACCACCACGGACTCCCCCGATTCCTCACCCCCTTCCATCGTCCTCCTCATCTGGGACGACTACATCGCACCCGAAGTCCTCGAAGCCTTCACCACCGATACCGGGATCGCCATCGACTACCGCGCCTTCAGCGATACCGATGAACTCGTGTCCATCCTCAAATCCAATCCCGACCACTACGACGTCATCGTCGCCGATGACTCCGTGGTCCACCTCCTCCGGGAATTCAAACTCCTCCGACGCCTCGATCATGATCGCCTCGAAAACCTCGGTAACCTCGATCCAGATTACCTGAACCTCCACTTTGACCCCGATAACGTTTACTCGCTCCCCTACCTCTGGGGCACGACCGGAATCGGCTTCCGCGCCGATAAAGTTCCCAACCCCGAAGAATCTTGGGACCTCCTCTGGGATGAAAGCCTCAAAGGCAAAATCATGATGCTCCAGGAACGCCACGAAGCCTACGCCGCGGTTCTCAAATCCCTCGGCTACGCCCTGAACTCCCAAGACCCAAACGAACTCGAACAAGCCAGTGAAAAACTCATCCGCCAGGCCGCCGATCTCGACGTCCAATACGGCGACGACGCCGATGTCCGACAAGCCCTCATCGACGGCACGGCCTGGGTCGCACTCTGCTACAGCGGCGACGCATTTTATGCCGCCGAAGACAATGAAAACATCGACTATTTCATCCCCCGTGAGGGCGCACCTCTCTGGATCGACTCCTTCGTCCTCTCACGCGACGCCCCAAACCTCGAGCATGCCTACCGCTTCCTCGACTACATGATGACTCCGGAAGCCGCGGCCGGCAACGCGAACTACCTCTTCTACGGTTCGCCTAACAAAGCCGCACACCCCTACCTCGCAGAAGAACTCGTAAACGACCCGCGCATCTTCGTCCCGAAAGATCGCCTCGCCCAATGCGACTACCACCGCAAATTGAGCGCCGCCCGCGAAACGATCATCAACAACGGACTGCGACAGGTGTTTAAGGTGATTCGCGGCGAAGATGAAGACGAAGTCGCCGCGTCCACTCCGGCAAAAAGCGAAGACAACCGCTAAACCAACCACACACCGCACCTATCTGAAATCGTCCCCGACGCGGAACATACCCTGATTGGCGATGATCGGTCCACGACATGAATTCGATTCGAAAGAGAGTTCTCGCTGCCTTGCTCCTCGTGGGACTTCTCCCTCTCGCGATCATCTTCTTCTCCACCCAAACGCTCACCAGTAGAGCCCTCTACGACTCGGAACACGACAAACTGTCAGAAATCGGACACGAAGTCGGCCGCCAGGTGGCGGGCATCATGGAAAACCGGGCCAGGGACCTCGAGTCCCTCCGCTCTAACCCCTTCCTCGTCGATCCCTCCGCCACCCCCGAGGAACGACTGAAAGAAATGGAACGCCTCGTCGGCGTCTATGACCTCTTCACCGATATCAGCCTCTACGACAAGAACGGCAACCTCGTCAATTCCACCACCTTCGTTCAACCCGAGCTTGTCGAACGCTCCGTCTGGTTCACCCGCGCCCTCGAAGGCAAAGTCTCCATCTCCACCCCCAGCGCACTCCTCGGACAACCCGGCCTTCACCTTACCGTCTACCTCCCCGTCCTTTCAAAAGCCAGCAACGAACGCCACGTCATCAAAGCACGCATCCCCTTCGCAAGCGTCTGGAACCTCCTCGATAGCGTCGTCATCGGATCCGGCGGCGCCGTCATCCTCCTCGACCACAGCGGCAATATCCTCTCGCACCGCAACAAAGCCCTCATCTACGAGAAATTCGACGAACGCTTTTCCCATCAGTTCTGGAGGGAAAATGATCGCGGCACCTACACCGACCCGCGCGGAATTCCCTACAGCTACGTCGCCGTTCCCCTCGACGAACTCTCCACCCGCGTCGGCTCCCCATGGACCCTCCTCGCCATGCAACCCGCCAGCGAGGTCACCGCCATCGTCAATCAAACCCTCTCATACCAACTCGCCGCCGCCGCGGTGACCCTCATCTTCGCATCCGCCCTCGGCTTCTTCCTCTCCCGAAAACTCGCCTCCCCCGTCATCACCGCGTCCAAGGCCGCCCAACGCGTCGCCGACGGTGAATTGGATATTCGCATTCCCGAAACCGGACCCATCGAAATGCAGGAAATGGCCTCCTCCTTCAACAAGATGGTCCTCGAAGTAACCGATTACCGGGAACGTCTCGAATCCCTCGTCGACTCCCGAACCACCAAGCTCCGGGAATCCCAAAAAGAACTCCAGGCCCTCACCGCTCAGCTTCGCGCGACCTACGAATCAACCCAGGAAGCAATCCTCGTCGTCAAACCCGACGGCACAATCCTGACCGCCAACAAACGCATCCGGGAATTCTTCAACGTCCAAAGTGAAGACGTCTGGCGGATGAACTTCAATGAGTTCATCAATGAGGTTCACAGCAATTTCGACAACGAAGATTCCGCACCCTCGTCCCCCACCGGCCGCTGGACCTTCTACAATTCCCACGAAGATGGCACCGCGCAGGAAGAATGGAAACTGAAAAGCCCCGGCGCACGATCCCTCGCGGTCTACACCGCTCCCGTTAAAAATAATTCCGGTGAAGAATTCGCCCGCCTGTGGATGTTCCGCGACCTGACGGAAACCCGCGAACTCGAAGAGAGCCTCCGCCAAGCCCAAAAACTCGAGGCTGTCGGACGACTCGCAGGCGGCATCGCCCACGACTTCAACAACCTCCTCACCGGCATTATCGGAAACCTCTCTCTCGCCCAGATGAATTCCGAACCCGGAAACAACGCAACGGGCGACAATGACCCCAAAAAACTAATCGGCTCAGCCAAGAAAGCAGGTCAACGCGCCGCCGAACTCGTGAAACAACTTCTCGGCTTCTCACGCCGCACCCACCTCCAAATCGATGCCTGCAACCTCAATAGCGTCATCTCGGAAGTTCGCGACCTCCTCGTCCATACCTTGGACCCCAGAATCCGCATCGAAGCCCTCCCAAACGACAAGCTGTGGACCGTCAACGCCGACGCCAACCAAATCGAACAGGTAATCATGAACCTCTGCGTAAACGCGCGCGACGCCCTCCCCGAAGACGGAGGCGTCATTCGCATATCGTCCGAGAATATCGACATCAGCGAAGAAGACGCGGAACGGATCACCGGAGCCACCCCGGGCCCCTGCGTAAGACTCTCCGTCACCGACAACGGCTCGGGTATGTCCGACGAAATCCAGAGCAAAATTTTCGAACCGTTCTTCACGACAAAGGAACAAGGCAAAGGCACCGGTCTCGGACTCGCCACTTCCTACGGTATCGTGCGGCAACATGGTGGATGGATCACCTGCACCTCCAAACTCGGGAAGGGAACGACCTTCCACGTCTACCTGCCCCAAGCCTACAATATCTCCCCCAAGGAAGACAAATCCGCCCCGACAAACCCCTCCTCTCCCCCCCTCGCCGGCGGAGACGAAACCATCCTCCTCGTCGATGATGAACCCATCGTTCGCGCGGTCGCTGAAGGAGTCCTCAAACAGTTCGGCTACCAAATCCTCCGCGCATCCGACGGCGAAGAAGCCCTGAAAATTTGCAACGATCACCCCGGAGAAATCGATCTCGTCCTCCTCGATCTCACCATGCCCAAACTCTCCGGGGGGGATACCTTTAGAAAACTCCGCGAAACCCACGCCGATCTTCCCGTCGTCATCTGCAGCGGCTACCTCGTCGATCCAGATCTCTTCGAAAAAGAAACCGGCTCCCGGCCCGATGCCTTCGTGCAAAAACCCTACCAAATCGAAGTCCTGGCCTCCACCGTCCGATCCGTGTTTGATCGCGCCCCCGCCGCCGTCGCGTAACCAACCACCACCGCCAACTTTCACGGAATCCACCCCAAAAGACCCGCAGGCGCGATCAGCATCCCACTCCGCTGCACCAGCGTATCGTTTTTTGGAAATTGACTCACATGATCACCATTCTAAACTGCCTTGGCTTGTGAAAAAATTCACAAAGGGAAACGCCGCCGACCGCCTCATCCCGCCACCACAATGATCACCGCCCAAAATCGCTCCACCTCGCCCTTCCCCTTCGATTTCATCCAACCCCAACTCGACGAGGTCGAAGCCCAAATCCGCGCCCAAGCCAAAACCTTCGACCCCGCCGTCGAAGGCTATGTCGCCTACGTCTGCAACACCAGCGGCAAACGAATCCGCCCCGCCCTCTCCATCCTCTCCGGCGGCGCCTGCAACAATCTCAACTCACAACACCTCACCCTCGGCGTAATCCTCGAACTCATTCACGTCGCGACACTCGTTCACGATGACATCATCGATGGCGCGGAACTCCGCAGAGAAATGCCCACCGCCGACGCAAAATGGGGAAGCTCGCTCTCCGTCCTCCTCGGCGATTGCCTCTTCGCCCACGCCCTGGAACTCGCCACTTCGTTTGACGATTCCGCAATCTGCCGCGCCATCGCACGCTCGGCTAACGCGGTCTGCCAAGGGGAAATTATCCAAACCCAACGCCGCTTCGATCTCAAACTCAATATCGACGATTACCTCGATATCATCGAAAAGAAAACCGCCTCACTCTTCGCCTGCGCCATGGAACTCGGAGCCACCCTCGCCGGCGCCGACGAAAACCGCCGACACCTCATGCACGAGTTCGGCCGGAAAACCGGTACCGCTTACCAAATATACGACGATTGCATCGATCTCGTTGGCGACGAAAACCTCGTCGGAAAAACCCTCGGAACCGATCTGGCGAGAGGAAAGTTGACCCTCCCCATCCTCCATCTCATCTCAGAAGCCGGCGAGGAACAACGCGCCAAGCTTAACCGCATGATCATCCAAAACGAACCAATCGATATATCCGTCCTCGCAGGCATCGCGGACTACCAAGGCGCCGTTGGCAATGCCCTTCGTTACGCCGGCGATCTGATCGAAAGCGCACGCGCCGATCTCGCAGGTCTCCCGGAAAACGAGCACGCCGAAGGCTTGCGCCAGATAACGTTCTTCATGGATTCACTTCTCGAACAGTGCCGCACCGCCTGATACCCGGTGCGCTCTCTTCTTTTCGCACTTGCGCCCCCGTTTCAGCACCCTAACATCGTTGCATGACGCCACCGGATGCCGATGCACTTCGCATTCATGACTTGCCCGAGTCCGATCGCCCTCGCGAACGCCTCGCCAAAGCAGGTGCCGCTTCATTGAGCGACGCCGAACTGATTGCCATCTTTCTCCGCACCGGCGTCCAAGGACAAAACGCCATCGATCTCGCTCGCTCCCTTCTCAAGACACACGGCTCCATTCGCAATATCGCCGCCCTTCCGCCGGGAGAACTCGAGAAAGCCCACGGCGTCGGCCCCGCAAAAGCCGCACACCTCGCCGCCGCCTTCGAAATCGGTGCGCGCATCGCCAAAGAACGATTCCAAAACCGCAAAATCGATTCCCCGGAAGCCGTCTACGATCTCCTCGGCCCCGAAATGAGCATCCTCACCAAAGAGTCACTTCGCGTCCTCCTCCTCAATACCCGATACGAATGGATACGTACCGAAGAAATCTCCCTCGGCAGCCTGAACGAAAGCATCGCCCACCCGCGGGAAGTCATCCAACCCGCCATCGTCCACTCCGCCTACGCCTTCATCCTCGTTCACAATCACCCCTCCGGAGACCCCTCCCCAAGCACCGCAGATCGCGATCTCACCCGGCGACTCGCCGCGATCGGACACGATCTCGGGCTCGAGCTCGCCGACCACGTCATCATCGGACGTCCAAGGGATGACAATGATCCCTACTTCAGCTTCAAAGAAATGGGCCTCCTCTAAGCGCCCCACCCCTCCCCATGATCCATCCCACCGCCATTGTCGAAACCTCCGCTCCCGTTCCGGACGACGTCGAGATCGGACCTTACGCGTGCATCGAAGGCAATGTAACAATCGGTGCCGGTTGCCGCATCGGACCACGCACACGCATCGTGAACCGCGTCACCCTCGGCGACAATTGCGCCGTCGGAGCAGGAACGATTATCGGGTCCGCTCCGGAGTTTCCCCATCACCAATCCGATCCACGCGGAGAAGTGAAAATCGGCTCCAATACCGTCCTCCGTGAACTGGTGGTCATCAACCGAAGCCTCGAACAAGACTCCAAGACCACGCTCGGCGACGACAACTACCTGATGGCGGGCACCCACATCGGCGCCGGCTCAAAACTCGGCAACCAAAACGTCATCGCAAATGACTGCCGCATCGGCGCCGGCGCCACCATCGAAAACAATACCTTCCTCGGCGGTGGATGCGCCCTCAGACCCGCCCTGCGCATCGGCAGCGGCGTGATGATGCGTGGCCATAACGCGATGAGTAAGGACGTCCCCCCCTTTCTCACCGCCTACGGCGACGATCTCATCCTCGGCCTGAATGCCGTCGGAATGAGACGCCTCGGACTCGGACCCAGCGCCCGGCGGGAAATCAAACACGCCTTCACAAAACTCTATCAATCCGGCCAAACACTCGAACAATGCCTCGCCGAAACACACGATCACAGCTGGGATCACCAGGAAACCGCCGCCTTCTGGCACTTCGTATCCAACCCGTCGCCCAACGGCCTCTGCCTCACACTCACCAAGGAGGGATGACCGCAGCCTCCCACTTCATTTTTCCCCCGCCCACCCCAAAAACCCCACGAAACGGGCCCGCAACCCCCATTAACCCTTGCGAAACACCCATTTCCACCGTATCAATCCCCCCATCTCCACACCGGGCTCAATCAGGGAAAATACATGAATTTGTGCTGGAAAACCCAGGGGAGCAGGAGGGAACGGGTGCGCGAGGAGATCGGCCGCGGCAGCGAAGAGTGGAAGGAGTTGGGGGAGTGCCGCGGG
>JBCCIR010000139.1:0-13876 GCA_039028175.1 Verrucomicrobiota bacterium
ATCCATTCAATATGAAATGTTTAGACATCTCACGCCGCCACCCGCCCGCCCCGCGCCCCCACCCCAACATTTCCCCCACCAGAACCAGTTTTTGCCTTCCCGACCAAACACCCCTGTGAGAAACTATACCGTTCTCTATTTTCAAAAAATCCCTATCCGATCAAACGATCCCCGCCACCATGAAAAAGGACGAATTTAAGTTCAATCTCAATCGTCGCTCCTTCCTCGGCCGCGCCGGCGCTTCCACCCTCGGCGTCTCCAGCCTCGTAAACGTCGTCTCACAACTCAAACTCATGCAGGCCGCCGCCGCCAATACCAACGGCGGAGATGTCGTCGGCGATGACTACCGCGCCCTCGTCTGCATCTTCCTCAACGGCGGTTGCGATATGAACAACGTCGTCGTCCCCATCGGCACACACCCCCAAGCAAACTACTACCAAAATACCCGTAACCAGGTCGCCATCCCCGAAGCCGATATCACCGCCGCCGGTACCACCATCAATCCCCTCTCCGGTATCAACGCCGGCGATCAATACGGCCTCCACCCCAGCCTCGTCAATATGGCCCAAATGTTCGAAGACGGCGAACTCGGTTGGATGTGCAACGTCGGAACCCTCTCCTACCCCACCACGAAATCGAACTACGACTCCATCACCCGCCCAGACCAGCTCTTCTCCCACTCCAATCAGGTCCAGGAATGGATGTCCTCCACCCCCAACGGCCCCTTCCTCTCCGGATGGGGCGGCCGTGTCGCCGAACTCCTCAACGATACCGCCAATCCCAATAGCGAAGTCTCCATGCTCATCACCGCCGCCGGTACCAACGACTTCATGGTCGCACCCCCCGGAGGCCTCCCCCAATACTCCGTCACCACCTCCGGCGCCGTCAGCCTCGCCGGCTTCGGCACCAATTACGACGATGCCCTCAACCCCGACGGCACCTACCAAAACAACGCCAACGGCCGCCGCCTCAAAGCCGTCGAGCGCATCATGAATTACTCCAATGCCCACCTCCTCGAAGACGGCTACAACACCGTCCTCCGCCGCGCCCGCGAAAACGAAGGCCTCATCGGCGATGCCCTCGGAATCGCCGATGGCCTCCAAACCGCCGGCACCGTCGACTTCGACGCCAATTTCGCCGGCGCCAATAACAACGTCGGGAACGAACTCAAAGTCGTCGCCCAACTCATCGCCGGACGAAAATGCCTCGGCAATAAACGACAAATCTTCTTCGTCAATCACGGCGGCTTCGATACCCACCAAAATATCAACGGCAACCTCCCCGGCCTCCTCTCCGCCGTCGATTCCGCCGTCGGCGCTTTCAACCAAACCATGAAAGACCTCGAAGGCGCCGATACCGACTTTAACTACACCGACGTCCTCGGCTTCAATGCCTCCGACTTCAACCGTACCTTCACCCCCAACGGCGCCCCCGGCGACCTCGGCGCCGGCACCGATCACGCCTGGGGCACCCACGCCTTCTTCTTCGGCGGCTCCGTCCTCGGAAAACGCATCTACGGCGCCTTCCCCGACCTCACCGTCGGAAACAACGGCACCCAGGATACCCCCAATAACAATCGCGGCCGCTGGATCCCCACCACCTCCGTCGATCAATACGCCGCCATCCTCTCCTCATGGCTCGGCGTCGATACCGGAAACGGAGACCTCGACCTCATCCTCCCCAACCTCGAACGCTTCGCCGACCCCTTCGACGCCGCCAACAATATCAATTTCATAGACCCCCTCGCCTGATCACCTCATGCGCCGCCTCATCGTCAGCCTCCTGATCGCCGTCACGGCCGCCACGCTCCTATTCCTCCTCATAAGGAATAACGAAAACCCACGCCCCAACACCGACACCGGCCACGCACCGGCGCCAAACACCACCCCGCCGACACAACCCACCCCACCGAAACAACTCGAACCCGTCGCACCGCCCGTCCCCTTCGCAGAAATCCCCAAAGGCACCCGCCCCGTCCCCGGTGCCGTCCCCGATGACCGCTTCACCCGCCTCGACGACGGACGCTCCATCTCCAACGAAGGTTACGCCGCCGCCCGCGCGCTCCACCAGCCCGATACCACCGTCGAAGACGACCTCGACCAAATCGAAGCCGTCATCGCCCTCTACACCTGGGCCTTCCAGGAACTACCCGAAGGCGGCGAAAATTACGAAATGATGACCGCCCTCACCGGCGACAACCCACATCAAATGATCTTCTTCCCGCCCGACCACGGCAGCTTCGACAGCGAGGGTAACCTCCTCGACCGCTGGGGCACCCCATACTTCTTCCACAAAATATCCGATCAAGAACTAGACGTCGTCTCGGCAGGCCCCGATCGCCGGCTCTGGACCGTCGACGATGTCGGCCTCGGACGAACCGAAGACTACTCCGGAGAATACAATACCGCTGCCTCAAATTAAACCATCCCCCCCTCACTTTCTTAATCCCCAGCCCATTCGCATCATGAATAGCCACACCGTTCCCATCATGAGAACCACCCCCATTGGCCTCCTGACGATTCTCATCTTCAGCATCGCCGCCCTGCCCAACGCCAATGCCTTCGTCGACTCCGATGTCAACGGACTCGATGACGCCTGGGAGATGATCTACTTCGGCACTCTCGGCAACGATCCTGCCGCTGACCCCGATGGCGATTCCTGCAACAACCTCGAGGAATGCAATGCCGCCACCAATCCCCTCGATTCCACGTCCTGCCTCATCCAGGTCTCCTCCTCCCTCTCGCCGTCCGAAGCACGCCTCTTTTGGAAAACCATGCTCGGAAAAAAATATCGCATCCAGTTCTCACCCGATCTCTCCGACTGGTCCTCCGTCCTCACTCAAAACGGCACCCCTGTCGATTTCATGGGCAACGGCGGAGAACTCATCCTCGACCTCTCCGATCCCGCCAACCCCCTCCTCAAAGGCGGCGCCACCCGCGAAGTCTGGCTCGCCACCGGCGCCTCCGCCAACGTCAACAACTTCAAAACCTCGGTGCTCAACTGGACCAACAGCGACACCCCCGCCGCCATCGGTGCCGCCAATCCGCCCAGCGGCTCCGATCTGACCATCGGCCTTCAGGCTCCCTCCAACTACGCCGAACAATACGGCCAACGCCTCCGCGGATACATCTGCGCCCCCGAAACCGGTGACTACACCTTCTACATCGCCGGCCGCCACCAAAGCGAATTCTGGCTCAGCTCAGACAACACGCCCGCCAACCTCGCCCGCGTCCTCCGCCAAACCACCGGCTCGATTCTCCTTCCCGAAGACTGGACCTTCTATGCCACGAACGGCATCAGCCCCGACGCCCAAAAATCCGCCGCCGTTTCGCTCACCGAAGGAGAACTCTACTACTTCGAAGTCATCCAACGCCACAACACCCAGGAAGACCACCTCGCCGTCGGTTGGACCAAACCTTCCGACAACGCCAATGACATCGAAGTCATCCCCGGCGAATTCGTCTGCCCCGATATCGACCTGAGCAATACGAACGCCGCCACCATCTTGAACGGCGCCCCCATCCTCTTCACCCGCGTCTCGACCTTCGGCCCCAACGACGGCGAAGCCCTTGATACCGACGGCGACGGCATCCAGGACGGCATCGAAAACCTCCTGCCCGGATACAGCGCCTTCGACGCCAATTCCTCCGGCTCACCCGACGGCACCGACCTCGCCAATGCCCTCGCCGCCACGGAAGAATCCATTTCCGTCACCACTTCCGATGGCGCCGCTCGCGAAAATACCGGCTTCGCCGGCAACGGCCTGCCACGCTTCCGCGATGTCGCCCGCTTCACCATCACCCGGTCCGGCTCCCTCAAACCCGTCACCGTTTTCTACTCCCTCGGCGGCAGCGACGGTATGAACGACGGAAGCCCCCAGGAAGAAGAAGATGCCGAATCCTCCGACTACGATTCCGAAGGATCGAACGGAGAACCGCTCGCGGGAACCATCACCATCCCCGCCGGAGCGAATTCCGCCCAAATCATCATCAATCCCAGCCTGGACACCATCCACGAATACCCCGAAACGGTCAGCCTCACCGTATCCGGCCACCCCGACTACTCCGTCGATGGCGCCAACTCCCGCTCCGAATGCCGCATCTTCGACGAACGAAACGACGAAGAGAACGAAATCCTCTTCGTCGGCTTCTCCCTCCCACAACCCGGATCCGCCACCCCGAAAGGAAGCGCCATCTGCTCCGGAAAACTCTCCGCCAATAAAGATCAACTCACCCTCTTTAGCTCCATCACCGCCAGCTTCAGTGCCCCGCAAAATAATTCCCACGTCCACAAAGATGAAGGCACCCCAGGCTCCGATCCCGTTACCTTCAGCCTGCCCCAAGTCGGCGAAATTGGTCCCCTCGATTGGCCTCTGCACGATAACGGCGGCTACACGCCCCAGAAGATGATCGATTCCCTCTTCAATCAGGTCAACGAATCCACCACTCCCGGAGAATCCAAACTCTACGTCAACTGGCATACCAACACCAACCCCGGCGGCGAACTCTACGCCTTCCTCTCCCCTGCCACCGGTTCCGTCGAACCCCCCACCCCCGACGACCCCCCCGCCATCATCCAGTTCGACCCCGTGACCCAGGAAACCGAACTGCGTAGGGAAATCGTCCGCTTCCTCACCCACGCCACTTTCGGTCCCACCCCCGCCCTCATCGACGATCTCTATAACCGCATCGTCGCCCACGCCACCAATGACCGCATCGCCGTGTTCAGCGACTGGATCGATGAACAACTCGACCAATCCACCACTCCCCAAACCAGCGTGCTCGCCTACGCCTTCGCCGCCGATTGGCAGGAATACGTCCACCGCGGATACTATGACCCCACCTTCTACGAAGACGAAGACTGGGGCTCCGATGGCATCCCCAATCCGCCCATCACCGCCCCGGCGCTGCCTCCCATGTGGGCCTATGTCCAACCCCATAATCCCGATGCCAATAACTACGCTCTCCGCAACGGTGTCCCGGAACCCACATACGATTACCCGCTCTCAAACGGTTTCATCCAATCCGTCCGCCGTAACTCGCAGCTCGGCCTCGGATATGTCCGGCGCGAATCCGTCCGCCGGGGCATTTGGACGAACATGATGAACGGCCATGATCAACTCCGCCAACGCCTCGCCTTCGCCTGGTCCCAAGTCCTCGTCATCTCCGCCCAAGACGCTCAAACCCGAAATCGCTTCTACGGCCGCGCCCGCTACTGGGACATGCTCGCCGAAAATTGCGATGACGATTTCCGCGAAATGCTCGAAGGCGTCACTTACAGCCCCATGATGGGCCAATACCTCAGCCACCTGAAAAATCGCAAAGAAGCAGACCTCGATAACGATGGCATCCCCGATGTTTTTGCCGATGAAAACTACGCCCGCGAAATCATGCAGCTCTTTTCCATCGGCCTCGTCCAATTGCACCTCGACGGCACGCTCGCCCTCAGCTCGGAAAACGGACTGCCCCAGCCCACTTACAACAACAACGACATTCAAGAGCTGGCAAAAATCATGACCGGCATGTCCTTCGGCAGAAACTCCGGACAAACCAACTGGGATAACCCGGCCAACAACAACAACTTCAACCGCGGCAACGGGAACCAATACTACGGCTCCACCTACGAATACCCCATGAACATGTTCGGGGGCCAACACGACCTCAGTGCGAAGACCATCGTCGGCAACCACGTCGTCGATAACACTAATATCAACAACACCACCGACCACGGCCACGCAGACCTCGCTGACGTTCACGATTGGCTCGCCGGCTCCGGCGCCGCCCCCTACGATGGTTACCCCAGCACCCCGTCGTTCATCGCCCGGCGACTGATCCAACGCCTCATCACCAGCAACCCGCCCCGCGAGTACGTCTATCGCGTCGCTAAAGTCTTCGACGACACCGGGGGCGACCTCAAAGAAACCGCCCGCGCCATTCTCCTCGACTACCACGCCCGCAGCTTCGAAGTCATCGACGACACCTACGGCCGCAAAAAACCGCCCCTCATGGCCTACGTCCAGCTGTCCCGCGCCCTCGGCGCCACCACCGATCTGCCCATCTCGGAACTCGGAAACGATGCCGGTGACGCCACCGATTACGGCCTCCCTGCCGCCCAGCGCAATAGCTACACCGCCAATTCCCGATTCCGCTATCCCGCCACCGACACCACTCTCTCCATGTCGCCCATGCGCGCGGAAACCGTGTTCAACTTCTACCTGCCCGAATATTCTCCAGGGGGCGGCATCTCCGCCGCCGGGATGGTCGGACCGGAATTTCAGATTCTCAACGAAACATCCATCATCCAAAACGTGAACTACTTCCGAACCCTCACCTGGAGCAATGGCGCAAACGCCGGTCAGGGAACTGCCACCATGAGAAACGCCACCTACAACGGTTACGGCTCCAATGCCGACCACAATCAACTCGATCGCGACACGTGGATCGCCAAATACAACGCCTACGTCGGCGCCGAATGGGAACGAGATCAACAACTCATCGATGAACTCGATGACCTCCTCAACGCCGGTTGGCTTCAACGGACCTTCGCCCTCGATCCCGCCAATCGCGGCAATGGAAACGTCGCCGACCCCGATCGGAACCCCTACGAGTCCATCATCGACGCCCTCACCGAATCCTACGGCACCAGCGCAAATAACATCCGGGACAAAGTCCGCCTCGCCTTCTACCTCATGACCACCACCTCACCCTTCCAGGTCCAGAAGTAGTCGTCCCGCCCAACCCACGTTCCGCGACCTTTCCCCGCGCACTCCCCGGAGAAAACCAACCCTGGTTTTTCACTCATTCTCGTTCCTCCACACGAGCCATCACCCCCAGCACCCCGAGAGCGATCACCGCACGCACACGATACGCCGCGGCTTAGACGTCACACAAAGCCGCCGCATGTCGCAGCGACTCCACCGGATCATCCCAGGTCGGAATAAACTCCTGCGCCACATACCCCTCATACCCCGTCGCCAAAATCTCGCGCATCACCGCCGGATAATTGATCTCCTGCGTCTCATCCAACTCCCCACGGCCCGGATTCCCCGCCGTATGATAATGCCCGATATACTCGTGCCCTTCCCGAATCCGGCGGATCACGTCCCCGTTCATAATCGACACATGATAGATGTCGAACAACAACTTGAAATTCGGTGACCCCACTCGCTTCACCAGATCAAAACAAAAATCCACGTCGTCGCCAAAATAACCCGGGTGCCCCTTCATCGGATGCGTGTCGTCCCGTGAATTCAAATGCTCCAATACCAAGGTCACGTCCTTCTCCTCCGCAACCGGCAACACCTTCTTCCAGGTCTCCACACACAAGTCCGCCGCCGCGTCGTCATCCATTCCGTCATAGCGCATCCCCGTAAACGTAATCACGCTCGGACTCCCCACCTCCGCCGCCACTTCAATCGCCTCCGTCAATCCCGTTACCACCGCATCCGTATTGTCGGGATTACAGGGCCCGTTCTTAAACCCATGCCCGCCCGACACCAAAGAAATCTCCAACCCCATCTCCTTCACCTCCGGATACACCTCCCGCGGAATCCCCTCCATCGCCACCAGACCGATCTCCTTGCACACCTTCGCCAAGGCCAAAGGATCCAAATGATCCTTGAAACACCACCCCATGATCGACTGCCGAATATTCCCGTTCGTCACCACCGGCCCCGCACTCGCCACCTCCGCCACCACCTCTTCCGCCGCTCGAATCCATCCGCCGGCGCCGCCAAAAACCGCTCCACCCAACGCCACTCCCCCCAATCGGCCCAAGGCCCCGCGCCGCCCCATCACTTCGTCACTCGCCAGTTCACCATCGTTCATCACCCCACAAACTAGCCCCACTCTCCCCCCTCACACCAGCGAAAACCGCGCGCGGCCCCCGCTCCACCCCTCGTCTCCCAAGTCTTTCCCAGTCCTGCCGTCCGGCGACGCCTGCCGCCCGGCGGCGCAATCTCCGAATCAGGGATTCATCCAGAGATTGGCCGCCCTTCGACAGCACATCCCACAACCAGTGAGAAAACAACATCCTGTTTTTTCGCCGATACCAGCAACCCCTCAAACCACCACACCATCAAAGCCATCAGCCCCCCTCACGCCTCCGCATACTCCCGCGCTCGCTCCCCCTCTCGCTTCCCTTCCCCACGCGGCCCATCCGCAAACTCCATCCGGTCCCCCACCACCCGCATCTTCTGCCGCTTCTGCCCCGTCTTCCGGTCCTCCCACGTCTCCAATTGCAAACGCCCCTCCACATACACCCGGCTCCCCTTCTGCAAAAATTGCCCCGCCAAATCCGCCTGCTTGTTCCACAACACCACATCCACAAAAGTCGTCTCCTCACGCCGCTCCCCCCCATCCCCACCGCCAGGTACCCGCCGGTTCACCGCCAAACCCAAATCCGCCACCGAAGTCCCCTTCGCCGTCTGCCGAACCTCAGGATCACGCGTGAGGTTCCCAATCAATATCACTTTGTTAAGGTTGTTCATAAACCCAACCCTAAGCGATACTGTTCAAATGAACAAGCCTTTTCTGCAAAAAAAAGAACGGGCACCGGTCTCCCGATGCCCGCTCTCGTTGATTTTCTGTAAGACAGACAGTCGCCCCGGCGCCAGCCATCCGCCAAAGGCGGATATCTGTCCGCGGCGACTCGCCGCCTACATCATGCCGCCCATGCCACCCATTCCGTGGTCATGGTGATGGTCACCCGCCGGCTCTTCCTTCTCCGGAATGTCCGTAATCAAACACTCCGTCGTCAACAGAAGACCCGCAATCGAGGCCGCATTCTGCAAGGCACTGCGCGTCACCTTCGTCGGATCAACAACACCCGCAGCCACGAGATCTTCATACTCGCCCGTCGCCACGTTGTATCCGTTGTTGCCCTTCTCGTTCTTCACGTGCTCCACAATCAAGGAACCCTCACGACCGGCGTTCGCCGCCAAGGTCGCCAACGGTTGCTCGATCGCTTTCGCAATAATCTCCGCACCGGTCGCTTCGTCACCTTCCAGGCCAAGATCACCCACGGCTCCCTGCGCCCGAATCAACGCAGTGCCACCACCGGGAACAATGCCTTCTTCCACCGCAGCACGGGTGGCGTGAAGCGCGTCTTCCACACGGGCTTTCTTCTCCTTCATCTCGGTTTCCGTCGCAGCGCCGACGTTGATCACCGCCACACCGCCGGCCAATTTGGCCAAACGCTCTTGCAGCTTCTCACGATCGTAATCGGAAGTCGTCTCTTCAATCTGACGCTTGATCTGTGTCACACGACCCGTGATCGAGTCAGAGGCTCCCGCCCCCTCCACAACCGTCGTGCTCTCCTTGTCGATCTTCACCGTCTTGGCTTCGCCAAGGTCAGCCATGTCCACGTTCTCAAGCTTGATGCCCAAGTCTTCCGTGATGACACGACCACCGGTCAAAATCGCAATGTCCTCAAGCATCGCCTTGCGACGATCCCCAAAGCCGGGCGCTTTCACCGCCGTGACGTTCAAGGTGCCGCGAAGCTTGTTCACGACCAAGGTCGCCAAGGCTTCACCTTCCACGTCTTCCGCGATGATCAGGAACGGACGACCGCTCTTCGCCACCTTCTCAAGCAGCGGAAGCATGTCCTTCAAATTGCTGATCTTCTTCTCGTGGATCAAGATGTAAGGGTTCTCAAGAACCGCTTCCATGCTCTCCGGATCCGTCACGAAGTAAGGAGAAAGATACCCCTTGTCGAATTGCATCCCTTCCACCACTTCAAGAGTGGTCTCGATGCCCTTCGCTTCTTCAACCGTGATCGTGCCGTCCTTGCCCACCTTGTCCATCGCGTCGGCAATGATGTTGCCGATCTCAGTGTCCCAGTTGGCGGAAACAGTCGCCACCTGGGCGATTTCCTTGGTCTCGGTCACTTGCGTCGAAATCTCACCGAGCTTCGCAACAATCGCGTCGCAAGCCTTGAGAATCCCACGCTGCAACGAAGTCGGGTTCGCACCCGCCGTGACGTTGCGCAAGCCCTGCGAATAAACCGCCTCGGCCAGCACCGTCGCCGTCGTCGTGCCGTCACCGGCCACATCAGAGGTCTTCGATGACACTTCCTTGATCAACTGGGCACCCATGTTCTCATAGGAATCCTCCAGTTCGATCTCCTTCGCGACAGTCACGCCGTCCTTGGTGATGGTCGGGCTGCCGAATTTCTTGTCCAGAATCACGTTGCGACCCGAGGGCCCCAAGGTGCTCTTGACCGCTTTCGCCAGCTTGTTCACCCCGCGAAGCAGGGCATGGCGGGCGCTTTCGTCAAATGTAAGTTGTTTAGCCATTTCTCTAGTTGTTGGTTCTTTGGTTGGTTTCTATCAAACGCTGCGCGCCCGATTACTCGACAATCGCGAGAATGTCGCTCTCGCTCACGATGAGATGTTCTTCACCGCCGATCTTGATCTCGGTGCCGCCATACTTGGACAAAAGAACGGTGTCTCCCTCTTTCACGGAGAACTCAACGGTCTCGCCGTCTTCATTCTTCCCCGTGCCGAGAGCCACGATCTTCGCTTCCTGGGGCTTCTCCTTCGCCGTGTCCGGCAGGATAATGCCACCTTCCGATGTTTCTTCCTCGTCTACCCGCCTCACAAGGACGCGCGTGCCGAGAGGTCTAATGCTCTGTGCCATGTTGGTTATATTCAGTTAGGTTTTTTGGTTTGTTCTAAGACAAGGACCAGAGTTTTTCCGGCTTGATCATAAAGCCGGAAATGGCCCTGATCCCTCATCTCAAAGTGTCAGTATTCAGTCCGATTCAGTCGATAGGCGTGCTCTGAGTGTGTGATCCAATTGAGTCCCGTATCCCGCAAGGGCAGCCCTAGCCCTTGGCCTCCTCGTCGACGACTTCAAAGTCCGCGTCCACCACTTTGGCCTTCGCTTCCTTCGGTTCGCCCTCCGCGTCATCATCCCCGCCGCCGCCACCCGCACCTTCACCCGCGGCCGCCGCCGCAGCAGCTGCCGCCGCCGCCGGATCCGCCGCTGCATCACCGCCCGCCGCCGCATACGCCGCCGTCGCAATGTCATTGAACATCTTCTGAAGATCGTCCGAAGCCGACTTGATCGCGTCCGTGTCGTCGCCCTTCAAGGCTTCCTCCACCTTCGCCACCGCTTCCTCAACCTTCTTCTTGTCGTCGTCGCCGACCTTGTCGCCCAATTCCTCAAGCGCCTTCTTGATCTGATAGGCAGTCGTGTCCGCCGTGTTCCGAATCTCCACACCTTCCTTGCGCTTCGCATCCTCATCGGCATGCTCCTCCGCTTCCTTCTTCGCGCGCTCGATCTCTTCGTCCGACAAACCACTCGAGCCCGAGATGGAAATCTTCTGCTCCTTGCCCGTCCCCTTGTCCTTCGCCGTGACGTGAATGATCCCGTTCGCATCAATGTCGAACGACACTTCAATCTGCGGCACCCCGCGAGGAGCCGGCGGAATCCCGTCCAACTTGAAGGTCCCCAATACCTTGTTGTCCTTCGACATCGGACGTTCCCCCTGCAAAACCACAATCTCCACGCCCGTCTGGTTGTCCGCATAAGTCGAAAAGACCTGCTCCACCTTCTTCGGAATGGTCGTGTTCCGGGGAATCATCGCCGTGGCCACGCCGCCCGCCGTCTCAATAGCCAGCGTCAATGGCGTCACATCCAACAACAGAACATCCTTCACGTCGCCCTGGAGCACACCACCCTGAATCGACGCGCCAATCGCGACGACTTCGTCGGGGTTCACCCCCTTGTGCGGCTCTTTGCCCGCCAATTCACGCGCCGTCTCAATGACCTTCGGCATACGGGTCATCCCACCCACCAAAACCAATTCATCAATCTCTCCCGCACTCGTCTTCGCCTCGCCCAAGCAGTTCTTCACCGGCCCGATCGTCCGCTCGAACAAATCATCCGTCATCTGCTCCAACTGCGAACGCGTCAAGGTCCGCTGAATGTGCTTCGGTCCCGTCTGATCCGCCGTGATGAACGGCAGGTTGATCTCATACTCCTGCGACGAAGAAAGGGCGATCTTCGCCTTCTCCGCTTCTTCCTTGATCCGCTGCAAGGCATCCGGTTGACCCGTCAAATCAATGCCCGACTCATCCTGAAACTCTTTCTTGATCCACGCGATGATCGCGTTGTCCCAGTCGTCACCACCGAGATGCGTGTCCCCGTCCGTGGCCAACACTTCAAACACCCCGTCCCCAATCTCGAGAACAGAAATATCAAAAGTCCCGCCACCCAGGTCATACACGGCAATCTTCTCGTCCGACTTCCGGTCCAATCCATACGCCAATGACGCCGCCGTCGGCTCGTTGATGATCCGGCGCACATCCAACCCCGCAATCTCACCCGCCGCCTTCGTCGCATTCCGCTGCGAGTCATTGAAATAGGCCGGCACGGTAATCACCGCCTCGGTAATGGTCTCCCCCAGCTTCGCCTCGGCATCCGCCTTCAGCTTGCTCAAAATCATCGCGGAAACTTCCTGGGGACTATAAGTCTTCTTCTCCCCGTCCACTTCCACCTCCACGTGCGCGTCCCCATTGTCCGCCTCCACAATCTTATAAGGGGTCTGCTTCTCAGAATCCCCCAACTCGGAAAACTTCCGCCCCATCAACCGCTTCACGGAAAAAACGGTGTTCTCCGCGTTCGTAATCGCCTGGCGCTTCGCCGCCTGACCCACCAAACGCTCCCCATTCTTCGAAAAAGCCACCACCGACGGCGTCGTGCGTGCTCCCTCCGAATTCTCCAATACCACCGGCTCCCCGGCCTCCATCACCGCCATACAGGAATTCGTCGTTCCCAAATCAATGCCTAGTATCTTGCTCATAATCTTAAAATCTCCTTTCCCGCCTCATAAAGAGACAGCGTTGCCCCTCCTCTCTTTGCAAAACCCATGCCATCCCCTATTTGAAATCCTTAATCAACTCACAATCAGGATGTTATGAATTTAGTCCCAATCGCCAAATCTCCCCAATTCTCCGAGAATCGTGCCAAAATGTCGCATTCCCGCCAACCCGCGCAGCCACCTTGTCACACCCAAAGCCCACGCCACCACACCCCATGCCCAGTCCCAACAATGCCCCCGTTCCCACAGGGCGAAGCCGGTAGCGCGCCCTCGCCGAGGGCGCACGCACGAAACCAAAGACGACAGAACATCCCCAACCGCGACCACCCGAAGCTTGCCCCTCGCTACCCAGAGCTTCCCCAAACCCTCCCTCTCCTCCGTTCCCTCCTGTTCAAAAAAAAGAGGGCTGGAGTTCGCAGCTCCAGCCCCCGGCTTAATGTCAGTTACGCGGAAATCGACTCCTCAAAACGCAAACCGTAACCCGCCGCTGACAACCGCGTAGTTGTCAATCTTATCCGCCCACGTGTAACGCGCATCCAGGAAAATCCCAATACAATCCAAGCGATTAAACCGCACATCCAATCCACCCCCCAAATGCCCCGTCGCCCCATCCTGAAGCTCATCACTGAACAATCCCCCAAAACCCCCGTAAATATAAGGCGCAATCGGCAAGGCCTTCTGCGGGAACCGCGCCACCACGCTGCCCGAAATCGCGAACGCACTCCGGGAAGTCGGCTTCCACCAAATCGCATCCACACTCAACCCAAAGATCTGATTGTAAAAGGTGCTCGCCCCAATACCCGCCCCCCACGCGTCATCCAGCACACTCGATCCCGAGTCCGGTAAAAACACACTCGGAAAAATGTCAAAATGCCGCGACCCCGGCTCAAAACAACTCACCACGTCCGGCCGAAACGACGATCCCACCGGCGCGGTGGGCATTTCCAACAAACGCCGCTGCGTCGACGGCGAGGTCGCCACCGGCTGCTCCAATGGCGACATCGGAGCCATCGTCGACGCCGGCATCACCGGAGCCGCATCACCACCACCG
>JBCCIR010000140.1:0-13698 GCA_039028175.1 Verrucomicrobiota bacterium
ATAAATAGTTAAATCAACTTAATATTTAAAATTTCAATAACACCCATTCTAGCCAAATTTCCCGCCAATCCACCGTCCCAAGCCCTCTCCCACCCACTTTCCCCTCCCAAATCCCCTAAATCGGCCCCTTTTTCCTCCCCACCGAGACCTTTCTCACAGTTTTCCCGCGCTGCCCCTTCCTTGCCGGGAGACTGATGCTCAATCCCCAAGGCCCCAATCACCAAGGTGACGAACATAATCCCCGCCGTAACCAAAAAGACCGCGTCAAAACGATCCGTGCCCACAAGAAGCGTGCTCGAGATAGAAACCCCAAAGGTCCCACCGAGCAATCGAGCGGTCGCCGCAATCCCGCTGGTCTGCCCTTGCTTCTCCTTCGGCACCGAATTGGCCACCAACCGTAAAACGGGGACATAGCAAAAGGGCATCCCCAATCCCCACCCGATAAATCCCGGCAACAACCACCAATAACTGTCCCGCGACGCGGTCAGCCCAATCCAGACCATCGCCGCCGTCGCCACCGTCAAGCCCACCAATACCGGCTTCCGCGCGCCATGCTTGTCCGCAATCTTTCCGCACGGACCAGACAGAAAAGGAAATCCCGCCACCGGCACCAGGATCGCCAGCCCGGCCATCAGCGGACTCATCCCCAAGGCATCCTGCAAATAAAGCGCACCGAACACAACGATGCTCAGCTTGCAGTATTGCCCGGTAAACAAAACCAGCGTCGACGCGCTAAACGAGACCGAACGAAACAAATCAACCTCGATCAAAGGCTCCGCGGTCTTGTTCTCAATAATCACAAACAACACGAGCGCAATCACACCACCCACCAGCAGCCCCACAATGGCCGGCTGCGTCCATCCCCAACTCGCCCCCTGCATGACACCGAAAATGATCATGCCCAAGCTCGCCACCAGGGTGATCAGCCCCCCGTAATCCAGGCGAGGTTGCTCGGATTCACGCGGCAAGTCGACCCAGGCCAGCATCACGATAACAATAATCGCGACGACCAACGGCACGTTGATCCAAAAAATCCACTGCCAGGAAACAAACTCCGTCAACACCCCGCCCAACACCGGGCCGACACTCAAGAAGCTCGTGGTAATCGCGGCAAAGACACCGATGGCCATGCCCCGCTGCTCTTTGGGAAACACAATCGTCACCATCGCGATCGTCGCGGGAAACAACACCGCTGCGCCAAACCCCTGCACCGCCCGCGCGGCAATCAACACCGCGCCTTGCTCCGCAAACCCACAGGCCAGCGAGCCAACCCCAAACGCGGAACAGCCGATCAACACCACGTTCCGAAACCCAATCCGATCCCCCATCTTGCCGCTCACCGCCGCAAACGCGGTGAAGACCAGGAAATACGCACTGATCACCCAGTGCGACAGCGTCTGGCTCATCCCCAGATCATGCCGGATCGACGGCAACGCCACCCCGACCACTGTCTCATCCAACAGAAACAAGCCCCCCACCGTCCCCATCGCGATGAGAATCCACCACTTCCTATGCTCGTCCTTGATCATCGTTCACCCCCTCGGCTTGAATCGGAACCGCTGCCGTATATGACATATAATGGAACAAAGGTCAGCTATTCTCACCCCCGTCGTTGCAGAATCGGGAGGTGAAGAAATACCCTCAACTACCCTACCCGAACGCGAGATGGTCACTCTCCACACGGAACGCTACAGCGTCGACGACACCAAACAGCTCATCATTTCCAAGGCCACCGTGCTCGACCCCTAAGTCCCTCCACTGGTTTCCTTCAAGGAAACCGATTCCCCATCCCTGATAGCGGAAGGCCGGGCCGTCAGCCGGAATAGAGGTCGGTAGTCGAAAAGGTTCCGGTTGAGGGACCGGTCTGGAGCGTTCACAGAGCAACCCTGTGCCCCCGAAAGCCCATGGACGCCGAAGAAGGGTCATATTACAGGAAATAGAGTTCCGGCAAAGGTAGATCATTTTTTGGACGGCAACTGGCTTAGGAACGTCTATAATTTCCTCTAATCCGGGTGATTTTACATGGGCATAATCTACCTATTCCGGGTTCTACCAATGTAAACAAGAGGTAGGCGCAATTTTATCCGAATATTGCCGCCAATGAACGAACACATAACCTTTGCAGGAAATGTTGAGGTGCCAGCATATCTTGCACTGCAAGCATATGGATTTGCTGTTGAGCGAGCACAGGAAGAATCTGAAAATGCTTCCGAATACTGGGTCGCACGCAAGGGTGACCTGACGTTGTCGGCAACCAATCCTCTGGAAATCCTTGGCATAATGGCAATGCGCGACAAGCGCGGTAAAGAATGGAAAGCTAGCGATAAAGAGATCGACTCGTATCTTCGCAAGTATTACTCCGAGGCGGGGGAAGATGAATGATTCATCCTGAGTATGACGCAGAACCACAACAAGTCGTTCGAGACACCTCCTCCGGCCGTCTTATGATCTACGGAGTAGGCTAACATTAGAATTACCCGACCATGGGTGCGTCTCCCATTATTCGCCACGTCTACGAAGAGACAATCGAGCGCTTCGGCGAACCAGATCAGTCGTATGCGTTTTATGACCCCCCTCCTCCGCCTGAATCCAACTGGCCAGAGCGAATTGACGTTTTGATTTGGTTCGACGAGCAAGATCTAGCAATTACCAGCTTCGCAACCGTGGGGATGGCTGACAAACCGATGGTTGGATGCGATCATCGAGCGGAACTCCATTTCGCCGTCCGCCGGACGGCATCTACCATGGACCTCAACAAGGTTAGTGCTTTCTGCGCGAATCTCGCGCTCTATCCATTCATGAACAAGACGTCGCTGGACTGGGCTCATACAATCACGCAACCAGGTTCTATCCCGTATTTCCCAAGCTGCGACGCACTCTTAATGTACCCCGCCTTTACTGACGAAGGCTGGGACAAAACGACCTTCGACTCACAAAATATCCATATCCTAAATCTCGTGCCAGTCACGTTTGAGGAATTGGCTTACCGTTCCAAACACGGCCCATTCTCGATTTTTGACTACCTCGCCGAGAATGAAGTCGACCTGTTCACAGATCGAAACGTAGGAGCGAGTTGATGGAGAGCACGGAAACAGATTTCGCAACTCTCCACAAGTGCCCTGGGCAATGTCCATAGATGCACGCTACTATGACCGCTAAGCAGCTACTCGCTCAATACGCCGAAGGAGAGCGCGAATTTGCCAATTTCGAGCTTCTCGAGGGTGAAAGCCTTCGGGGGGCCGATTTAGACGGCGCCACTTTCCGCAATGCATTCGTGACAGGCATTGATTTTCGGGGTGCCTCTCTCCAAAAAGCCAACTTTCTCGGCTGCAACCTCAAATCCTCCGACATGTCCATGACAAATCTCACAGGAGCCACGTTTCAAGGCAGCCACGTAGACGGTCTGATCCTTTGCGGGGCCATCATTCGCCCCGAGTCTCTAGTCGGGTCTATAATTGGTAGCTTCGTGCTCACCGAGGCAGAATCAGTCGAGTTCGTTCAAATCTATGCCCAAGGAGAAGGCGTCAACGATAGCTAGCGGGCAGTAAAATACAAAGAACATGAGGAGCCCGGATCGCGCAGAGCGCGACCGGCGCCTTAGTCTTGTTTATATACACAAAAACTGTCCTCCCCCAATCCCAACGAACGATTATGGGACAGAGCAAATGCCCCTGATCCGAAACTGTCTCAAATGTCCACGTTCGACTACTCGCTCCCTGTTTGATAGTCAAGGCAAACACAGATGATCATAGCGAGAAGAATCATCCCCCAGTAGCTGCTCGTTTACCCGGGACGTGAAATCCGAGAGAAACCGTTCGGTTTCGAAGTCATCAAATTTGTACTTCCGAACTATTCTGGTCGTCTCACTACACAAAGATTGAGCAATGATCTCTCGGCGCCGGCTATGGGAAACGCCCACGAAGTCTTCAAGTGAAAGCATAACGTCGAAACCCAAAACCTTGTCCGCTTTGGTATACGCTATTCGCTGCCTAAAATTAAGGTCAGGGTCTCGACACATGAGAACAATTGAAATAGCGCTAACGCTTGATCCATAGCATCTGGATTGGAAGTAATCGCGGACGTCTAGGCACCGGATTGCGTGACTTATTTTTGCTTCCCAATTGGCATCTGAGGTGATGAATACGTCAAAAGGGATCATAGGACCATCACTCGTTCGAATTCGAGTGCCCAAAGTATAGCATGTAGAGCGCGATTGCTCCGAAGGCGATACAAGATATCCCCATAATGTCCACCCCCACCGTTACAATCGCTATCAGTCCTGCAAGAATGACGACGCTGAAAAGAATCGTCAGCAAAATCTGATGAACATTAACTTGTCGAGCGAACCTGACGGTCTGCCTCAAATCTCTCTCGAGCGCCTCATGAAGTTTCTGTTCGGCGAGCTCTCTCGATCCGTAGTGTTCTTCCAGCGCGGATAAAACCGCCTCAAAATCTGCTCCGTCCTTACATTCGGCAACAGCCCGATCTAGTAAATAATCAGCCATTCCATTGCGAGAGAAGTTCGAATTGATCGCTCAACGCTTCCAGGTATTCACTACACATTTCGGCAAAAGCGCGTTTTAAATTCCCTCGGCCACAGCGCCTGTCTATTCAAAGACTTCCTGAACCGCAGTCTGGACAGAATCATTAGCAGGCAACTCATTACCATAGAACGTGAACGAATTGAATGCTTCGAGAGAGCCGTCGACTTTGGCAACCGATCCGACCCAAGCTCCCTTCGGCAGGTTGCCGATCTTTCGGCGTACAAATTCCTTATGAGGAAGGCAAATATTGGCGGTCTTGTGCGTGATCGCACCGTCCTCAACAATGATAAGGAAATAATTCCCCTCCGGGATGAATTGCTTAGACCTCACGCTAGTTTCCACTCTCGCCCAAGTCTCCCCAAAGAATACCTTCAACCTTGGGGCGAAAAAATTCCTGACTCAAAGCAATTCGTTCGACCCTTTCTTCTGATCCAAAAGAAAAGGTCAAATTCTCCCGAGGTTGCTTCACATTCGTAAGATACGTCGCATCTTCAATGGTTAGCGTGACAGTCTCTTCCATGGTTCTTAAATCGAAGTCTTGGCCTGATACGACTTCGATTCCACCAGCATCGACGATAAGTAGAATTACCGAAATCGTTTTGGACTCATTGAAGCCCTTTACGAGAGAAGGGTAAGGCCCACTTCCCCGCACAGTTAGCCACTCATCAATTTCCGGTGTCCGCTGTGGATCATCATCAATTTCAAGAACATTAGTTCCCATACGAATAGCAGTTACTTCAAATCCATCATTGACATCGGTGATGTCATCAAATACCAGCGCCTGCACCCCAGTCTCCGTAATTCGAATTTTGGTACCTACCTTTTCTCCCGAATAGCGCTCAGACCACTTTAGCATTACACCTTGATGATCTTCGCCTACCAGACCGACCATTCGTTGGATGGTTGTATCCATCATCTTGCAGGAGATGAATCCCACTGCTCGAGGCTCTTCGAACTGAACAAGGAAACTCTTTCTAGTCTGCTGTCCCTCATTTTGTCCCGACACCGATCCCAGCAGAGTCATACCGACGGTCGCGCTCGCAACAACTAGTTTCCTGGTAAGTCCAAATTCCATCGTGCTTTAATCACTACCGAGTATTGAACCCGTTTACCTAACGATAAAGCTTTTCCCCAGAGGAGGCAATAATGAGCTCCTTCGCATCCTTTCCAGACCCATAATCTCTGAGTCCAGCGTCACGCTGGTGGCGGACAGGGAGGGATTCGAACCCTCGGAGCCATCGCCCGAATCCCCTGTAGATACAGGCGCTCCCGAACTTAAGGATTCCGAATCATCCTGTATATCATCCCGGGATCCCGGTCCGACCTGCCCCGAGTTGAGCCAAATCGTCTCCGTTTGGCCCGATCTCCCCAGCTCAATCCGCCGCGCCATGGCGGCCATCATCGAACCATGGAAGGAGGGCGAATCATGAGCCGCCAATACCGGATCAACGACCCGTATCGCCCACCGAAACCGCCCAAGCCTCCAAAAACCGGCCGCGGGCGTTCCGAACTGCGCGAGTACATCCCCGAATCGTGGTTTCACGAGCGGGGCCGGCACAAGGTCGTGAAGCGTCTCACGCCCCGTCTTCCGAATGTGTCTGGCAAACTGTTTCTCACCTTCACGGTCGATCCCGGTCTTTACTCGTGCCCGGAAGCGGCTTTCGAACATTCCCGGGATCGACTTCGCCGTATCTTCCACCGACTCCGCAATGGTGTGGCGTGGGAGGGCAAGGTTTACAAGATCGATTCGCCGTATGCGATCAAGCTCGAGTTTCACAAGAGCGGCTGGGCGCATTACCACGCGATCTTCCTCACGCGCAACTACCTCCCGAAAGAGCTGCTCAATCACCTCTGGGGGCTAGGCTTCACCCACGTTCGGCGAATCAGTTCTCACAAGTTCAGATACCTCCTGAAGTATGTCACGAAAGCCGGGACGCTTCCCGAGTGGGTTCTTAACCGGACTCGATTGCGCATTTTCCAAAGCTCGAAAGGCTTTCTCGCTCCTGTTGAAAGGGTCCCTCAAACCGCGAAGGACGATCAATCAAACGAAGATTGTACAAAACGGACGTCCACGACGATCGGCCAACGAATTGAGCTATGGAAGCGGAAAGCAATTCTCAGAACCGGCGAACGATACCGAACCCTCCCCCTCAAGAGACCGTTTGCCGAGCTCCTGAACGAAATGATCTACGCCATTGCCTTGGAACGTCGCTACCTGGGCAACGGTGCCATCCTGATTAGCGGCGGAAACCAATTAACACCATGGATAAAGAGACAATAAACAAACCAGCTACCGAACCGAATAACTCTCAATGCGGCATCTTCGCGCGCGGGATCGTCGTCAGCAGCACTGCCGACGCCTTCGAACGCAAAGATGGGAGCGGCGTGACCGTCCGGGTGGCGCACGAACTTGCCCTGCGCCCGGGTATGGCCCTTTTCGAACAATGGCTGGACCCCAAGACCGACGCCCGCGTGAGCGTCCAGAATCTCGAAGTGAAGAAATTCCCTCAACTGGCGGAATTCAAAACGGTCACTCTCCACGCCGAACGCTATCGAGTCGACGACAGCAAACGACTGATCATCACAAAGGCTACCGTCCTCGACTCAAAAGTGTAACAACCGGTTTCCTTCAAGGAAAACGATTCCTTACCACAACCGCCCTATGACGAGCGGAGCGCAAGATTAACCCCGTATAAGTGCCGCAGGCCGAGGCGAAAGCCGAGTTATGCCGGGGTTCTTCTTGCGTGAAGCGGTCACCCACCCATCCACACCCGAGAATCACCCTGGACTCTCAACCGCCAAGCCGATCATACCAAAAGCCCGGCTTCCGGCTCCCATGGGCCACCGCCACCACCACCACAGAATTTTCGCGGATCACGTAGGCCAGATAGTAGGGAAACACCGGACAATTGACGCGGCGATACCCCTTCGGCCGCTCCCGCCAGAGAAAAGGCGTGCTCCCCACCGTCTGGAGAATCTGCGCAACCTCATTCCGAAACCGAACACCAAGCCCCGCTTCCTTCGCGTCGTAGTATTCCGCTGCCTCGAACAAATCCGCCCGGGCCTCGGTCGTAAACTCCACGATCATTTCTCAAGCCGCTCATCGAGCTGCCGGAACACTTCCGAGGCACTGATTCGCTCCGTCTCTCCCGCGTCCAGCTTCGCAATCCGTTCCACGATCTCGCCCTCCCACCATTCCGCAACCACCGAATCTTCAGGGGGCTCCGTGCTTTGAAGAATTCGATGGGCCAGCGTCAACCGCTGATCCTCCGGAAGCTCAAGCGCCCCACGCTCGATCATTTCAAGGTTCTCTGGCATGAGTAAATGATACTGCCCATGCGCCGTTTTTGCGAGTGGATTGTGCAGGGACGCAAAGAATGAGGCACGGCTGACCGGGAGCGTGTGCTCGATGCTGGATCACGGTTGGAATTACAGAGTCTCACTCAATGTCAGAGCTGGTCAGCCGTTGCTCCCAATGCGCCCATGATTGGCTAATCGAATTCAGAAATGTGAAAATAGATTTCTTCGGTTACCTGATTTAATTGCAGCCCACAGAACCAAAGCGCGGGATCGTGGTGTTCAGTTGGCCATGCTTCGAACTCAATTCTGTCGTTCACGTCGGTGAGGCCGCCCCGAAAGGTTTCCGATCCAGTGTTAATCTTCCACCCATCCTTCGAAAAGAGATCAATCATATCGGAGATCCCGGACCGTGGCTCTGAGCTAGATAAGAAAAATTTGTACCCATCGGAATTGTTGCCCAGGTAGCGAACTGCTCTATCGACGACGAACTGTTTAGGGAGCTCAAACCCAAGCCTATCACGAAATGCGAAACGTGGTGAAACAAGGAGCTTCTCGACATGCGCGGAAGTTTCGTAATCGTGCTCTTCGTTTCCTTGATAGCTACCAGTGATTGGCTGCCGCTCGGAACAACTGAGAAGAAGAATGAGTAGACAACCGGCAATCGCTTTCATTGCGTTCCTCTTTGGGCGAACAGGAGGTTTATCCACTTTCATGCAGATAAACCTGTTTGGATAGGAGTCTAGGTGAAAATAGCCCGCTATTTTACGAATATTCCAAATATAGCCACTAAAGGCGCCCGGATCGCGCGGAGCGCGACCGGCGCCTTAGTCTTGTTAAAGTACACAATAACTGTCCTGCCTAAGCAAAGACCAGAGCGTACTTGGGTCATGCTCGAAGGCAAAAAACTGCGGCGCCCACCACCATCACATCAAATTATCGTGATTTCAGGATGCCAGCAGAGATTCTCCAGATATACACAAGTTGTTCACAATCATTAGGAAACCTAGATATTTAAGGTTGACGCCAGCGGCGCATTCGCTAGAATAAAAAAACCGCCGCGGAATGCCAGTTCCACGACGGTTTTTGAGTAATTCGTAAATTCCTAAGAATGAACAGGTATTATCAAACGGTACGATATTAAGACATAAGGTCGCCTGGTCGTCAAGGGGGAAAGATAGGAAAAGTTAAATGTCATTAAGACCAGAAAATACAGATATTGAGGAAAGCGCAGATATCGGGGTAACGAGAGGAGTTGTGGGTAAGATCGAGGACCGTGTGATGAAGCACACGAGTCCCTTCGTGACAATCAACAAACTCGGCGAGTACTGCACATCTCCGTCGGCAGGGAGACGCCGAACGATCGTCAAAGACCTGAAATATGGGAATCCGCCCAAGATGCAAAGATATCACGCCGCTTACGAGGCAATCGGGAATTTCGTTGCAGGAGGATGCTCTGACAGCTCCCTAGTCGAGGGATCTATCGCTGAATTGGAGAAAAAATCGGGTTTGTCCGAATGGGCGGACAATGATCGGGCAAACACAATTTTGGCGTTACAGAACTTTCTGACTATTTCACCAAGGCTAAAAATCTCTGGTAAAAATGTTGAAGTCCGAAAAAAGTATCCGGCTCGAATCCGAGTCGGAAGCGTTGATGTCAGCGTAAGACCCGAGTTTCTGCTCAGGTTTGATTCTAGAGGCAGATCAAAAGTCGGAGCCATAAAGCTGGTTTTCAGCAAGACTCGACCGCTAACCGACGAGTGGGCAGCCTATATAGGAACGGGACTTCGCCTCTATTTGGCTGATCGATTCGCCACGACTGCCACTCCAGACATAGCCTCCTGCCTTGTGGTCGACGTCCTGGCCGGAGAGGTGTTCGCCGGACCGAAGTCGATCACGAAGCGGACTGAGGATCTAAAGAGCTCGTGCTCTGAAATTGCTCTTTGGTGGCGTCATCTATGAGATAGTCGTCGACTTCTGCCTTGAGCATCCATCCGGTGAAACATTCCGATTCGAGGTAAATCGAATCGTGTGTTTCTCGGGTCACGGTTGCGGTTCCTTCATCTACGATCTCAATCCTCAATCCGAGGTATGAATCGTGTGTGCGATATTCAGGATTAATTATCATCCGAGCCCCCCCTTCGCTGATCAACTATATTCATATAAGGGTCAGTTCAATTGAAAGTTCCATAAAATAGCACGGCATCTGGGCCAAAGAGCACGATAAGGTTGGTATTCCCCCTTTACTCAAGAGAATACGCCTGCATTTCGGAAACATATTCCCACATCAGAACAAGAAACCGAGGAAGAAACAAAATGTTTCTTTTTTCAGTTGTCGTTTCGTAACTTCTTTGCCATTATTGGGATGTAATGGACAAGGATCGCTTCCCGTTTGTTAAAATACCTATTGAGGCACAGAAGGTTTTTGGCGTGCCTGACGGCGGTACCAGGGTCTATAGAGCCGAAGGGACTGAGGGTGAGGCTGGAGAATGGTATGACGCAGTAACGGCCGTGGCGGGGCCAACGGTGTCCCCGGGCGGTGCTAGCATGTTTGCACCCGTTTCAAGGCCTGCGGTTCACAAGAGGGTTAAAGAAGGAAATCTCACCGCATTCTGTTTTCACGTAACACGAACGCGAAAGGGCCTTTTCGGCAAGCAGCGGAAAGCTCGGGAAACCCCATTCGTATACGTTCCCATTTCCGAGCTTAAGGCTTGGGCCCATGAGTTAGAGGCTCGGATGATTCGCCTAGGGCGAGTCACCGAAGAGGAGCTCGAAGGAGCTATCCCAGATTGGAAAGGTGAATTCTGGGAGTGGCATTCGGAATGGCGAAAGAAACACTCTTCGATCCGGGAAAACTAGTAGACTTATGAAGGAGAGAAAATTGCTCAAAATTAGAGAAGTTGCACAGCGCATGCAAGCATCGGTCAAAACCGTTCGAAGAAGAATCGCTGAAGGTAAGTTCGAAGCCCACAAAGAAGGCGGCCGGCTTCTTGTAGAAGAAGAAGAATTCCTAAGATACTGGAACGGAGCGACGGGAGGAGGTGAGTCATGAGACTCTTTCAGCAACAAGGCTGCAAAACCTGGCGGGTCCGCTTCTGGATCGATGGTCGCCAATTCGATCTTCCACTCAAGACTCGGCATCCTGAAGTGGCAGAAAAAAGGGCCCGGGAGATTGTTGAGGACAAGCAACTCGAGCTGGCAGGACTTATTCGACCAAGGCACCTTCGCGAATTGGCCCAGACTCCTCTAAATGAGCTCCTCGATCTATGGTTGGCGAATGGATTGAAGCCGGGCGTGAAACCAAAACACAGAGCCTATTCTCGTAATAGGCCGACTCGCGTTTTTGAACAATGCGGGTGGATACATCTTAGTGACGTATCCGCTGAAGGCTTTGAGGAATGGCGCAATCAAAAGGCTTTCGCTGGCATGAAGGCGAAAACCCTCAACGCATACCTAAGCCATTTGCGAACATTGTTCGGATGGTTGTCCGAAAGGCAAAGGATTCCTTTTGATCCTCTAAAAGAGGTGAAGTTCCTTACTGTTCCCAAGTCTGACTCGCACCGCGCGTTTACCTTGGACGAGCTGGACAGCCTACTCGCCTGCGTTCCGCCATATCGCCGATATCTGTACACGATTGCGGCCTATACGGGGCTGCGACGAAGCGAGTTGAAGACACTCGAATGGAACCGCCTCCGCGACGATGGGAAAATCACATGGCTTGAGTTGGAACCGGAAAAGACGAAGAACGGTCAGGGCGGTCTCCTGCCATTGCACCCCGAAGTAGTCGCCGCTTTTGCTGCAATGCGTGAACTCAGTAGCTCGGATTCTCCGCTTGTCTTTGACAAAGGGATTACGCAGATGAAGCGGTTCCGCAAGGATCTGGCGGCAGCAGAAATCCCTCTGCTTGATCATCGAGGCCGCGGGTTGGAGTTCCATTCATTCCGACGCACGTTCGCCACGCTGTTGAGTGCATCAGGGGTCTCTCCGCAGGTCGCCCAACAATTGATGCGGCACAGTGATTTTCGTCTCACCATGCAGTCTTACACCGACCAAACTGCCCTTCCCCTGATCGATGAATTGAACTTAGTTAAGTCTCCCAAATCATCCCCTATATCATCCTGTTCTTCTGGGAAAACCTGTCCAAATGAGTCCAAAGATGGGAAAGCCGAAAATTCAGACGAAGCGAACGATTCGCTGAAAAGCCCTGCTAGCAAGGGCTCTGGGGAGCAATTGACCGACATTGTCCCCCCTTGTCCAAAGGAGGAAATGGCGGACAGGGAGGGATTCGAACCCTCGGTACCGTTTCCGGCACACACGCTTTCCAGGCGTGCCCATTAAACCGCTCTGGCACCTGTCCCCATCAAACAAACAAAACAAAAATTCGCATCGCCCCCGAGGGCAAGCCGCATAGTCTCTCCCGATTCCCCCACCCACGCAACCGCGAAATCCCGCCTTTCCCTCGACCAGCCTTCCCCCGCCACACCGCGCTATCTGTCCTCTGCCCTCTGTCCTCTGCCCTCTGTCCTCTGCCCTCTGTCCTCTGCCCACTACCACTTGCCACATTATTTAAGATAGCTTAACTTTCTCCATGAAAACCACTTATCAACTGTCCCTCTGTGCCGGCATCGCGTCACTCGCCCTCATGACCACTGGTTGCTTTGAAACCAACGCCGGAAAAGGCGCCGCCATCGGCGGTGCCAGTGGAGCCGCCGCCGGAGCCATCATCGGAAACCAATCCGGGAACGCCGGCACCGGCGCCGTCATCGGCGGAGCTGGCGGAGCCGTCACCGGCGCCCTGATCGGAAAATCAAAAGACGACAAAGAAAACGCCCGCTACTACTAAACCTCGGGCCGTCCGATCGGTCTCGACCGATCACGACTTGTCATATTCCCACCTGCTATAACTCTAGGCGGAGGCATCATGCCTCCGCCTTTTTTCGTCCCTCGAGGAGCCTCAATCAGAACAATCCAAGACCCCCCACGCAGACAGACACAAAAAAAAACCCCACCTCCCTCCTGAAAACAGGATGAAGGTGGGGAAAAAACTGGCAACGACCTACTCTCGCACGGCCTATCGCCGCACTACCATCGGCGCGGCAGCGTTTCACTTCCAGGTTCGGGATGGAACTGGGTGGTTCCACTGCGCTCTGGTCACCAGAATCCCACCGGACAAACACGCCCGGCGGACTTCTGGCCACCACTCAAACTCGATGGCCAAGTCAGTCATTTCAGTTTTTTCAAAGAACAAATCCCATCAGTCAATCGACAAACTTTATCGATTAACCAAACGGGAAACGTTTCGCTCCCTGACAGCTGCATACTTGATAGAAATACAAAGGCAATAAGATCAATCCCATGACGCCACTATACTGGCTTCTTTACTCTCGTGATCCGAATACTCTCTCCTACTCCAATTCCGCACGTCAAAAAAAACGGCAAGAAAAGAAGGATTAAGCCAATCGGATGATTAGTACTGCTAAGCTGAATGCATTACTGCACTTACACCCGCAGCCTATCAACGTCGTAGTCTTCGACGATCCTTCAGGGAAAATTAATCTTGGGAATAGCTTGGCGCTTAGATGCTTTCAGCGCTTATCTGTTCCGCACTTAGCTGCCCGGCCATGCTACTGACGTAACAACCGGAACACCAGAGGTGCGTCAAACTCGGTCCTCTCGTACTAGAGTTTGAACCCCTCAATTTTCCTACGCCCACAGAGGATAGAGGACCGAACTGTCTCGCGACGTTCTGAACCCAGCTCGCGTGCCACTTTAATCGGCGAACAGCCGAACCCTTGGGACCTTCTCCAGCCCCAGGATGTGACGAGCCGACATCGAGGTGCCAAACCGCGCCGTCGAT